>NZ_JBEYVI010000016.1:0-209323 GCF_040643955.1 Streptomyces sp. NPDC047061
GGTGGGGGTGGTGGTATTCGTCATGCGTCCAGCGTGGCGAGAGACCGCCTCCCGGCACCATGGCATGAATGCCAAGTTCCAACGGGATCACGCCAAGGTCCGGAGAAACTCCCCTGGGCCGGCCGGGCCACGGAGGGGAACGCCCCGCCGCCCGGCCGGCACCGACGGCCGGAACCCGGTCTTCCGACCACCGAATCGGTCTCCTGACCGCCACAGGGCCGGGGCGGCAGCCGCCCCGGCCCTGTGTGTTCGCGGTCCCGCCGTCAGATCTTCGTCTTCTCCCGGACCCACGCGCCGATCCGCGCGATCGCGGCGTCGGCCTCCGGAACGCGGCCGGCGCCGAAGACGTACGAGTGCTGACCGCCCGGCACCACCACGGTCGCCGTGTCGATCCCGGCGTCCCGGACCCGCGCGGCGAACTCCTCGTCCTCGCCGGCCAGCACCTCGTAGGTCCCCCATGAGACCAAGGTCGGCGGGAGGCCGGTCAGGTCCGCCCGGTTCAGATTGATCCTGGGATCCGTGAACTCGATGCCCGTGCCGCCGACCCAGGACTCCCGGAAGAACTCCAGCAGGCTCTTGCTGAGGATCTTGTCCGTCCCGGCGTTGGTCTCCATGGTCTCGTTGCCGATCTCCAGGTCACACCAGGGGGAGATCGACACGATGGCGCCGGGCATCTGCTGCCCCTGGTCGCGGAGCCGGAGCGCCAGCGCGACGGCGAGGAACCCGCCGATCGAGTGGCCGATCGTGATGATGTTCCCCGGCTCGTACCCTTCGGAGACCAGCCAGTCGAAGGCCGCCTCCACGTCGTCCAGTTGGGCGGGGTACTTGTGCTCCGGCGACCGCCGGAAGTCCAGGACCAGGACGGGGACCCCGGCGGCTTTGGCGATGTGGCCGGCGAGCTTCCGGTCGACGTAAGCCGACGACAGCACGGAGCCTCCGGCGTGGCCGTGCAGCAGGACATGGCCGGTGTCGGCGCCGACCGGCTCGCACCAGATGCCCAGGACCCCGCCCGCGTCCACCTCCCGGTACGTGACGCCTTCCGGCTCTCGCGCCCTGAGGTGCACGCTCTCCACACGGGTGCGGATCGCGTCCACCTCCGGCTCGGGGACGACCAGGCCCGCCATCCACTCCGCGAACTCGACCGCTTCCCGACTCAGCTGGATGTCGCTCTGATCGGACATGTGATACCTCCTCGTCGCACGTCAGAACATGGTGTTGTCGTTGGCGGAGTACTCCGGCACGTCCTGGACGGCGTCCCAGTGCTCGACGATCCTGCCGCCGCGCACCCGGAAGAGGTCCACGACCGCCTGGCCTCGCTCTCCGGGCACGTTGACGGTGTGGCTGTGCACGGCCACCAGGTCACCTTCCGCGATCACCCGCTTGGGAGTGGCCACCAACTGCGGAAACTGTGCGTAGTAGGCACCCAGCCCGGCCTTCGCGCCCGCCACACCATCGGGGATGTACGGGTTGTGCTGGTGATACTCGGGGCCTACGTAGGTGTCGATGGCAGACAGGTCCTTCTTCACCAGGTACTGCTCGACGAACGCGGTGACCAGCTTCTCGTTGCGCGCGGTGAGGTACGCGGGGCCGGGTTCCTCGGTCCGCGGGCGGCTGATCGTGGAGAACATGTCGTTGCCATTGGCCGTGGTCGCAGGCACGTCCTGCAGCACGTCCCAGTGCTCGGCGATCTTCCCGCCCTGGAACCGGAACATGTCGAACGCGGCCATTCCAGGGGTGCCGGGAACCAGGACGATGCTGGAGTGCATCAGCACCATGTCGCCCTCGGAGATGACACGCCTGATGTCGTACGTGGCGTCCGGGTACTGCTGCCGCCAAGCGGCACCGAAGGCCTTCAACGCCTCCGCGCCGTCAGGGGCGAGGGGGTTGTGCTGGATGTAGTCCGGCCGCACGAAGCGGTCGACCACCGACATGTCGCCTCGCTCGAAAACGCCCCTCATCATCTTGACGGCGACGGTCTTCTGGTAGGCGAGGCGGGCGTTGTCACCATGTCCGCCGACGAGGGTGCGTGCCGCTCCGGCGCTCTCGGGCGCCCGGGACAGCGGACCGGCGACGGCCGAGGGGGCGGCGGCGACCGCGGCGAGGGCGGTGGCCGTGAGTGCGGCAACCAGGACACTGCGGCGGCCGGGTGCTGTGGGGTTCACGGGGTCTGTTCTCCGAACTCGGTTGAATAGCGGGCGTGTTGACGAGTCACGCGCCTGGCGGCGGCGTTCCCCGTGCGTCCAGCGTGACCTCCGCCGCAGAGCGATACCATGGCATGAATGCCAACTATCGACGGGATCACGCCATGACATCCGTTCACCGAGTTGCCGTTCTGGCCGTCGACGGGGTGTATCCGTTCGAACTGGGCATTCCCAGCCGGGTGTTCGGGGCGACAGAGGGTCACTACGAGGTCCTCACCTGCACCGTCGACGGCCGCCCGGTCCGCACCAACTCCGACTTCTCGATCACCACCGAGCACGGCCCCGAGACGCTGAGCACCGCCGACACCGTCGTCATCCCGCCCTTCAGCACCACCGCCGTCACCCCGGAGGTGCCACAGGCCGTGGTGGAGGCGCTCAGATCAGTCGCTCCCGGCACCCGCCTCGTGTCGATCTGCACCGGCGCCTTCGTCCTCGCCGCGGCCGGGCTCCTCGACGGGCGGCCGGCCACCACCCACTGGGTCGTGGCCGACCTCTTCCGCTCGTGGTTTCCCAAGGTCGCACTGGACCCGAACGTCCTGTTCATCGACGACGGGGATGTACTGACCTCCGCCGGCGCCGCCTCCGGGCTCGACGTCTGCCTGCACATCATCCGCAAGGATCACGGCAGCGAGGTCGCCAACCATGTGGCCCGCATGTGCGTCGTCCCGCCCTGGCGCGACGGCGGGCAGGCGCAGTACATCCGCCACCCGGTCCCCGAGGCCACGACCAGCGGCACGGCCACCGCACGCCAGTGGGCGCTGGAGAACCTCCACGAGCCGATGGCCCTGACGGACCTGGCCGAGCACTCCCACATGAGCCTGCGCACCTTCGTCCGCCGCTTCACCGAGGAGGTGGGCACGAGCCCGGGACGCTGGCTGATCCAGCAGCGCGTCGAGCGGGCGCGGCACCTCCTGGAATCCACCGACCTGCCGGTGGACGAGATCGCCGGCCGGGTCGGCTTCGCCGGCGGCACATCCCTGCGCGAGCACCTGCACGCCGCCATCGGTGTCTCACCGCTCGCCTACCGGCGCACCTTCCGCGGCGCAGCGTCGACGTCCTGAACCCACCGCCGGCCTCCGTCTTGCGGCCACCGACTCGACCCACTTAGGATTATGATCGTAAGTCCAATAGTCCGGAGCCGGACCACCCACGGAGGTTCATCCGCAGCATGCCGAGCCAGCACACCCCGAAGCCCGTCCGCGCGGACGCCGCACGCAACCGCACCCGCCTGCTCGACGCCGCGCGTACCGCGTTCGCGTCCGAGGCGCCGGTGTCCCTGAAGCAGATCGCGCGGGACACAGGGGTGGGCATCGCGACGCTCTACCGCCACTTCCCCACCCGGGAAGCACTGGTCGAGGCGATCTACCAGGAGGAGCTGGCGCAGCTGCGTGCCGACGCCGACACCCTGCTCGGCACGGAGGATCCGGCCCGCGCGCTGCGCACCTGGATGGACCGCTTCGCCGACTACGCCGGTACGAACCGGGAGACGGCGCACGCGCTACGCGCGGTTCTCGCGTCCTACCAGGGCCCAGCGTCACCGGCGCGCGAACAACTGCGCACCGCGGTTCAGGACATCCTCGACGCCGGTACGGTCGTGGGGACACTGCGCGACGACGTCCGCGCCGAGGACCTCGTCATCGCCCTTGTCGGCATGCTCACCACGACCTCGCCGGCCGACGGGCGCGAGCAGCTGGACCGCCTGCTCGATCTGCTGATGGACGCGGTCCGGGGTACGGCCCCGCCGGGGCCGTACCCCCCTCCGCCCGCCTGCTGACTACATGTTGATCATGTGGCCGGCCAGCCCGTGCACGGCCTCCTTGACCGCCTCGCCCAGGGTCGGATGGGCGTGCACGTTGCGGGCGACCTCGTGGACCGTGAGGTCCCACTGCTGGGCCAGGGTCAGCTCGGGGAGCAGTTCGGTGACGTCCGGGCCGATGAGGTGGGCCCCGAGAATCTCACCGTACTTCGCGTCACTTATGAGCTTCACGAAGCCGGTGGCATCGCCCAGGCCGTGCGCCTTGGCGTTCGCGGTGAACGGGAACTTGGCGACCTGGACGTCGTAGCCGAGGTCACGGGCCTGGGCCTCGGTGTGGCCGAAGCTCGCGATCTGGGGCTGACAGTAGGTGGCGCGCGGGATCATCGCGTAGTCCAGTTCCATGGTCTCGGCGTCCGCGAGTGTCTCGGCGGCGATCACGCCCATCGCCTCGGCGGTGTGCGCGAGC
The DNA here is from genome assembly GCF_040643955.1 of Streptomyces sp. NPDC047061. Taxonomy (NCBI): domain Bacteria; kingdom Bacillati; phylum Actinomycetota; class Actinomycetes; order Kitasatosporales; family Streptomycetaceae; genus Streptomyces; species Streptomyces sp. NPDC047061. The sequence continues at coordinate 4,424 of NZ_JBEYVI010000016.1, forward strand.
ATCAGCTTCGCCGTCACGTCGCCGATGGCGTAGAGGTGCGGGACGGAGGTCCGGCAGCGGCCGTCCACGTCGATCGCACCGCGCTCGGTGAGCCGTACGCCCGTGTTCTCCAGGCCGTAGCCGGTGACGTTCGGTGCGAAACCGATCGCCTGAAGGACCTTGTCGGCTTCCAGGACCTGCTGGGTGCCGTCCTTGGCGGTGACCGTGACGCGAACCTGCGGGCCGGACTCGTCGATGACGTCGACACGGGTCGAGGTGAGGACGTCGATGCCCAGCTTCCGGTACTGCTTGGCCAGTTCGGCGGAGACCTCGGCGTCCTCCAGCGGGGCGACCCGGTCCAGGAACTCGACGATGGTGACCTTCACACCGTAGTTGTGCAGGACGTAGGCGAACTCGACGCCGATGGCGCCGGCGCCGGCGATCACGATGGAGTGCGGCAGGTCCTCGGCGAGGATCTGTTCCTCGAACGTGACCACGCGCGCGCTGCGCTTGGTGCCGGGGAGCAGCTTCGGAGTTGCGCCGGTGGCGATGATGCAGTGGTCAAAGACGATGGTGCGCGAGTTGCCGTCGTAGCCGGCCACCTGGAGGGTGTGCGGGTCCAGGAACGTGCCGCGCCCGGCGATCTCCGTGATGTTGTTCTTCTTCATCAGGTAGTGGACGCCCTTGACCCGGCCGTCGGCGACCTTCCGGCTGCGGCGGTAGGCCTCCCCGTAGTCGAAGGTGACCTCGCCGTCGGTCCTGATGCCGAAGGTCTTCGCCTCGCGCGTGAAGATGTGCGCGAGTTCGGCGTTGCGCAGCAGGGCCTTGGTCGGGATGCAGCCCACGTTCAGGCAGACACCGCCCCAGTACTTCTCCTCGACGACCGCGACGCGCTTGCCCAGTTGGGCGGCCCGGATGGCGGCGACATAGCCGCCGGGCCCGGCACCGAGTACGACGACGTCGAAACGCTCACCCTGCTCGTCCATGGACGGTTCCTTTCCGCTGGGCCGGCCTGCTCCCGCCAAGGGGCTGACTCGCACCCGGTCGAACAACCTGTTACCTGTTCATCGCTCGGCATCCGGTCTCCCGGACGTCCGGCTTCAGCACCCTTGTGCCGTGATCTATGCCCGCGAACGCCGTCATGGGCGGTGGTCCGACGCCTCGGTGACCTCGTGCACTCCCGCCTCGGCAGCGCCGAGCGCGAGGGTGTCGAGCCCGAATGCCGCGACCGGGCCGTGCGCGCCCGGCTTGAGGACGGCGTCCGGCGCCGCCGCCCGGACGGCGCCCCAGGCCAGCAGGGATCCCGTCATCTCGTAGGGATCAGGTCCGGTGAGGGCCGTCCTGGCGAGATGCCGGCCCGAGTCGTCCCGGGCCACGGCGATCACCAGGGAGCGTCCGTCGCTGTCCGGGTCACGGTGCGCTCCCGGAAGCCGCCCGGACAGCCGGGTCAGCGCGGACCGTACCCGTGCCGACCTGAGCAGGGGTGACTGGAGGGCGGCGGCGATCTGCACCGGACGCGTCCACCGGCCGAACCCGCCCAGTCCGACGTCGACGCTCTCCAACTGCGGGAACAGCTCCGGCAGTCCGAGATGCTCCGAGCCGGGGACGGTCATGGTCGCGCGCCGCACACCGGCGTGGTGGAACATGCGGACGCGCTGGGCGGCACGCTCGTCGACCAGCCGGGGAGAGGCCCCCGGGCGCGGCGGGCGGTAGGCGAACCCCTCTTCGGCCGCCGGCAGGTCCACCCCGAAGCGGTCCGCCACGGTCCTCATCCTGGCGCGGCTGCGCCCGGCCAGGGTCGGCTCCGCACCGCGTTCGAGGAGTTCCCGGAGCACTCGCCGGCCGGTGTACCCCGTAGCGCCCAGCAGGACGATCCTGCGACTGCCCACGATCACGCCTTCCGGACGGACCCGTCGGAGCGGGTTGTCATCACACCCACTCATTGACTCGCGGTCATTCATTGACCCTAGGTCATCGAATATACGATGGTGCACATGAGCAGGCCAAACCGGCGGCAGATGTACGCGGAGCAGACCCGGACGGACCTGACGGCCGCCGCCCGCAGGCTCTTCATGGGCAACGGGTTCGCCGGCACGTCGGTCGAGGCCATCACCGGGGCGGCGATGGTGAGCAAGGGCACCTTCTACCACCACTTCCCTGACAAGAAGGCGATGTTCGCCGAGCTGTACACCGAGCTGATCCAGCAGGTCGCGGCCCTCGGCGCGACGACCGCGAAGGAGGCCGCAGCGACCCCGGGCACCCCCGCCCTGGCGGAAGCCCGTTCTCTCGCCCTCACCTTCCTGCGGCGGTCCGTCGACGACCCGCTGCACCGCGAACTGATGGCCCAGGCACCCGCGGTCCTCGGCGAGCAGTACCGGCACATCAACGAGACGGTCGCCCAGCCGCCGATCGAACAGCTGCTCACCGTCATGGCCGCACGGGGGGAACTGAAGCCAGACACGCCGATCGCCACCACCGCGCGGTTGCTGCTGGCCTGCCTGTGCGAGGGCAACCACATCATCGCGACCGCGGAAGACCCGGAAGACGCCCTGGTCCATACGGGGCGTGCACTCGCCCTCCTGCTTTCGGGCCTGGCAGCCGACGGCGCCTCCCGCTGACGGCGCCCCCCCATAGCGCGCCACCACCCGCGACACTCCGGCCACCGACGAGCCGTCCGTAGACTTCCATCATGGAACGGAAGAGCTTTCAGGACATGACCTGCCCGGTCGCGCTGACACTGGAACGGGTGGGCGAGTGGTGGAGCATCCTCATCCTGCGTGACGCGACCCACGGCATCACCCGGTTCGACGAGTTCCAGAAGAGCCTGGGCATCTCGCCGAACTCCCTGACCCGCCGGCTCGGCGCGCTCGTCGAGGCGGGCCTCCTCGAACGACGCCGCTACAGCGAACGGCCACCGCGCGACGAGTACGTACTCACCGAAGCCGGGCACGCGTTCCGCCCGGTGCTCATCGCGCTGTACGCCTTCGGCCTGGAACACTTTCCGCCGGAGGCGCCCAACATCCGTGTGGTGGACAAGGAGTCGGGCATCGATGTCAGCCCCCTGATGATCGACCGCACGACTGGCCACCCCATCGACGAGGAGCATTCCATGTTCCTGCCGGGCCCGTCGGCCGACGACCGGCTCCGCGCGCTGATCGAACGACGGAACGCGCACACCTCCTGAACCAGAGACCGGATCCGAACGGTGACTTCCATCACTGCAGTTAGTTACTTGCATGATGGTAGTCACCCTCTTACTGTTAGCGCTTGAGCCCACAGGCGAGGACGAGCATGTGGGCGATCCGCTCGGGCCGCACGGCCGAGCACCGCTCCACCGGCCGCCGCCCAGGCGGGGCAGTCACACGACGAGGTGTGCCATGAGCGCTTCAGCAACGAACCGAGCCTTCCGGCCCCGCCGCACGACGATCGCGACGAGCCGCCGTAGTGATCGACGTCAGTACGGTTCGCATGAACGAACCATCGTCACCCGGCAGTGCTTCCGTGCCGGGGCACGGGGTCGCTCGGTCACCCGTTTACTCCCCTGCACGCACACGGATTTCGCATCCGCGTCCGCCGTGAATCCGCGGTCCCGTCCGGACCAACGGTCAACCGCCTGACGCCGGACGGCTGTTCACCACCTCCTGAGAGAGCCTGTCCAACAGGCCTCCCCGCAACGGCACCACCCTCCGAGTCCGGGCCCGTGGTGCGCATTGCCTCTTCCTCCGGCCACGGGTCCCGCCCAGGGACAGCCGTGCCCATCGGTCGTACCCCGACGTCCCGGGGCTGCCAGGGCACCACCCCGAAACACCTCAACCGCAAGGAAAAACCCATGTCGATGACTGCTGTTGTCATGCGCAAGGGCGGGCTCGAACTGATCGAGACGCCGATCCCCCAGCCCGGCCCGGGAGAAGTACTGGTCAAGACCCTCGCGAACGGGATCTGCGGGAGCGACCTGCATGCCGTCGCGCACGGCTCCGAACTGATCGAGGGATACAAGGCGGTAACCGGCATCACCCCGTTCGATCTCGACGCGCGGACCTCTCTGGGTCACGAGTTCTGCGCCGAAGTGGTCGAGTACGGGCCGGGCACCCGCGGTGTGCACGCGCCCGGCACCCGAGTGATCTCGGTGCCGTTCCTGCTCCGGCAGCCGCAGCCGGTGCTCATCGGCTTCGGGGGTGTCGACACCCCGGGGGGTTACGCCGACTACATGCTCCTGTCGGAGGACCTCCTCATTCCGGTGCCGGACAACGTGCCCACAGACATCGCCGCACTGACCGAACCGCTGGCCGTCGCCCTGCACGCCGTCAACCGCGGCGCCCTCGGATCCGACGACGTGCCCATCGTCATCGGCTGCGGCCCGATCGGGCTCGCGGTGATCGCCGTGCTCAAGATGCGAGGTATCGGCCCGATCATCGCCGCGGACTTCTCTCCGACGCGGCGTGCGATGGCCGCCGCACTCGGCGCCGACATCGTGGTCGACCCGCGCGAGACCTCGCCGTACGACTCCTGGCGTTCGGTCGCTGCCGTGTCGGACCCGGCTCGGTTCGGCCGCCGGACGGTGACGTTCCCGGACTCCGCGTTCCGCCCGTCGGTGGTGTTCGAGTGCGTGGGCGTCCCCGGAGTGATCCAGCAGATCCTCGGCGGGGCCGCCGCGTGCACGAAGATCGTCGTCGCCGGGCTGTGCATGGAACAGGACACCTTCTACCCCACCTTCGGTGTCTTCAAAGAGATCGACCTGGTCTTCTCCGTCTCCTACACGGTCGAGGAGTTCGCCCAGACCCTCGGACACCTGGCCGCCGGCGAACTCCACGTCGATCCGCTCATCACCAGCCGGATCGGACTCGCCGACGTGGCCGACGCCTTCGTCAGGCTCCGCGACCCCGAGCAGGACGCCAAGATCATCATCACCCCCCACGCCCGCTGACCCCCACTCACCGCACACGCACCGGAGGAAGACCATGACCGCAGTACAGACCGCGAGCAAAGTGCCCGTCGTCTCGCTCCCGCAGACCGAGCTGCTCACGCTCAACGTGAACGACGTCCCCCTGTTGAAGGACGCGCTCGGCCCCGGGATCAGCTTCCAGCCGCTGTTCCTCGACCCCGAGATGGGCATCTGGTCGATCCTCGGCACCTTCGCTCCCGGGGTGGAGCTGCCCATCCACCTGCACACCGGAGGGGTGCACGGATACACCCTCAAGGGCGAGTGGCTCTACAAGGAGTACCCCGACCAGCGGCAGACCGCCGGCTCCTACCTCTACGAGCCGGCCTCGTCGGTGCACACCTTCGCCGTGCCTCCGACCAACACCGAGGACACGGTCGTGCTGTTCGTCATCAACGGCGCCAACGTCGGCTTCACCGAGGACGGACAGTTCCACTCGGTGCTGGACGCGGTGACCGTCCAGAAGCTGACCGAGCAGTGCGCCGAGGCCCAGGGTCTCGGGCCCGTCAAGTACCTGACGGGCGGCACGGCGAAGTACACCACCGGCTGACCGAGCGAACGGAGAATCCCTGTGCCCGCCGTATTCGTCCATGGCGTCCCCGACACGCACCACGTCTGGGACGACGTCATAGCCCACCTGACACGTACCGACGTCATCGTCCTTTCCCTGCCCGGCTTCGGAAGCCCCGTGCCGGACGGCTTCACCTCCACGAAGGAGGAGTACGCCGACTGGATCATCGCCCGGCTGGCGGAGATCGGCAGCCCTGTGGACCTCGTGGGCCACGACTGGGGCTGCATCCTCACCTCCCGCGTCGCCTCGGTCCGTCCCGACCTGGTGCGGACGTGGGCCGCCGGCGGCGCCCAGATCGCCGGCGCGGACGAGTGGCACGACCTCGCGAAGGTCTGGCAGACCCCCGAGGCCGGAGAGCAGTGGATGGCCGCACTCGATCCGTCGGAACTGAGCAAGCTGCTCCAGGCCAACGGCGTGCCCGCACAGCACGCGGAAGAGAACGCGAGCCGCATGGACGCCACGATGAAGGACAGCATCCTGCGCCTCTACCGCTCCGCGGTCCTGCTGTGGGAGGACTGGCGGCCCGGTCTCGCGGACATCACCAGCCCTTCTCTCGTGTTCTGGGGCAACGACGACCAGTTCGCGCCGGTTCAGTACGCCGAACCCGTCGCGAAGGCCGTCAGGGCCACCGGCGTGATCAGACTGGAGAGCGGGCACTGGACGCCGCTCCAGCGGCCGCGGGAACTCGCCGCCGCGCTGACACAGCACTGGGAGAGCGTGCCCGCCTGAGTGCAGCTCAAGGAGCGAGTGTGCCGGCAGCAACGGACTCTGCTGCACCGGACCCTGCCGGCGCTCTCCTCTCCATTCCCACCGTCGTGAAGAGGAGAGCTCCGTGTCCCGACTGAACCGGGTGACCGTCCTGGGCTCGGGTGCGCTGGGCGGACAGATCGCCTGGCACAGCGCGTTCGCCGGGACCAGGGCCTGCTCGGGCTGCAGACCGGCAAGGGCTACCACACCTACCCCGACCCTGCCTACCAGCGCCCCGATTTCCTCGACGTGCCCCACCTCTCCGCCGTCCCGCGCCTCGTGTCCTTGATCTCGCAGCAGTGACCGCGGCCTTCGCGGATCCGTCACCCACACCTCACGAAACGAAGGAAACCGACATGAGCGGAACCGCCGAGGCGACAGCGAGACTTCAGCACGTCGACGTGCTGATCGTCGGGGCCGGCATCTCCGGCATCGATCTGGGCTACCACCTGACCAAGAAGCAGCCGGGCCGGACCTTCGCCATCGTCGACGGCCGCGACGCGATCGGCGGGACCTGGGACCTTTTCCGCTACCCGGGCATCCGCTCCGACGCCGACATGCAGAGCTTCGGCTTCGAGTTCAAGCCGTGGACCAAGGACAACGCGATCGCCGACGGCAACGAGATCCTCGACTACCTGCACGAGACGATCACCGAGAACGGCCTCGACCGGCACCTGCACCTCGGTCACAAGGTGCTCCGCGCCGACTTCTCCTCCGACACGGTACGCTGGACGGTCACGCTCGAACGAACCAGTGACGGAGAACAGTTCGACGTCACCTGTGGCGTGTTGTTCTCTGCGGCCGGCTACTACGACTACGCCGACGGGTTCACCCCCCACTTCGAGGGACGCGAGGACTTCGGCGGCCTGATCGTCCACCCGCAGCAGTGGCCGGAGGATCTCGACTACACCGGCAAGAAGGTCGTCGTCATCGGCAGCGGCGCCACGGCCATGACGCTCCTGCCGTCGATGGCGGGCACCGCGGGACACGTCACGATGCTGCAGCGCTCACCGTCGTACGTCCTGCCGGTCCCGCGCCAGGACCCGGTCGCCAAGACCCTGCTCCGGCTCCTGCCGGACAAGGTCGCGTACGGGATCACCCGGCGCATCAACATCAACCGTCAGCGCCTGATCCTGTCCCTCAGCCGACGCTACCCACGGCAGATGCGCCGACTGATCCGCCGGGTCAACGCCTCGGCACTTCCCGAGAGTTACGCGGTCGACACGCACTTCAACCCCAGCTACAACCCCTGGGACCAGCGGCTCTGCGTGGTCCCCGACTCCGACCTGTTCAAGGCCATCTCCAGCGGTGCGGCCTCCGTGGTCACCGATCACATCGTCCGGTTCACCGAGCGGGGCATTCTGCTAAGGTCCGGCACCGAACTCGACGCGGACATCATCGTCACCGCCACCGGACTGAACATGCTGCCGTTCGGCGGGATCGCCCTGCACGTGGACGGACAGCCCGTGGAGCTCCACGACCGGCTGATGTTCAGGGCCATGATGGTCAGTGGCGTGCCCAACTTCGCGTTCGCACTCGGATACACCACCAACGCGTGGACGCTCAAGGTCGATCTGGTCTCCGACCACCTGTGCCGACTGCTGGCCCACATGGACCGCTTCGGCTACGCCGCCTTCACCCCGGTCGTCGACGACCCGACGCTCACCCGGCGGCCGTTCCTCGAAATGGACACGGCGTACATCAAACGCGCCATGCACCTGTTCCCGCAGCAGGGGTCCCACGGCCCCTGGACGGTGGACCAGAACTACGCGCTCGACCGTGAGCGGCTGCGCGGCGGACCGGTCGAGGACCCCGCGCTGAAGTTCACCCGTGCCGTGGTGGGTGCGGCGCAGACGCCCAAGGAAACAGTCGCGTGAGCGCCCCCGCCTTCCTCGCCGTCAACGGCCGGCGCATCCGCGTCCGCGTCGACGGCGACCCGGCCGACCCACCGGTGCTGCTGTTGCACGGGATCGGCCGCAGTGTGGAGGACTGGGCCCCGCAGTACCCGCGGCTTGCCCAGGGGTATCGGCTGATCGCCCTCGACCTTCCGGGTTTCGGGTTCTCCGCCCGCTCCCCCGAACCCATCACTCTCGAGGTGCTGGCCCGTGGAGCGCTCGACACGCTTGACGCGCTCGGCGAACGGCGACCGCTGCACGTGCTCGGCAACTCGCTCGGCGGCGCGATCGCCCAGCAGTTGCTCGTCCTGGAGCCGGAAAGGGTGGCCTCGCTGGTACTGGTCAACAGCGCGGGATTCGGCTCCGAGGTCGCACTCCCGCTGCGGCTGCTCGCCCTCCCCGTTCTCGGCCGTATCGCCACCCGACGCACGACCCGTGCCGGAGCGCGGATGGCCGAGCGCCTGCTGTTCGCCGACCCGCTACTGGCCACCAAGGAGCGGATCGATCACGCCTTGGCCATCGCCCGACAGCCCGACCCGAACGCCGTACTGCTCGAGACCGTCCGACAACTCGCCACAGTGCGTGGTACCAGGCTCGGCTGGCAGGCGGACCTGGCTGCCGCTGTCAGGAAGCACCCTCGCCCGACACTCGTCATCTGGGGCGACCGGGACCGAGTCCTGCCCGCCCGCCATCTCGACTCCGCACGTGGGCTCCTCCCCCACGCCGAGACGCATCTCTTCGCCGGGATCGGCCACATGCCGCAGATCGAATGCCCCGACGAGTTCGCCGCCCGTGTCCTGACGTTCCTCGCACACAGCACCAACAGCACCAGTAGTGGAGCCCCTTGATGTTCACCAGCCCGTTTCCCGACGTCGAGATCCCCGAAGTGAGCGTGTATGACATGCTCTTCGCGGACATCGATCAGACCGACCTGGACCGGATCGCGCTCATCGACGCAGCCGATGGCGCGCGGACGACCTACCGGGAGCTGATCGGGCGGGTGAACGCGACAGCCGGCGCCCTCGCCGCCCGCGGGGTCGGCGTCGGGGACGCGGTGGGTCTCCTCGCTCCCAACTCGTCCCTGTTCGCGGTGGCCTTCCACGGCATTCTGCGGGCCGGCGCCACAGCGACCACTGTCAACGCGTTGTTCACCGCCCAGGACATCACCAAGCAGCTCACCGACGCGCGCGCCACGACACTGATCACCGTCGGCGCGCTGCTGCCACAGGCCCAGGAGGCCGCACGGTCGGTGGGGATCGCGCCGGAACGTCTCATCGTCCTGGACGGCGAGGGCGAGACCGCCACCGGCCACCCGAACGCCGACGATCTGCTCGCCCAGGGCGCCCCGGCTCCGCAGGTCTCCTTCGATCCCGCCACGCACCTGGCCGTGCTGCCCTACAGCTCCGGAACCACCGGCAATCCCAAGGGCGTCATGCTGACGCACCGGAACCTGGTGGCCAACATGGCGCAGATCCGGCCCCTGCTGGGAATGAGGTCCGACGACAACATGCTGGCGGTGCTGCCGTTCTTCCACATCTACGGCATGACAGTGCTGCTCAACGCTGCCCTGCAGGCCCGGGCGACGCTGGTCGTCATGCCCCGGTTCGAGCTGGCCGTGTTCCTGGACACCATCCAGGAACACCGGATCACCTACAACTTCATCGCGCCCCCGGTCGCGGTGGCCCTGGCCAAGCATCCGCTCGTCGACGAGTACGACCTGTCCTCCCTGCACACCGTCCTGTCCGGTGCCGCACCACTGGACGCCGAACTCGGGAACGCCGTGGCCGAGCGGTTGGGCGTCCGGGTGCTCCAGGGCTTCGGCATGAGCGAGCTGAGCCCGGTCAGCCACGCCATGCCGCTGGACGGCGGCCAGGCACACTTCGGCGAGGTGGCGCCGCTCAGCTCGTGCGGCTGGCCTGTCCCCAACACTCTCAACAAGATCGTCGATCCCGTCACCGGCCAGGAGGTCGCCTACCCGACGGCAGGCCTGAGCGAGCCGGGCGAGCTGTGGGTCAAGGGACCGAACGTGATGGCCGGCTACCTGGGCAACGCAGCGGCGACCGCCGACACGATCGACGACGACGGGTACCTGCACACCGGAGATCTCGCCCAGGTCGACCGCATCGGCCGGGTGTTCATCGTCGACCGGCTCAAGGAGCTGATCAAGTACAAGGGTTACCAGGTCCCGCCCGCCGAGTTGGAGGCCCTGCTGCTGACCCACCCGGATATCAGCGACAGCGCGGTCATCGGGGTCCCCGACGACGACGGCGAGGAGATTCCCAAGGCCTTCGTGGTCCGCAGGGCCGGGGCCGAGCTCACCGCAGACGAGGTCATCGAGTTCGTCGCCGGCCGGGTCGCCCCGTACAAGAAGGTCCGTCGGGTCGAGTTCATCGACGTCATCCCCAAGTCGGCATCGGGCAAGATCCTCCGCAAGGACCTCCGCACCTCATCCGCCTGACGCCGAACCGGGCCTTCGGCGCACGCACGGCCTCGTGCACAGGGTGCCGTGCCCGTCAACGGGCACGGCACCCTCGGCGATCCCCCGGATCAGGCGGTGCCGCCCCGAGGCAGGAGTGCCTCGCCGAGCATGCGCCAGTACGGCATCGCGGACGCACCCGGCTTGATCCCGATCACCTGGATCGCGACATGATCGGCGCCGGCCCCGACATGGGCGTGGAGCTTCTCCACGATGGTGTCCAGGTCGCCCCAGAACACGAGGTCGTCGACGATGCGGTCGCTGCCGCCCGCGATCTCTTCCTCCGAGTAGCCCAGCCGGCGGAACTTGGCGACGTTGTACGGGCTGTTGAGGTAGATGTGCAGATGCTCGCGTGCGATCGCGCGGGCCTTGCCGGGGTCGGACTCGAAGAGCACCGCGTGCTCGACACCCAGGAACGCGTCCGGTCCGAGAATCTGGCGCGCCTGTGCGGTGTGCGCCACGTTGACGTGATAGGTCTGCGCGCCGGCTGTGCGCTCACCGGCCAGCTGGAGCATCCTGGGCCCGTATGCGGCCATGATGCGGCGCATCGGAGCCTTCGGCAGGGGATTGAGCGTCTTGATCGCGTCCATCTCGTCGAGGTACACGGTCATGGCCGCCAGGGGCTTGGGCGCCGGTCCCAGCCCCGGACCCGGCCCGCCGCCGTATCCGAGACCGAGCACATGCCGGTCGGGATAGGCGTCGGCCAGCAGAAGGCCTGCACCGTACGCCCACCGGGCGCCGCGTGACCAGATCTGCGCGATGCCGTTGACCACGCTCAACCGCTCGGTGCAGGAGAGCAGATAGCCGGCGTGCGTGAACGCGTCGCGCCCGAGAAGTTCGGGAATCCACACCGCTCGCCAGCCGTCTTCCTCCAACTCCTGGACCGACTCGCGGATCCGCGCCGCCGGCTGGGCCTCGAAGTCGAAGGTGTAGACCCCGAACCTGCCGAGATCAAGACCGTCAATGCTGCCCATCAGAACATCTCCTCGCAGTCGACCACACGTTAAGGACAGACAGGTCTGTCTCTAACTTGCGAGTAGACAGACCCGTCTGTTAACTTACACGGCATGAGCACGATGTCCATCCGGCGCCCGGCCCGGGAGCGCATTCTCGACACGGCCTGCGAGCTGTTCTACACCCATGGCATCCACGCGGTGGGAGTGGACAGGCTGATCGCCGAGTCGGGAGTCGCCAAGGCCACGCTGTACAAGCAGTTCCCCAGCAAGGACGACGTGGTCGCCGCGTACCTACGGCGGATGGACGACAGCTGGCGGCGCCAACTGCGGTCGGCGGCACTGGCGGCCGGAGAGGACCCGCGCGAGCAGCTGTTCGGCCTCTTCGTCGCACTGGAGCAGGCGGCCCGAGCGGGCACCTTGGGCTGTGCGTTCATCAACGCGGTGGCGGAGTACGACCCCGGCAGCACGGCGCACGCCATCACCGCCGAACACAAGGCGAACGTCCGCGACTGGGTACGGGGCCTGGCCGCCGCGGCCGGCGCCACGGACCCGGGCATGCTCGCGTTCCAGCTCACCCTCCTCATCGACGGCACCCTGGCGGCCACCCGCGTCGAGCGTGCCGCCGAGGCCGCCGAGGCCGCCAAACAGGCGGCGCGCACTCTGCTCGACGCGGCCTGCGCGGGGCCTGCCTGAAACCACTGGGTCGACAACGCCCGGCTTCTCCCATCAACCAATCACACCACCCACCACGTTGTTCGCGGGCCTAGTAGACAGACCTTTCTGTCTACTAGACAGACCTTTCTGTCTCCATCACCTGCGGAACCCCACCCCTCACCACAAAGGATTCGATCCACATGTCCGAGCAGACTCTCCCCACCACCGCGCACGCCTGGTTCCTGGACTCCCGCCCGGAAGGCCGGCCCAGCGCGGCCAACTTCTCGCTGCGCGAGATCGAGCTCCCCACGCCCGGCCCGGGACAGCTCCTCGTCACCAACGAGTACCTGTCGGTCGACCCCTACATGCGTGGCCGGATGAGCGACAAGAAGTCCTACATCGAGCCCTACGACGTGGACGCGCCGATGGACGGCCCCGCGATCGGCCGCGTCCTGGTGTCCAACGCGGAGGGTTTCGCGCCCGGCGACTACGTGGTCCACGTCCTCGGCTGGCGCGACCACGCCGTCCTCGACGCCGTGGGCGCCCAGAAGGTGGACCCGAACCTGGCCCCGCTCACCGCCTACCTGGGCGTGCTCGGTGTCACCGGCCTCACCGCCTACATCGGCCTTGAGCGGTTCGCGAAGATCAAGGAGGGCGACACGGTCTTCGTCTCCGGCGCGGCAGGCGCGGTCGGCAGCCAGGTCGGCCAGATCGCCAAGCTGAAGGGTGCCGGCCGGGTGATCGGCAGCGCGGGCTCGGACGAGAAGGTCAAGTTGCTGACCGAGGAGTACGGCTACGACGCGGCGTTCAACTACAAGAACGGCCCGGTGGCCGAGCAGCTGGCCCAGACGGCCCCCGACGGCATCGACGTCTTCTTCGACAACGTCGGCGGCGAGCACTTGGAGGCGGCGATCGGCGCGCTCAAGCTGCACGCGCGGATCGTGCTGTCCGGGATGGTCTCGCAGTACAACGACGAGAAGGTCGTGGGACCGCGCAACCTGTGGAACCTGTCCGTGACCCGGTCGGACATCCTGGCCTTCATGTTCAGCGAGGAACTGGACCTCCAGCCCAAGTTCGTCCAGGAGGTCGGCGGCTGGCTCGCCCAGGGCAAGCTCCACTACAGCGAGACGGTTCGAGAGGGCCTCGACAACACCCTGGACGCGTTCCTGGCGATGATGCGCGGCGAGAACGTCGGCAAGATGATCGTCAAGCTCTGAGCGCGCTCCGTAGCCCCGAAGCCTGAGGGGCCCGCCGCACGCACGGCGGGCCCCTCGTCCATTGGGGCTCGGGAGCTCCGGGGTCAAGAAGGGACTCGGGGCGATTCCACCGTCGCCATAAGCGCGGCCCGCTTGCGATCACTCGCCTCACCCTCTTAGCATTATGATCGTAATTCAATACGGGCACGCCCCTACTCCCCAGGAACTCCCCATGGACCTTTCCACCAGCACAGCCCTCGTCACCGGCGCCAACCGGGGCTTCGGGCGGGCTCTCGCCGCCGAACTGCTCGCCCGGGGCGCCACCGTCTACGCCGGCGCCCGCAACCCGGACCAGGTCGACCTGCCCGGTGCCAAGCCGATCGCCCTCGACATCACCGACCCCGCCTCCGTCGCGACCGCAGCCACGGCCACCGGTGATGTGACCGTCCTGATCAACAACGCGGGGTCGAACACCGGCGCCGACCTGCTCGCGGCCGACCCGGCCGACATCCGCCGGGAGATGGAAACCCACTACTTCGGCACTCTTTCGGTGGTCCGGGGCTTCGCACCCCAGATCGCCGAACACGGCGGCGGGGTGATCCTCAACGTCCTGTCGGGTCTGTCCTGGGTCAGCTTCCCGGAGTTCGGCGCCTACTGCGCCGCCAAGTCCGCCGAGTGGTCCCTCACCAACGCCCTGCGCGTGCAGCTCGCCGACCGGGGCATCCGGGTGGCCGGACTGCACGTCGGCTACATGGACACCGACATGGTCCGGGACATCGACGCCGCCAAGTCCGACCCCGCCGACATCGCCCGGATCGCCGTCGACGGCATCACCAACGGTGCCTACGAGATCCTCGCGGACAACGCGGCCCGGCAGGCGAAGGCCGCCCTGTCCGGGGACCTCTCGGTGCTCTACCCCCAGCTCCCCTGAGAGCCGGCCTCTCAGAAGCCCCCGCCCACAGACCTACCGCACAGTACGCCCAGCAAGGAAACATCATGACAGAGCACCGCAGACAACCGGCTCAAAGCGGCAGCGCCGCCTGGGCCATCGTCATCACCAGCGTCGCGGGATTCATCACCGCGCTCGACAACCTGATCGTCACCACCGCCCTCCCTTCCATTCGCAAGGACCTCGGCGGCGGCCTCGAAGACCTTGAGTGGACGGTGAGTGCCTACACCCTCACCTTCGCGGTCCTGCTCATGTTCGGCGCCTCCCTGGGCGACCGCTTCGGCCGCCGCAGACTGTTCGCCGTCGGGCTCGCGATCTTCACCGCCGCCTCGGCCGCCGCCGCCCTCGCCCCCGGGATGAGCGAGCTGATCGCCGCCCGCGCGGCGCAGGGTGTCGGGGCCGCGATCGTGACGCCGCTGACGCTCACCCTGTTGTCGGCCGCCGTCCCGGCCGAGCGGCGCGGCGCGGCCTTCGGCATCTGGGGCGCGGCCAGCGGTATAGCCGTCGCCACCGGACCGCTCATCGGCGGCACGCTCACCCAGCACCTCTCCTGGCAGTGGATCTTCTGGGTGAACGTCCCGATCGGCCTGGCGCTGATCCCGCTCGCCCTGCTCCGGCTGGACGAGAGCCACGGCCCGCACCCGAGCCTGGACCTCGTGGGCACGGTCCTGGTCAGCGGCGGCCTGTTCGGCATCGTCTACGCCCTCGTGCGCGGTAACGCCGACGGCTGGACCAGCACCCCGGTTCTGGGCGGCTTCTTCGCGGGGGCGGCCCTGCTCATCGGCTTCGTCCTGTACGAGCTGCGCGCCAAGCACCCGATGCTGCCGATGCGCCTCTTCCGCCACCGTTCGTTCAGCACGATCAACATCGCCAGCCTGCTGATGTTCCTGGGCATGTTCGGGGCGATCTTCCTGCTCAGCCAGTATCTGCAGACCGTCGGCGGCTACTCGCCGATGCAGGCCGGAGTCCGGATGCTGCCCTGGACCGCCATGCCCATGATCGCCGGGCCGCTGGCCGGGGTGCTCTCCGACCGCATCGGCGGCGGTCCGGTCGTCGCGGTGGGCATGGCCCTGAACGCCGTGGGCCTCGGGCTCTGGGCGCTCGCCGTCGAACCGCAGGTGGCCTACACCCACCTGCTGCCCGCGCTGATCGTCTGCGGTATCGGCATGGGCATGTTCTTCGCGCCCAGTGCGAACCTCGTGATGAGCACGGTCCGTCCGGAGGAGCAGGGCATCGCCTCCGGCGCGAACAACGCGATCCGCGAGGTCGGCGGCGCCATCGGCGTCGCGTCGCTGGCAGCGGTCTTCTCCGCCCAGGGCGGCTACGGCTCCGCCTCGCTGTTCGTGGACGGGCTGGTCCCGGCGCTCTGGGTCGGGGCCGGAGCGGTCGGCGTCGCGGCGGCCCTGGCGTTCCTGATGCCCCGGCGACGCGAGGGCCACGGTCCGGCTGCCGGACTCGCCGCCGAGGACGCGCCGCTCGCGGCCTGATGCGGACAGACCGACGGGCGGCCCAGTCGATCGCGGCTGGAGCCGCCCTTCGGCGCGTCCTGCCCCTGGCTCAGCCGCCCCACGGAATCGTCACTGATCCGCCTGCGTCACCCCGGTCGTCACCGTCGGCTGTCCCATGAACACTCCTCCCCGGCGTCGACCGGCTAACCGTCTTAGACGGTTAAGCTAACGTGCAGAATGGAGGCGTGGCAACGGACGACCTGTGGGTCTGGGACGGCGGGCGGATCTGCCTGGACTTCGTCAACACGCTGCGCTTCCGGTGGCGGACCACGCCCGAGGAGACGCTCCGGAGTGCAGTCGACCTGTCGCGCTGGCTTCAGGAGGCAGGCCTGCTAGCGCCGGATGCGGCCGCCGTGGATCCCGTTGCTACCACTGTTCTGGCGTCGGGCCTACGCCTGCGCGAAACACTCGACCGGACCGTACAGGCGGTAGCCGACGGCCTGATGCCGGACTCTCGCGACGTCACGCTGCTGAACCGCTCCGCGGCGGCAGCCCCTCGGCCCGCTCTGCAGCTGGCCGTCAGGGACGGGCGCCTGGCACCGGCCGGTACCGCGGACCGGGCCTGCGACCCCATGGCCGCGCTGGCGCTGATCGCCCAGGACGCCGTCGCTCTTGTGCTGTCCGACGAGATCCGGCGGGTACGCGTCTGCGGCGCGGAGCGCTGCGCACTGCGCTTCGTGGACCGTTCGCCCGCCCGTAATCGCCGCTGGTGCTCCATGTCCCGCTGCGGCAACCGCGCCAAGGTCCGCCTCCACCAGGCCAGAGCACGGGGCACAGGACCCCGCCCGGACGTGCGGAGCGGGCGTGCACCGGACAGCTGAACGCGGCACCGGCTCGGTCACTTCCCGCCGTTCACCCCACGGGCTTCAGGCGGAACGCAGGGCCGGGAAGGCTCTCGACGTCTTCGGCCTGCACGGCGTGACCTTCTCCGCAGCGGATCTGGACGCCGACGGGTGCGCCGCACTCGCGATGGCGCGTCAGCACGGCCGGCCCCTCGGGGTCGGCGGCGTGCCGGTCCCCCCACTGCAGAAGCCCCATCACCGCCGGCACCAGGTCCATGCCCTTTGGGGTGATGACGTATTTCGGGCGGCTGCGGGAACCGGGCTCCTGATAGCTCTCGGTGGCGAGGATCCCCTCGGCCACGAGCATCCGGAGCCGCGCCGCGAGAAGGTTGCGGGGGCACCCCAGGACGCGTTCGAAGTCGCCGAAGCGGGACGAGCCGTACCAGACCTCACGCAGGATCAGGATCGTCCACTTCTCGCCCACGATCTCAAGAGTCCGCGCGATCGAGCAGTTCGACGTGTCCCGGTCGAGGCGGAGGTCCGCGCCGGTGTCCTTGGCAAGTTCGGTCCACGCAGTCATGGGCATGATTCTAACGCGATCTGAGTTTACTTTTCGATACCTAGAAGCCAGTCCATTCATCCGCTGCGCGCGTCGGCACCGGACCGGCCTCGCACGCCGACATGCCGCCACAACGGCGACGCCGCCGATCCGCAACGGCGGGGCCGCCCGCGACCCCGGCGAGACGAAGAGACCCGGTCGCGTCCAGGAAAGATTCCATCGCCTCCTGGGTTTACTTTCAGATACTCAGGAAGTAGCGTCCAGACCAGCACACCCACCCGGCGGCGTCCGGCGCGGCCGGGCCCGGGACCGACCCGAGCGGGAGCTTCGCCATGGCAAGGCCCCGGGTACAGCACTTCACGCGGTTCGTCGTGAGAGTCGGCGCGCAAGCGGCGAACCCTCGGCCCTGACCTCCCGGTCGTCCGCGACGTCGCCGGATCCCACCGGATCGGCACTCGGCTCAGCCACCACCTCGGCAACCGAGCCGGCAACCGGTTCGCCCCGGGCCCTCCTCCTCGCCTCTGCCCGCCGGTATGCGATAGGGGTGTCCCGTACCGCCCTGTTCACCGCCGCGCCCCGGAAGCGGCACGACCCCGAAGCCACAAAGGAGTGCGCGATGGGAATGTACGAGGATGTCTTCCGTGCCAGCCTCGAAGAGCCGGAATCCTTCTGGCTGAAGGCGGCGGAAGGCATCGACTGGGACACCCCTCCGCGACGCGCCCTGGATTCCTCGGACGCGCCCTTCTACCGCTGGTTCCCCGACGGGCGGCTGAACGTCTGTTTCAACGCGCTCGACCGGCATGTAGAGGCCGGCCGGGGCGAGGAGCCCGCACTGGTCTACGACTCGCCGGTGACCGGCACGCGGCGCACGTACACCTACGCGGAGCTCACGGACGAGGTGGCGACCTTCGCCGGAGCGCTCGCACAGCTCGGCGTGGGGCAGGGCGACCGTGTGGTGATCTACATGCCGATGGTCCCCGAGGCCGCCGTCGCGATGCTGGCCTGCGCGCGGATCGGCGCGGTCCACTCGGTCGTCTTCGGCGGGTTCGCCCCGCACGAACTCGCCCTCCGTATCGACGACGCGGCTCCGAAGGTGGTCGTCTCCGCCTCCTGCGGCATCGAGGGGCAGCGCGTCATCGCCTACAAGCCGCTGCTCGACCGGGCTGTTGAACTGGCGACCCACAAGCCCGACAAGCGCGTGATCCTGCAACGCCCGCAAGAACAGGCCGAGTTGGGGTCGGACGACCTCGACTGGAGCGAACTGGCCGCCGCCGCGCGGCCGGCCGCCTGCGTTCCCGTTTCCGCCACCGCCCCCCTCTACATCCTCTACACCTCGGGAACGACCGGAAAACCCAAGGGAGTCGTCCGCGACTGCGGCGGCTACGCGGTCGCCCTTCACTGGTCGATGGGTGCCGTCTACGACGTGGGTCCCGGCGAGACGATGTTCACCGGCTCCGACGTCGGGTGGGTCGTCGGGCACTCGTACATCGTCTACGCGCCCCTGCTCGCCGGCGCCACGACGGTCCTGTACGAAGGCAAGCCGGTCGGCACCCCGGACGCGGGCCAGTTCTGGCGTGTCGCCGCCGAGTACGGCGTCAAGACGATGTTCACGGCACCGACCGCGTTCCGGGCCATCCGCAAGGAGGACCCGGAGGGCACCCTCACCGCCGGCTACGACCTGTCCGCCCTGCGCCACCTGTTTCTCGCCGGTGAGCGCCTCGACCCCGAGACGTATCACTGGGCGAGCGCTCTGCTGGGCGTCCCGGTGATCGACCACTGGTGGCAGACCGAGACCGGCTGGCCCATCGTCGCCAACCCCATGGGCATCGAGGCCGCTCCTCTCAAGCCGGGGTCTCCGACGCGCCCGCTGCCGGGCTGGGACGTCCGGGTCCTCGACTCTGCGGGCAAGCCGGTGCCCACGGACGTCGACGGCGCGATCGTCGTGAAGCTCCCTCTGCCGCCAGGCGCGCTGCCGACCCTCTGGAACGACGACGAGCGCTACGTCGCCTCCTACCTCTCGGCGTACGAGGGCTACTACCTCACAGGCGACAGCGGCCACATCGACGACGACGGGTACGTCTTCGTCATGGGCCGTACCGACGATGTCATCAACGTCGCCGGACACCGGCTGTCCACCGGCAGTATGGAGGAGGCCCTGGCCGCCCACCCCGACGTCGCCGAGTGCGCCGTCATCGGTGTCGCCGACGCCCTGAAGGGACAGATCCCGCGCGGCTTCGTCGTGCTGAAGGCCGGCACCGACCGCGCACCGGGCGAGGTGGAGGCCGAACTCGTCCGACTGGTGCGCGAGCGCATCGGTGCCGTCGCCTCCCTCAAGGACGTCGCGGTCGTAGCCGCTCTGCCCAAGACCCGCTCGGGAAAGATCCTCCGCAAGACGATGCGCGGCATCGCCGACGGTCACGACGAGCCCATCCCGTCCACGGTGGACGACCCGGGTGTCATCGAGACCCTGCGTCCCGTGCTCCGCCGCCCGGATCACACACCGTGAGCGCCGGCGCGCGGCCCTTCCGCCGGCGGGCGGAGGAACTCCGGCGAACTTCGCAAGGCACGGCCCTGCTACCAGGTCGGGGGTACATTTCGGACATGGGGACTGATGTGCATCTCTTCCTCCGTGATCTCGCCCTGGGGCTCCTGCCGCGGACGGATCACGTGGCGGACGTGGTGCTGCAGCGCCTGCACGGCGAGTTTCCCGAGCTGTGGAAGTACGAGGACATCGCCGCCGCGGCCCCGGCCGGGCTGTCCGAACACGTCGTCGCCGCTCTGGACTTCCTTGCCCGCGGCCGTGACCTGACCGAGGTCAGGACACCGCCCGCGGCCATCGAGTTCGCCAGCCGGCTCGCTGAGCACGGAGTGCCCATCAGCGAGCTCCTGCGCGTCTACCGGATCGTGCACGCGGGTGTGCTGCACGAGTTCTATGCCGAAGCGGCCCGCGTCACCGACTCCCAGGAACTGCTCAGCCAGACCGCCGTCACACTGAGCGCGCTGGCCTTCGAGTATGTCGACCGCACGTCGGACCAGGCTGTCGCCGCCTACCAGAGGGCACGTGACCGGTGGCTGCAGCGACGACTGCTCGTGATCAACGAGGCCGGGACCCGGATCGGAACGACCCTGGACATCGCCGTCACCGCGCAGGAGCTGGCGGACGTCGGAACCGATCACTTCGCCGACCTCGCCACCGTCGACCTGCTCTCCTCCGCCCTCCAGGAGGAGGATCTCTATCCGGCGCCCGCTCCGGCGACCCTGCGCCGTATCGCCCAGGCGACCGCGGCCGGCTACCCGGAGCTGGCATGTGCCGCAGGGCGGACGCACAGCTACCCGGAAGGGTCGGAGCCGGCCCGTGTACTGGCGAACGGACGGCCCCTCCGCCTACACGTCACAGCCGATGACGTTCCCGCCTGGCTGGCGACATCGGCGGACCACGCACTCGCCCTGCGTGCGTGGGGTCCGCACTCCCTGCTCCTGGTCCCCCTGTGGGCCCGCGGCAGTCCGCTGGGACTCGCGCAGTTCGTCCGCCGCCGGACAGCGGATGCGTTCGACGACGACGAGATGCTGCTGGCCCAGGAGATCGCGTCGAGAGCAGCGGTCAACATCGACAACGCCCGTCGCTACACGCAGGAGCGGTCCACCGCGCTCACTCTGCAACGCAGCCTGCTGCCGCACCGCACGCCGGAGGAGTCCGCCGTGGAGACGGCGTCGCGCTACCTGCCCAGCGGATCACGCGCCGGAGTGGGGGGCGACTGGTTCGACGTGATACCGCTCTCCGGAGCCCGCGTCGCTCTCGTCGTGGGCGACGTGATCGGCCGCGGCATCCATGCCGCGGCCACCATGGGCCGACTGCGGACGGCCGTCCGCACCTTGGCCGACCTCGACCTGCCTCCCGACGAACTGCTGACCCATCTTGATGACGTCGTCATCCGGTTGCAGCGCGAGGAGGAGGAGTGCGCGGACGAGATCAGCGCCACCTGCCTGTACGCGGTCTACGACCCCGTCTCCCGCGTCTGTTCCCTGGCCAGCGCCGGACATGTGGCCCCGGCCGTGGTGGCTCCCCTCGCCGGTGACACCGATACCCCCACATCACGCCGGGTCGACTTCCCTGAGCTGCCGGTCGGCCCGCCCCTGGGCCTGGGCGGACTCCCCTTCGAAACGGCCCAGTTCGAGGTGGAGCACGGCAGCCGGCTGGTGCTGTACACCGATGGTCTCGTCCAGAGCCGCACGCGCGACCCGGACCGCACGCTCGCGCTGCTCCACGACGTTCTCGCCAGGTCGCCGGCATCACTCGACGAGACCTGTGACGAACTGCTGTCCGCGCTGCTGCCCCACCGCCCCACGGACGATGTCGCCCTCCTCGTGGCACAGACCAGAGCGCTTGACTCCGGTCACGTCGCCACCTGGGATCTGCCCTGCGACCCGGCCGTCGTCGCCGAGGCCCGCGCCCGGGCGTCCGCCCAGCTGGCCGCCTGGGGTCTGGAGGACCTGGCCTTCACCACCGAACTCGTGGTCAGCGAACTGGTGACGAACGCCATCCGCTACGGCAAGGGCCCCATCCAACTGCGCATGGTCCTTCAGTCCACGCTGACCTGCGAGGTCTCCGACGCCAGCAGTACCGCCCCGCACCTGCGTCGCGCCCGGGTCTTCGACGAGGGCGGCCGCGGCCTGCTCCTGGTCGCCCAGCTCACCGAGCGCTGGGGGACGCGGCACAACCGCGAGGGCAAGGTCATCTGGACCGAGCAGCTGATTCCCAACCCTTCGGCCGAGGCCCCGTCCACTCCGGTGTGAGGGTCCGCACGGGTTCCGCAGGATCCCCGCTTGCCACATCACACAGCCCCACATAATATTACGTTCGTAATTCTACGATCGCGCCGACACACGCTCGGCTGGCCGGCCGGGGTGACTGATCACTGCCTCCCCCGCGCCCCTCGGCGATCCATCACCCCTTGCAAGAGGAATCCCCATGCTCAACGCCCTGTGGAACCCGACCACCGTCGGAGACACCCCCCTGCCGCACCGCCTGGCCATGGCACCCCTGACCCGGAGCCGGGCCACCCCGGAGGGCGTGCCGACCGAGTTGAACGCCGAGTACTACGCCCAGCGCGCCTCGCACGCGCTCATCATCACCGAGGGCACCCAGCCCTCCGCCGACGGCCAGGGCTACCCGGTGACCCCGGGCATCTACACCGAGGAGCACATCGCCGGCTGGCGCAAGGTCACCGACGCCGTGCACGCGGCCGACGGCCGGATCGTCATCCAGCTGATGCACGCCGGGCGGATCGCCCACCCGGACAGCACCCCACACCACCGGCAGCCGGTGGCCCCCTCCGCGATCAGGCCGCAGGGCCTCACCTTCACCCCGTCCGGGATGCAGGAGATGCCCGAGCCGCGCGAGCTGTCCACCGAGGAGGTCGCCGCGACGGTCGAGGACTTCCGCCACGCCGCCGCGGCCGCCATCGCGGCCGGCGCCGACGGCGTCGAGATCCACGGGGCCAACGGCTACCTGGTCAACCAGTTCCTCTTCCCCAGCGCCAACCAGCGCACCGACCAGTACGGCGGCTCCCTCGACAACCGCATCCGTTTCGCGGTGGAGGTCGCCACGGCCGTGGCCGACGAGATCGGCGCCGGCCGCACCGGCATCCGGCTCTCCCCCGGCAACCCCTTCCAGCTGAACGACCTCGTGGAGAGCGACCCGCACGAGCTCTACCCGCACCTGCTGCGCGCCCTCGCCCCGCTCAACCTCGCCTACCTGCACATAGGCCACGGCGGCGACGAGGAACTCCTGCACACCCTGCGCACGCTGTGGCCGACCACGCTGCTCCTCAACCGGGCCGGCGCCGACATCGCGACCCGTGCCAAGGACGTCGAGGACGGCGTGGCCGACGTCGTCACCGTCGGCACCATGGCCCTCGCCAACCCCGACCTCGTCGCGCGCGTACGCTCCGGGGCGCCCCTGAACACCCCCGACCCCAACACGTTCTACGGCGGCGGCGCGGCCGGCTACACCGACTACCCGGCCCTCACCGACTGACCCCGGACCCACACGCCCGGGGAGCCGTCGGCCCGTGTGCTCCGCACTGGCCCCGATAGACGTCGGCCCGGCACCCCGTTCCTTGCCAGGGCTGCCGGGCCGATACCCACAGCGGGCGACGCCGTGCACGCCGCCGACCGGGTTGTGGTGCTCCTCCCCCGGCGTCAGGGAGAAGGACGCCCGGCCTGCGTTCACGCGAGAAGGCGATCGGCCGTGCGCACCACGGCCGATCGCCTTCCTGCCTGCCCTTTTTCAGTGAAGCCGGCCCCCGCTCACCTGACTGCCGACGGTGAAGCCAGGGGCGTGAGGATGGCGCAATGGAGTGGCTTGAGGCGAGCACCGAGAACTGCCCCGTCCAGCGCGCACTCGACGTGGTGGGGGAAAGGTGGACGTTGCTGATCCTGCACGACGCCGTCAACGGGGTCCGCCGGTTCGGCGACTTCCGCCGCCACATCGGCATGTCCGAGGCGATCCTCAGCGATCGGCTGAGGAAGCTGGTCACCGCCGGGATCCTGGACACCGTCCCCTACCGGGAGCCTGGTAGCCGCTCCCGCAACGAGTACCACCTGACCCGCAAGGGCTGGGACCTGTGGCCGACCCTGATGGCGCTGAGTCAGTGGGGCGAGACGTACACCCTCGGCCCCGAGGGTCCCGTGCTGGACATCCGCCACACCGATTGCGACGCGCCGGTCCGCGTCGTCGTGGAGTGCTCCGCGCACCACTCCACCCTGAACCCCGGCGACGTGACCGCCCGGCTGGGGCCTGGCGCTCGACCTCGGCGGTGAGCCGAGGACCGGCCGTTGCCTGACGCCCGCCATCACATTACGTGCGTCAGGCAATCGGTTAGGCTTGTGTACGGGGCAACGGCCTTGAGGGAGCGAACGGAGGACGCCCGTGGTGCGCTACGCCAAGGAGCACAAGCAGGAGACGCGGAAACGCATCATCGAGAAGGCCGGTGAGCGGTTCAAGCTGGACGGGATCGACGGATCGGGCGTCTCCACGTTGATGTCCGACGCCGGGCTCACCAACGGAGCTTTCTACGCCCATTTCGCGTCGAAGGACGACCTCGTCGCCAACGTCGTGACCGACCAGCTGCAGACGCAGCTCTCGCGGTACGACGAGCTGCGGCCCGGCCGTGAGGGACTTGAGGATCTCGTGCGCGAGTACCTGTCGCCGGAACACCGCGACCACCGGGGCGCGGGCTGTCCCTCCGCCGCCCTTCTCGACGAGATCGGCCGCTGCGGGGAGCAGACCAAGCAGGCCTACACCGACGGCGCGCGGGCCATCGTGGAGGGCATCGCTGCCCGTCTGGCGCCTGGTGATCCGCGATCCGCCCGAGGGAAGGCGATAGGGCTCTACACCATGCTGGTGGGAACTCTGCAGCTGTCCCGCGCGCTCTCCGACCCGAAGTTCGCCGACGAGGTCCTTGAACAGGGCATCGAGAACGCCCTCGCGTTCATGCACTGAGCCGGGTATCACCCGGCGTTCGTTCCGGGAATCAGTTCCGCACCCCGATCAGCGACCTCGTGCCGCAGAGCGTTCCACAGGGCACGGACGGCGGGGTGCGCCACCGCCTCGCGACGAACGGCCAGGGTGATGGGAAGCCGGATGTCGATCTCGTCGGCGAGCAGTCGGCGAAGCCGGGTCCGCCGGGCGAGAAAGGCCGGCAGGACCCCGATACCGGCCCCCTGCTCGGTGGCTTCGAGCTGGGCGAAGACGTTCGTCGAGGAGAACGCCGGGCTCACCCCTGGCAGGTGGCGCTCGATGTCGAGGTCGCCGACCTGCAGCATCGAATCGATGTAGAAGACGAGCGGGTGCTCCCGCAGCTCGGCCACCGACTCAGGCTTTCCGTGCCGGGCGAGGTAGGCATCGGAGGCGTAGAGCCCCAGCGTGTAGTCGGTGAGGTGCTCGGTCACCAGACGGCCGCTGGAGGGAACGCCGATGACGAGAGCGAGATCGAAGCCGGACGGGCGCAGGGCGAGCTGCCGTGTCGCGGTGACGAGTTCCACCTGGAGCTGCGGGTGCCGGCGGCGCAGTCGCACCAGGGCGGGCGCGACGAACAGGGTGCCGAAGCCATCGGGTGCACTGACGCGCACCGTACCGCGCAGGGACGGCACGTCCTGGCCCGCCACGGTGTCGACGACGCGGTGCACTGCCTCCTCGATCGCGCGCGCGTTCTCCGAGACGGCCCTTCCGATGTCCGTCAGGGCCCATCCCTCCGTGCCGCGCTCGACGAGGCGAAGGCCGACGCTCTTCTCCAACGCGGCGATACGACGTGACACGGTGGTGTGATCCACTCCCAGTGCGTCGGCGGCGGCCACCAGACGCCCCGTACGGGCTACCGCGAGCAGGTAACGCAGGTCGTCCGCACGGATTTTGCGCGGGTCGACGGAGCGGCGGGCGTCGACCGGTCGCGAGGCCGAGCTCTCGTCCTGCTCGTCCGACTCATGTGCGGAGCGTGGGCGCACGGCAACTCCGTATCTGCGTTTTCGCACAGTTGATGTGCGTTATTGGTGGTTGATTGCACATTGGGCGGGTCGCACAGTCGAGGGGGTGGGCGCGCCGCGCCCCGCCGTTCCTGCTGAAAGGGCCCCCATGATTACCAGCCTTTCCCTGCCCCGGATCCTGCGCGTCGGGCGTGGCGCCGTCGGTGAACTGGGCGATGTGGTCACGGGGCTGGACCTGCGTCGCCCCCTGCTGGTGACGGACGCGTTCCTCGCCGGAACCGGTGCGGCGGAGCGGCTGATGACGACGTTGAGGGAAGCCGGTCTGCAACCGCGCCTGTTCGCCGAAACCGTCCCGGATCCGACGACCGACTCGCTGGGCGCGGGACTGGACGTCCTGCGGGAGCACGAGGCGGACTCGGTGATCGGATTCGGTGGCGGCAGCCCGATGGACACCGCCAAGGCCCTCGGTCTGCTGGGCGTCCAGGGCGGGCGGATGCGGGACTACAAGGCACCGCGCGCCAACCTCGGCCCGGCACTTCCGGTGATCGCGGTCCCGACGACCGCCGGCAGCGGCTCCGAGGCCACCCAGTTCACCGTCATCACCGACAGCGCCACGGACGAGAAGATGCTCTGCACGGGGCCCGCGTTCCTGCCGGTCGCCGCCGTCGTCGACTTCGAACTGACCCTGTCGATGCCCGCCCGCCTGACCGCTGACACCGGCGTCGACGCGCTGACGCACGCAGTCGAGGCGTATGTGAGCCGCAAGGCCAACCCGTTCTCCGACGGCCTCGCCCTGAACGCGATCCGGACCATCGGCCGCCACATCCGCCGCGCCTACGCCGACGGGGAGGACATCGAGGCCCGCGAGGCGATGATGCTCGCCGCGACCCAGGCCGGCATCGCCTTCTCCAACTCCAGCGTGGCGCTCGTCCACGGCATGAGCCGTCCGATCGGCGCTCACTTCCATGTCGCGCACGGCCTGTCGAACGCGATGCTCTTCCCGGCCGTGACGGCGTTCTCCGTGCGCGCGGCCGAGAGCCGGTACGCCGACTGCGCCCGCGCGCTCGGAGCCGCCGACGACAGCGACGACGACGCCGGGGCCGCCGGGAAGTTCGTGGCGGCACTCCGTGCCCTGTGCGCGGACCTCGAGGTGCCCACGCCGCAGACGCACGGCATCGACAAGGACACGTGGCTGGGGTTGTTGCCGCTCATGGCCGAGCAGGCACTCGCGTCCGGGTCTCCCGCCAACAACCCGCTCGTACCCACCGCGGACGAGATCCAGGATCTGTATGCGCAGATCTATGCCTGACACAGCGAGAACGGGCCGTGACGACCCCGGAGTACGGAGCGCCGATCCATGACTGACGCCCTGTACACGGGGCTGGCCACGCACTTCGTCGCCGGGGACAGCCTCGACGCGGTCACGGACGCCCTGGCCGACCGTCCCGGCGACCCGGTGGACGTCGTCCTGAACCGCCTGGCCGGCTCTTCCCCCGTGGCGGGGAGCGGGCTGGCGAAGGTACGCGGCGAAGTGGACTGGGCGTTCGGTGCCCCGCTGCTCGGTGAGATCGAGACACGCCTGCACCACCTCGGCACTCCATGGGCTGCGGCCGCGCTGACCGCATTGGAGGCCGCCTCGCCGCAGAGCCTGGAGATCACCCACGCCCTGCTGACCCGGGGCAGGCAGCAGACGTTGCGCCAGTGCCTGGACACCGAACTCGCCCTCACGCGCACGGTCATCCGGACGCCGGACTTCCTGGAGGGCGTTCGCGCGGCCCTGGTCGACAAGGACCGCAGTCCCGCATGGCGACGCGCGGCGGACGACACCCGCACCCAGCCGTCCTGACGATCTCGGGGTGCGGGCGGGGCGCCGCCCGGCGACTCGGGCGTATCCGAAACCGCCGCGACAACGCCGCATGAAGCGGGCGCAGTTGCGGAGCTGCACCGTTGTGACCGACATTTCGCCAGCTCCTCATGCAGGTGGAAGCGCCAGTGGCCCCGAGCGGACGCCCGGAGACCGACGACCCTGCTCAGCCCGCGGCCGCCGTGGGGGCGCCGACCGCAGGCCGTGCGCCCCCACTCCGGTGCGGAGCGGGGGCGCACGGCCTGCGGTCGGCCCGCTCTCAGTCGTTCTCGGGGACCATCGAGACGACGACCTTGCCGGCCTTGGTACGGCCCTGCTCGACGTGCGCCATCGCGTCGAGCGTCTGGTCGAACGGGAAGACCCGGTCGATGACGGGACGGAGCTGCCCGCTGTCGTAGAGACCGGCGAGTTCGCGCAGCTGGGAGCCGCTGGCCCGCATGAAGAGGAACTCGTAGCGCACACCCAGTGACCTGGCCTGCTTGCGGATCTTCCGGCTGAGCCCGTTCATCACCACACGGAGGAAGGCGGGAGCGCCGAGTTGCTTGGCGAACCCCGCGTCCGGCGGACCGACGACACTGATCGCCAGGCCGCCGGGCTTGAGCACGGTCAGCGACTTCTTGAGGTTCGCCCCGCCCACGGAGTCCAGCACCAGGTCGTAGCCGGACAGCACCTTCGAGAAGTCCTCCTTGGTGAAGTCGATGACGAGGTCCGCGCCGAGGCTCTTGACCAGTTCCTCGGTTCCGGGGCCCGTGGTCGTGGCCACCGTGGCTCCGAGGTGCCTGGCGAGCTGGACGACCGTCGAGCCGAGACCCCCGGAGCCGGCGTGGACAAGCACCCTCTGTCCCGGCTGCACGCGGGCGCGTTCGACGAGAATCTGCCAGGCGGCCAGCGCCACCAGCGGGACCGCGGCGGCCTCCTGGAAGGTGAGCGACTGCGGCTTGGGCGAGACGTCGTCCTCGTGGATCGCGACGAACTCCGCGAAGCCTCCGATCCGCAGGTCACGCGGACGGGCGTAGACCTCGTCGCCGACCTTGAAGTGACGCACGGCGGAACCGACCCTCGTCACGACGCCCGCCACGTCGTGGCCGAGCACGAAGGGGCGCTTGTACTTCAGGAGTTGCTTGAACTCCCCGTTGCGGACCATCTTGTCCAGCGGATTGATGCTGGTGGCGCTCACTCTTACCAGAACGTCGCGATCCCCTACGGCGGGTTCGGGCACTTCCGCAGCGCGCACACCGTCCTTGTCGTACTTCTCGACGACGAATGCCTTCATGTCAGTCAGCCTTCTGCGTGATCTTCTCGGTGGTTCTCTTGCTGGTTCTCTTGGTAGTTCTCTTGGCGATCGATACAGCGGTGAGCTCGTCCTCGGCTCACTTGCCGAGGTGGGTGCGGAGCCAGCTGCCCATCTGCTGGATGGCGTGGTCGACCTCGGGGACGCGTCCGGCACCGAGGACGAAGGAGTGCTGGCCTTCGGGCATCGGGTGCACCTCGGTGGTGACCTTGAAGTCGGCCAGACGCTGGGCGAGCTGGGCGCCGTCCTCGGCGAGGGTCTCGTACTCGCCGTAGTGGACCTGGGTGGGCGGCAGGCCGGTGAGGTCTGCGTGGACGAGGCTGACGGCGGGGTCGGCGAAGTCGAGGCCGGGCTCCTGGAGCCAGGCCCCCCGGAAGAGTTCGAGGGTGGCCCTGCTGAGCATCTTGTCGGTCGGCTCGTTGGCGTTCACGGCGGGGTTGGAGATCGTGAGGTCGGTCCAGGGCGAGACGCTGATGACCGCGCCGGGGGTGGCTTCACCCTTGGCGAGGAGACGCAGGGGGAGCATGACGGCCAGGGTGCCGCCGATCGAGTGGCCGGTGCTGCCGATGTTCCTCGGCTCGTAGCCCTGCGAGAGCAGCCAGCGGTAGGCGGTCTCGGCGTCGTCGAGCTGGGCCGGGTGGGGGTGCTCCGGGGCGAGGCGGAAGTCGACGACGAGGGAACGAGCGCCCGCGGCCTTGGCGATGTGGCCGGCGGCCTTGCGGTCGGAGTGCATGGAGGCGGTCACCGAGCCGCCGAAGTGGAAGTGGAGCAGGGCCTTGTCGGGGTCGGCGTTCTCGGGGATGGCCCACAGGGCGGGGACGCCGCCGGCGTCGACCTCGGCATAGGTGACGCCCTCGGGTTCGGTGGCCGCCTTGTGGTTGGAGTCGACGATGTCGCGGATGATCGCCAGATCCAGACCGGGGGTCGCGGACTTGGCGCTGACGCTTGCGAGGAACTGCGCGAACTGCTGCGCCTCGGGGCTTACTGCCATGGTGATGCTCCTGCTCTGATCCGTGTGCTGAAGGGGGTGTGAGAAGTTCCGCGGCGCATGCCAGGTGTGGCTGCGCGGCTGGATCGATGTGCTGCTCTGGACGCTACTGGCTGAGTATGGGAAAGTAAACCCAGCTCGCCCGACGGATGCCCGGCGCTCCCCGTACCGCGCACCCACTTCCGCCGAGAGGCGCCTACTCGCGCCCGAGGAAGTCGAGGGCCGTCTTCACGAACTCATCGTGGTACTGGAAGATGCCGCCGTGCCCGGCGTCGGGGTAGAGCACCAGCTCGCCGTTCTGCACCCGCCGGGCCAGGTCGACCGAGTTCTGCGTCGGGACCATCCGGTCGGCCTCACCGTTGGCAACGAGCACCGGCTGACTGATGCCGGAGAGGTCGTGGGGCCGCTCCACTCCCCACCGGTGAATAGCCTTGAGCTGGGCACGGTACGCCCCGAGCCGGATCGCCTTGTCCCGGTCGCGGGTGCGCTCCTTGAGCCGGGCCAGGAACTCCTTTCCGGCGCGGCGCCCGTTGGCGGTGCGCGTGAAGAACAGGAACTGCTTCGGGTCCTGAAGGGTGAACAGCGCCCGGACGGTGTCCAGGTTGGACAGCCTGGTCACGTTCTTGATGCCCTCGCCGCCCGCGGGACCGGTGCCCGTGAGGATCAGCTTGCGGACGAGCCGCGGTTCCCTCTCGACGACCACCTGGGCGATCATGCCTCCCATCGAGAAGCCGTGGATGTCCACGTGGTCGAACCCGAGCGCACGGATGAAGGTGACGGCGTCCGTCGCCATCTCCTGGATGGTGCGCGGCGTGGAACCGGTGGAGGCACCGACACCCCTGTTGTCGAACGTGACGACCCGGTGCTTGGCGGCGAACCCGTCGACGACCCGCGGGTCCCAGTTGTCGAGCACCCCGGCGAGGTGGTTGAAAAAGATCACCGGAACACCGGACCGCGGACCGAGGTCGCGATAGGCGAAGGTCACCCCTCCGGCGGCGACCGTGCGGGTGGGAGCGTCCTTGTACGACGTCACCACGCGTTCTCTGGCTTCTCGTGAATCACTCATGGTCATGCCCTTCAATGCGGAGGTTTCCGCGAGCGGGCCCCGACTCCTCCAGAAGGAGGGGGCGCAGAGCGGTCGCCTGCGTCTCCCGGCTACGGCTGCAGCTGCGGGGGGGGGGCGACGATCACGCGGGGCGGACAGAACCACGGGAGCGGCGACTCCGAGTGGCTACGCCCTCCGCATCACGTCACCATTGAATTATGACCGTAATTCCATCAGCCCGCAAGGCGTCCACGTATCCGGTTGGGCAAGAGTCCTCACCTGGGCCGCCCCAGCGCGAACACGCCACCGGCGACGTATCGGCTCCCGACCAGGTTTCCCGGCGGGGCCGTGCGGGCCGACAAAGAGGTGCCGCCTCACGTCACTGTGAAGCGGCACCGGCAACGGGAGCCGACCACCGCCCCCGCGTCGTTCCCGGCGGGCGGCGGAGCGGCGCGGGTCAGGCGGCGAGGAAGTCGGTCACCTGCTTGGCGAAGGCCTTGGCGTACTGGAAGAGGAAGGCGTGACCGGCGCCGCTGTAGAGAACGAGGGTCGCGTTGTCGAGGTGCTGGACCGCGACGTAGGAGTTGTGGGCGGGGATCATGACGTCCTCCAGGCCGTTGGCGTAGAGGACGGGCTGCTTGATGGCCTCCAGCTCCGCCTTGACCTGCTCGAAGGGCGCCGCCAGAAGGGCACCCGCCGCGGTGAGCATGCCCTGTGCCGCCGTCTCGGAGACGGCGGGTCCGCCGGCGGCCAGCCGGGTCGAGACATGGTCGAAGTGCCGCAGCCCCGAGGCGCGGGCCGCCTCCGTCTCGGGATAGAAGAGGAACAGAACGTCCTCCAGGTCGGCGTCGGGCTTGGCCATGATGCCCAGGACCTTCTCACTGAAGTCCGGCGCGCCCGGCACCCAACCGGCCGGGCCGCTGCCCGCCACGACGAGCCTGCGCACCAACTCGGGGCGCCGCAGGGCCACCCGCTGGGCCACGATGCCGCCCAGGGACCAGCCGAGCAGGTCCACGTGCGCGAGGCCGAGCGCCTCGATGAACTCGATGGCGCCTTCGGCGAACCCTTCGAGGGAGTCGCGCGGTTCGCCGTCGGTGTAGCCGACACCCACATTGTCGAACAGGATCACGTCGTGGTCGGCGGCCAGGTAGTCCAGGAACTCCGGGTCCCACCAGTCGATGGTCCCGCGGAACCGGTTCAGCAGGACCAGCGGCACGCCACCCTGCGAACCCAGCCGCCGGTAGGTGAAGCGCGCGGAGGGACCCTCGACCGTGAGGTCCTCGGCCTTGTCTGCCAGATACGTACTCATACTGCCCTTCTCATTTCGGCGGGTGCGTGACATCTCGCAATACCGCTCGCGGCGACACCAGCACGGAGGGGCCGGGCATACGGATCGGAACTCTCCTCGCCGAGCCGGGCACACCGGACCGTCTGGCGCACCAGGCCCTGGTTCCGTCCAGCGAGGCCCGATCCCCGGCTCGGCCACAGCGGCAGTCTTCGCTTCGCCGGCCGCGTCGGCCCAAGAAGGCCAGTCGCCACGGAGGGCGACCACGAACCTTCCAGCCCACCCGGATCACTCACCACCGGCATAGCGAGATAAAATTATGGCCATAATACTATGAAGGGAGGGGCCGCGGCCGCAAGAGGACCGCCGCCCGGGCCCTCGCCGAAACCCCTGGGAGCGGCCGCCGACGGCCGACCTGCCCCTGCACCGGAGGGTGATCAGCCCGACCGACAGACGAAGGAGAATGCGTGCGATACACGGACGAGCACAACCAGGCCACCCGGCAGCGGATCATCGAGGCAGCCGGCCGCCGGTTCAAGCGGGACGGCATCGACGGCTCAGGCATCGCGGCGCTCATGAAGGACGCGGGCCTGACCAACGGCGCCTTCTACACCCACTTCACCTCCAAGGACGAGCTCGTGGCCACCGCGGTCGCCGACCAACTCGAGGCGCAGAACGCCAACGTCGTCGAGCACGCGGCACCCGGCCGCGCGGGACTCGAACAGATCGTGCGCTGGTACCTGTCCACACAGCACCGCGACAACCCCGAATGGGGCTGCCCCTCCGCCGCACTGCTCGACGAGATCACGCGCTGCGCGACCCCGACCCGGCAGGCGTACACCGATGGCGTGCTCGCCGTAGCGGACGGGATCGCCACCCGCCTGGCACCCCACGATCCACTCTCGGCCCGCACCAGGACGCTCACCGCCTACGCCATGATGGCCGGGGCGCTGCAGCTCTCCCGGGCCCTCGCCGACACGAGGCTCGCGGACGAACTCCTCGACCAGGGCATCCGCAACACCTTGACCCTGCTGAACATCGAGCACGATCACGCAGCAACCCCAGAGTGACCGACCCGCGGAGCATACGGAGCCCGACACCGTCGGCGCTCCCGCCACGGCCGGATGCCCCCGCACCACCCGGCCCACAGCACGTTGCGGTTCACCCGTCGACCATTTAGAATTACGAATGTAATTCAATGAATCGCACCCCTGCCCAATGAAGCGCACAGCCCGGTTCGGGCCATCGGACACGGCGAGGCCCGGCGGGAAGGTCATCGGCGCCGTTGTCGACACCGCGTTCGAGTCGGCAGGAGAAGCGCCGGAGCGCCTCGCAACAGGGCGGGCGACGGCCGGCGAGGTCGCACCCAAGACGACGTGAGGCAGCCCCGCAGATCGGTGAAGACCCTCCACAAAACTCCAGGACGACACCGCCGCACGGCGACGAGAAGTGCCCCGAAACCTCGCCACCAGAAGGACCCGACCATGACCACATCGCGGAATTCGCCCACCCACCCGGCGTCGCTGTACACGAACGCGCCGACCCGCACCGTCTCCGTTCAGGGCGTGGACTTCGCCTACCGGGAACTCGGCCCCCGAGAGGGCGTGCCGATCGTCCTGCTGATGCACCTGGCCGGGGTCCTGGACAACTGGGACCCTCGGGTCGTCGACGGACTCGCCGCACGGCGTCGGGTCGTCGCCTTCGACAACCGCGGAGTGGGCGGGTCGGGCGGGTCGACGCCGGACACGATCGAGGCGATGGCTCACGACGCGGTTCTGTTCGTCCGAGCCCTCGGGTTCGACCAGGTCGATCTGCTCGGTCTGTCCATGGGCGGTTTCGTCGCACAGGTCGTCGCGGAGGCGGAGCCGCACCTCGTCCGCAAGGTCATCCTGGCGGGCACCGGCCCAGCCGGCGGCCCCGGCATCGACAAGGTCCCGGCACTCACGCTGCGCGCCACGCTCAAGGGCGCTCTGACCCGCCAGGACCCCAAGCTCTCCCTCTTCTTCACCGATACCGCAAGCGGCCGGCGGGCGGGACGCGCCTTCTTGAGACGTCTGAAGGAACGCACACAGGACCGCGACAAGAACATCTCCCTGCTGTCACTCCGCGCCCAGTTGAAGGCCGTCAAGCGGTGGGGCCGCCAGTCCCCGTCGGACCTGTCGGTCGTCCGCCAACCGGTCCTCGTGGCGAACGGCGCGGACGACAGGATGGTGCCCAGCCAGAACACGCTCGCCCTGGCCGCGCGCCTGCCCCGGAGCGAACTCGTCCCCCTTTTCCCGGATGCCGGACACGGCGGGATATTCCAGTACCACGATCAATTCGTGACGAGAGCGCTCGGGTTCCTCACGTCATGAACCTGAGCGTCGCCGCAAGGGAATGACCGCACAGGACGAGAGCGGCAGCCCGCCGTCGTTGCAGGACATCTCCGTCCGCGACGGGGATGCCCAAGTGTGATCAGAAATCCAGACTCATAACATTACGGTCATGCGTCAATAATCCGGCACATGGCTTCCCACTGTTGCTCACCCAGTCGGCACGGACAGAAACGAGGCTCCCTGTGCATGACCTTCCGTTCCAGTCAGCTGCGGATCAGATCAGCGCAATCGCCTCGGGTGAGGTGTCGAGCGAGGAACTGCTCGATGTCTACCTGAGCCGGATCGGCACCCACAACGCGCGGCTCAACGCGATCGTCACGCTCGACACCGACCGAGCACGGCGTGAGGCCAGAGAAGCCGATGCGAAGCGTGCAAGTGGGGCGGAACTCGGGCCGCTCCACGGGCTGCCGATCACGTTGAAGGACAGCTATGAGACCGCAGGCCTGCGAACCGCCTGCGGCCGTCCCGACCTCAAGGCCTACGTACCCGAACAGGACGCCGAGGCGGTGCGGAGGTTGCGTGCCGCCGGTGCGGTGATCATCGGCAAGACCAACATGCCCGCGGGAAACCAGGACGTCCAGGCAGACAACCCGGTGTTCGGGCCCACGCTGAATCCGTGGAACACCACCCGCACGTCCGGAGGCTCCGCGGGTGGTGGCGCCGTGGCGACGGCCGCGGGACTGACCGCCTTCGACTTCGGCTCGGAAATCGGCGGCTCGACGCGCATCCCGGCACACTTCAACGGCCTCTACGGGCACAAGGCGACCTGGCGTTCCATTCCGCTCATCGGCCACGTCCCGGGGGGACCGGGCGTGGGGCGTTGGGGAGAGATCGATCTCGCCTGCGCGGGCGCACAGGTACGCGAGGCGCGTGATCTCGTTCCGATCCTCCGGGCGACAGTGGGACCGCCGGAGCGCGACGGCGGATTCGGCTACACCCTCGCACCGCCCCGGGCGAGCGAACTGGGCGGCTTCCGGGTCGCGGTGTGGACCGAGGACCCGTCGTGCCCGGTCGACGACGACGTCGCCGCCGCGATGGACGACGCGCTGAACGCCCTCAGGGCGG
This sequence comes from Streptomyces sp. NPDC047061, assembly GCF_040643955.1. Lineage (NCBI taxonomy): Bacteria > Bacillati > Actinomycetota > Actinomycetes > Kitasatosporales > Streptomycetaceae > Streptomyces > Streptomyces sp. NPDC047061. The sequence goes on from NZ_JBEYVI010000016.1 coordinate 40,032, forward strand.
CCGGCGCCAAGGTCGATGTGAGGCCCACCAGCCTCCCCGTCTCCATGGCGACCAGCCATGACGTCTTCCTGCGCCTGCTCTTCGGCGCGTTCACCTACGACCGGTCCGGACTGACCCCGGCCTCCAACGCCGCGCTGCTCGCGCGAGTCGTCCAACGCCCTCGCGGAGAGGCGATGTACGCGCTGCGGGGAACCTTCCAGTCCCACTACAGCTGGCTCCAGGCGGACGTCGAACGCCATGAACTCCGACAGCGATGGACCGAGTTCTTCCGGGACTTCGACGTCCTGCTCATGCCTGTCACCTCGACGACAGCACCGCCTCACCATGACAAACCGATCGACAGGTTCGGACGCCGGATCCTGGTGAACGGGCAGTCCCGTCCCTACTGGGAGCAGGTCAAGTGGAGCGCGATCGCCAACGTGGCGGGCTCCCCCGCGACGACCGTCCCGGTCCGGACGGGCAGGGACGGCATGCCCGTCGGCCTGCAGGCGATGGGGCCGAGCGGCGGCGACCTCACCACGATCAAGTTCGCCGAGCTCCTGGGCCAGGAGCTCGCGGGCTACCAGCCCCCTCCGGCCTTCGCGTGACCGTCCGTCGGGCCGCACCACCGCCCAGAACCCGGCCCTCCGAGCCGTGCCGACACCACCACCCCGAGAAAACCGCCGATGAACACGCTGGACACCCCGCTCACCCTTCCCAACGGCCAGGTGCTGCCGAACCGTCTGATGAAGTCCGCGCTCAGCGAGGCGCTGGGCGACAGGAACAACGCACCGGACGAGCGTCTGGGACGCCTCTACTCCACATGGGGCAGAGGCGGGTACGGCCTGATGATCACCGGCAACGTCATGGTCGACCGGGCGCAGCTCGGCGAACCGGGCAACATCGTCATCGAGGACGCGCGTGACCTTGACGCGTTCTCGCGCTGGGCCAAGACCGCCCAGGACTCCGGTGTCCCGATCTGGGCCCAGCTCAACCATCCCGGACGCCAGGCCAATCCCCTGGCTCTCGGACACACACCCGTGGCACCCAGCCCGGTCGCACCGAACCTGCCCGGTGCCAGAACACCGCGCGAGCTGCGGCCGACGGAGATCGAGGAGATCATCGAGCGTTTCGCCACGGCCGCGGCCGTGTGTGAGTCTGCCGGCTTCAACGGCGTGCAGGTGCAAGGCGCTCACGGGTACCTCATCTCCCAGTTCCTGTCCCCGCTGTCGAACCGGCGCGACGACGACTGGGGCGGCGACCTCCAAGGAAGAATGCGTTTCGGCCTCGAAGTCGTCCGGCGCATCCGCGCTCGTGTCTCGCCCGGCTTCGCAGTGGGCGTCAAGCTCAACTCGGCCGACTTCCAGCGCGGCGGCTTCACCGAGGACGAGTCACGTGCCGTACTGGCCTCCCTCGCCGGGGAAGGCATCGACCTCGTCGAGGTCAGCGGCGGCAGCTACGAGTCCATGGCCATGAGCGGCGCGGCGGCCCCCAGCACCAGGGCACGCGAGGCGTACTTCCTGGAGTACGCCCGCACGGTGCGCGAGCTCGTGGGGGGCATCCCGCTCGCCGTCACCGGCGGATTCCGCACCCACGAAGCCATGCAGGGGGCCGTACAGACAGGCGAATGCGACGTGGTCGGCATCGGCCGGCCGACGATCACCACGCCGGACGCCGCCAGGCTCATCCTCGACGGGAGCGCCGAGACACTCACCGCACACCGGATCAGCTACGGCATGAGAGGCCTGCTGGGCAGGATCGCCGACCTCAAGGCGCTCGACGGGGTGCTGGACCTCAGCTGGCACACCGACCAGATCCATCGTCTGGGGAACGGACTGCGCCCCGACCTCGGTCGGGGGAGACTCGCCACCACCGTCGCGATGGTGCGGCGAAACGGGCGTACGTCCTTCCGCGCCAAGCGCGGCGGCTGAGGAGAGCCGACCGGCAAATCCCGACCGCTCACGCCCCGTCCTTCCCACCGAGTGGTCGACTCGCCCGACAACACCTCACCCACACCCACAGCCGGACGGCACCACCATCTGGTCGGACCACCAAGTGCCGTTCGGCTCCTGAGCCCTTCACCCACCCGACGCGTACGAGCCTGCGACCGGCTCGATCGGAGACCTCGTGGTCAACGCGCGCTGATGGAGACCCTCTCAGCGCACGTAGAAGGTCGAACTACTCGGCCGCAGACGGTGGCTCACCCGCCTACGGCTGTCCATCCCGCTGTTCCGGCAACGTAGGTACTGCGCATGCTCCATGAGCCGCGGAGCGGTTTGAACGCCGCGAGCCCGAACCCACACAGACGACTGCCCTGGTGCGAACGCGCTCGCGGCGATCCGGGGCGGCGGCCCCGATGCCCGGCGGTCTCAGCTGGTCAGGAGATCCTCACCCACGCGGGCGTCAAGGCTCGCGACGAGGCTCTGGATTTCCCCATCGGCGGCCATGCGAGCATCCAGGACGGGCGAGAGAACGCCGCGAAGAGCCGAGACCGCCGACCATCGGCGGGGGCGGACCACCCTCGCGTCCCGGCGGGAGAGTCCGGCGACGATGGCACGCGCCGCGCTCTCGGGGCTGATCCGCTTGTGGAGCACCTTCGGCAGAGTGTCGAGCAGCGCCCGCGCCGCGGGATCCTCATCGATGCTCTGCCGGATCATGTCCGTATTGATCATGGCGAAATAAGCCGTTGTGACACTGACCCCATGAGCGGCGAGTTCGACCCGCAGGCCTCGCCCAAGCTGCTCGACGGCCGCCTTGCTCATCGCATAGGGCACCGTCCCCGCGCCGTTGACGTAGGCGAACACCGACGAGAGCAGCACAATGCGCCCCGCGCCGTCGATGATGTGCGGCAACGAGGCATGGACGGTGTTGAGCACACCCCCGACATTGATGTCGAAGAGCCGATGCATCCGAGCAGGCGACGAGGCGCGCAACGTGGCCCCCCTGGCGGCCACACCCGCGTTGGCAATCACGATGTCGAGACGGCTGGCCTCCGCTACCACTCGCTCCACGGCTTCCGAGATGTCTCCCAGCTCGGTGACATCACCTCGCAGGACGGTGATGCCGTCGTCGGCCGACCGGCCCGCGTCCGGCTGGAGGTCGACCACGAAGACATGAGCGCCCTTGTCCCTCAGTCGTTGTGCAGTAGCGGCACCCAGCCCCCGGGCCCCGCCGGTCACCAGCGCGACTTCCCTGCTATCGAAGTACTCTGCCCGGATCTCACCATGGCACCTCCCTGAACACACCCCACGTCCCTGGGGTGAAATGCCGATACAACTGCGGGTCCGCGCGGCCCAGCCATAGTATGACGTTCATAATTCATTGCCAAGAGGGTCACGTCGGGGCCTTCCACACCGGCCGCCGAAGGACGCGATGCACACGATGCGCGTCGCATTCGGCGACTCGGGCCCTCCCGAGGGACGAGCCGGTACCGACCGCAGGGAAAGGAGGAACACTTCGACCGTGCGATGAACCCCTGGGACCGACGGAAGGCGGACCCGACCCCTGGCAGCGGCGGTCAGACCTCGGGGAAGGCGTCGCCCGTGGTGTGCCGACTCGCCTGAAACAGCATGGCGTCGGCGGGATCACCTTGCAGGAACACTCCACGCCGATCACGGCGCGTCATGGACCACCGCGCTGCATTACTGCTCTCACCCGAAGCTCACGGCCAGGAATTCGATTGCGTCCACTGCGTGAAGGCCAGGGAGAATGAGGAGGTGACGGATGTGTCGACGACGGCCGTCCGGCGAGCCCATTCGGGCCGCGGAGCAACGGCCTCCTCACCCACCGCCGGCGGGGCGTAGCGAACGACAAACCCCTTTGAGTCGGCATCCCCGCCACCGGCGAGCGCCAGGCCCGTGGGGCCGTCGAACGCGACGTACCGGTATCCGACGGCGTAGTGGACCGGCCGTTCACGATGAACCACGAGTCGGTGTCGTTGTGGCGATCCGGGTACAGCGGTTCGCCGTTCAACCCCAAGCCCGCACAGGGAACCTGCGCGATGCGGCCGTTCCCGTCGACAGCCCGGGGCCCACCGCCAGCAGCTGCACGCCGCTTTCGTCCAGGCCCGACGCACCGCCACCGGACACCTGCACGGCCAGCACCTGACCGTCCTCCTGGACGCCGCCCGTGACGACCTCGGCTCACCCGGGAGCGGAGCCGCCCAGCGGCTGCACGAGGTGCTCCAGCAGATCCGCGCCGTCGTCGTCAACACGGAGGGCACTCACCGCTGACCGTCGTCGGCGAGCGACGACGGTGTTCTCCGCGGCACGGTTCGACGCGCCGACCACGCCCCCGGGACCGGACACAGGCACTCCTGCGTGCTCAGCACCTTTCCCCACCGTCGCGCGGGAACGCCCGTGTATCGGCGCAGTCGGACACGAAGTTGCGCGGTCCGAGGATTGCGCCCTGGACGCTGATGCATCATCAGGCGATGACCACGCCTTCGCCCTCGAACTCTCCTCAACCGAGCGTTTCTGCCCGGGTCCGGTGGTCGGCAACGAAGACCGCGTGTGGCTGTGGCAGCCGGATGAAGAACGTACGGTGGCCCCGTTGCCCGGGTACCGTTCGGGGGGCGGGCGACCGACGAACTGGACCGGGATGGCGAGGCGCGCGCTGTCGCCGAGCTGGTAACCGCACGCTCGGCCCGTCCGTCGCTGGCGGTGGGGCTGTTCGTCGACCGGGGCAAGGGGAAGAGCCACCTGTTCGTGGTCGTGGTCGCCATCGACCCCCGCTGGCTCCTGCGCTGCGTCGCCGCCCACTACCGCGACGTCCTGCACCTGGCCGGCGGCGGACCGCCGGACATGAACGACGCTTGGATCTCCACACCCGCCCAGGACCTGGAGAAGATCTTCCAGCTCGTCCTCGCTCTTCCACCCGTCGACGATGCCGGTTACGCCCGGATGCTCGACGCCCTCATCGCCGTGCCCGCCCCGCCAGCCCCTGCCCCCCGGTCCGTCAAACGTCTGACCAACAGCTACGGTCTGCTGACCGCGCCACGCCAGATCACCGACGCCGCCAGCGCCCACCAGCTCGATCAGCCCATGTTCCTCGGCCTCTGGAAACCGTGCGCCATCCCCGTCGCCCGGCTCTCCTTCCCCGGCCAGATCGTCAAGTACCTGCGGCACACCAACGAAACAAGCAGCGATTCCACACAGCACGGCAGGTTCACCCGCCGGCGACGGTGGCGACGCTACGCAGAACCCGTTGCCGGGCGGCAAGGTCCGTGATCTCGCCCAGGCCGTCGACCAGCACCAGCCAGTGCCGTGACCGGGAACGTTCACGGTCACGGCTGTCCCACCATGGGCCGTTCCGGGCGCACGGCGTTGCAGTGTGAAGCATCCGCAAGCCCCGTTTCAGCCGCCCAGCTTGACCGCACGGTGTACGTCGGCGGCGTAGGCCTCGGGCTGTTCCCAGGCTGCGAAGTGGCCGCCGGCACGGTGTTCCACATAGTCGCAATTGTTCAGGAACGCCTCGGCGTAGCTGCGCGGCTCCGGTTTGATGTCGCGCGGGAACACGGAGAGCACGGTCGGAGTGTCAATCCGGTCAGGGAGGGCGGCCGGTTCGACATAGGTGGTGAAAGACGTGCCGATCGTGCCGGTGACCCAGTAGGCGGTGACCCAGGTGAGAAGTTCGTCCGGAGTGAAGGCCGACTCGTCGGACCAGGACTCCAGTTTCTCGATGATCCAGGCCGCGAGGCCGGCGGGTGAGTCCCCGAGGGCGACGGCGAGTGTGTTCGGCCGCGTCGACTGCTCCGCGATGTACCCGCCTTCGCTCCGGAACCACTGCGCCGACCGGCGGAGGTAGGCCGCCGCGTCGGGCGCGAATTTCGCCGGGTCCGCCGTGAGCGCACGCTGCGGGGCGATGTTCGTGAGGTGCAGGGCAGCCACCCGGTCCGGGTGTTCGGCCGCGAGGAGTTCCGCGACGGTGCCGCCCACATCGCCGCCGGACACCGTGTACCGCGAGTAACCGAGTTCATCCAGCGCGTCCGCGACGATCCCGGCGATCCGGTTGACCGACATGCCGGGAGTGGTGAGCGGGGTCGCGAACGGGTAGCCCGGCAGTGCGGGAACCACCACGTGCAGGTCCGCGAGGAGAGGCAGGACGCGCTCGAACCGCAACACCGAGTCCGGCCAGCCGTGCAGCAGCACGACAACCGGAGCGTCGGGATTCGCGGACCGCTGGTGGATCACACGCAGGCCGGTGTCGCCTGCCTGCACCGTCACCCAGGGGAACTCGCCGATGCGGCGCTCGTGCACGCCCCAGTCGTACCCGTTCGCCCAGCGTGCGAGTAGTTCGTCGAGGTGGGTGCTCTTGATGCCGCGCGTCCCGTCGTCACTCCACGGGGTCGTGACACGCCGCGTCCGCTGGAGTCGATCCCGTATCTCACTGTTCATGTGTACGAGCATACACATGATGTGTATGCTCGTACACATGAATATGCGCAATGCGAGCGCCACCAGGCAGCGGATCCTGGAGCACGCCCGACGCCAGTTCGCCCAGCACGGGTACGCGGCGATCACGGTCAAGGGCGTGGCCGACGCGGCCGGGGTGTCGCCCAACCTCATCACGCGCTATTTCGGAGGCAAGGACGGCCTTTTCCTGGCGGCGACCCGGGTGGAGATTCCGGTATCCGACTCGTTCGACGGTGACCGTTCCGCGCTGGGTTCGCGCCTCGCGGCAAGCATCGTCCAGCGCTGGTTCGGCGCACCCGGGGAGGATCCGCTGCTCGTGCTGCAACGGGCGTCCGGCGAACGCCCGGAGGCTGCGGAGGCGCTGGCCGCCTTCCTCGACACGCACTCGCTGGAGCCGTTGCACCGCTACCTGCGCGACAGCGGCCTGGACGACGCGGACGCCCGCAGCCGAGCCGCAGCGATCGATGCCTTCGTGCTCGGCGTCTCGACCCGCCGCCGGGTCCTGCGTTCCGAACTCGGCGACCCCGCTGATCTCCAGGCCTGGCTGAGCGCCACCATCCAACGCCTGGCCGACGGGTGATGCGCGACGGCAAGAAGTACTGGAACTCCACCACTTCCGGTCAGCATCTGCGGTGCAGTCATCGGCATCTGTCCGGCCATCGCGATCACGGTACTGGCGCCGCGACCAAGCACGTTCGAGGTGTGGGGGCCAGGCTGCTCGGGGGGTGGGGCGGCCAGGACGTCGGGGTGGCGGGCGTTGGCGTTGCGCCAGCGCAGGTAGGCGTGCAGTTTCCGGGTCGGCACGGTGTGGTTCGGGTGGTTCGATCCGGCGATCACGAACGTGCGTAACGGCCCGAACTGGGCCTCGATCGGGTTGGCCCAGGACGCGTAGGTCGGGGTGAAGCGCAGTTCGACCTTGTTCCGGGCCGCCCCACGTTCGGATCTACGCGCCCTTGTGGGCGGACAGGTTGTCCAGGATGACGTAGATCGGTGCCCCGTCCGGCCCGCTCGGCGGATGGATTTGAGTGCGGCGAGGGTGTTCAAGGCGCCTTTGCGTCGGTAGACGACGCCCCAGAGCTGGTCGTCGCCCACGCTGTTGCGGCCGTGGAACTGCCGGACGCCGTGCTGCTTGTGATGGTTCGCCGGCAGCCGGTCGGGATGCCCGGCGGACGCCCACCCGGCACCTGCCCGCGGGCGGATCGCGAGGGGTCCGAACTCATCGAACGCGAACACCCGCTGCGGACAGTGCCCCATGCGCTCGGGGAGCGGGTCACGATGCTCATCGCCACCCGTGAGGGCGACCGACGCTGCAAGCTCCGCCCGTCCCAGCGCGCGATGGTGGCACTGGTGTACCTGCGCGAACACACCACCCTCGCGACGATCGCTGCCGGGTTCGGGATCAGCGAGTCCACGGCCCACGATTACACCAGCCAGGTCATCCAATTGCTCGCCGACCGTGCACCGGGTCTGCTGAAGGTCCTGCGCGAGGCCGATGCCGACTTCGTCCTGCTGGACGGCACCCTCGCCGAGTGCGACCGGGTCGGCGACGGACGGGCCGACCACTCCCACAAACACCGCGGCACGGGGGGGGGACGTGCAGGTGGTCACCGATCCGGACGGTCGGCTGCTGTGGCTCTCACCCGCGTTGCCCGGTCGAGCTCACGACCTGACCGCGGCCCGCACCCGCCGGACCATCCGTATCTGCAAGCGCCAAGGCGTCCCCGTCCTTGCCGATCTCGCCTACCAGGGCGGCCCCTCGGTGACCACGGGCATCAAACGCCGGCCCCTGCAGGATCTCACCCTCACCGAGAAGACCGGCATCATGTCGACGACCAGCGTGGACGCGTGACCGCCGGCAGTCCGTATCGCGCGCAGTTGTTCGGGTGACGGGATGACAGTGCGCGCCGGGTCGCACCGCGGTGCTTTGACCCCGGCAACGGGGTTGTCCGTGAAGAGTCCAGGCCTGTGGGCGTCGAGGAGGATCGCACGCAGTTTGTCGAAGGCGTTGGACTGGGTGGCCAGACCGGCGCCGTTCCGTTCCGTGGTGCGGATGAAGGCGTCGACGACCTTGTGATCGAACGAGTTCATCCGCCGACTGCCAAACACCGGGTAGATGCGGTGCTCCAGGAGCGAGTCGAGGTGCTTGACCGACTGCGCAGCCAGATGCCGTTGCCCGGCCCTCCACTCCTCCGTGCAATCCGCGAAGCGCATGGACCCGTACGGTAGCTTTCACGGGAGCAGGCTTGCCGTCACAGGGCTCGAGGCTCGCAGGGTGCGAAGGCTGAGCGGCCGGCGATCCCGGCTGTCGTCCTGTACGGCAAACGTGCCGATGCTCACTGAGACGGGCGGGTGTGGTCCTGTGCCGTCTCGCCGGGTTTCTCGCGGTCCGGGTCGGTGTCGGAAGCGGGGCGGTGCGCTCGGTTGGTGGCGATGAGCTCGTTGAGAGACTCGAGGGTGCGCGTGAGCCCGGAGATGTGCGTGAGGAGCTTGTCGCGTTCTTCGATCAGGCGGTCGAAAGCGTCGTCGGAGGTGGCGGCGCTGGGCGATTGCAGGCAGGGAAGCAAGCTGACGATAGTCTGGCTGGACAGGCCCGCCGCATAGAGCCGCTGCAAGTATGCGACCCGGTCAACCCCTTCCTCACCGTAGTAGCGATGGCCGCCAGAGCTGCGGCTGCTGTCCAGCAGGCCTTGCTCCTCGTAGTAGCGCAGGGACCGGACGCTCACCCCGGTCCGTGCCGCCAGATCCCCGATCCGCATCCGGTCTCCCGTGTGTTCGTAGTCACAAACAGTTGATTCTCACATCGGTGTGAGGTTCTAGCGTACCCGCCATGACCTACTCGAACCTGTCGACCATCAGCGTCGACATCCAGCACGGCGTCGCGACCGTCACGATCGACCATCCTCCCCTGAATCTGCTCGACGGCAAGCTCATCACGGACCTGACGGCCCTCGCCGCACAGATCCGCAACGACGACACGGTCCAGGTGATCGTGTTCGAGAGCGCCGACCCGCAGTTCTTCATCGCGCACGGCGACATGCACTTCCTCACCGATCCGGCGCTGGTGGCCGCTGACGGCGACCTGCCCGCCGGAACCAACGTGGTGCAGGCAGTAAACGAAGAGATCCGGTCGCTGCCCCAGCTCACCATCGGCAAGATCGCGGGCTTCGCACGTGGCGGCGGCAACGAGTTCGCCATGGCGCTGGACATGCGTTTCGCGGCGATCGGAACGTCCGGACAGGCGCAGCCGGAAACCCTGATGGGCATCTACCCGGCCGGAGGCGGCACGCAGTACATGACCTCCCTCATCGGCCGCGCCCGCACACTCGAGCTGATCCTCGGCGGTGAACTGGCCGACGCGGAGCTTGCCGAGCGCTACGGCCTCGTCAACCGCGCTTTGCCGGCGGACGAACTCGACACCTTCGTCACATCGCTCGCGCGCCGCATAGCCGCCCTGGGCCCGACCATCATCGGCATCGTCAAGACGGCCGTCGACGCTGCCGACTACACCAAACGGGACCTGGCCACAGAGATGAGCCTCGCCGCCCGGCTCTCCTTCCCCGAGGTCGCCGCACTCGCCCACAGACTGCTCGCCGCGGGAGTGCAAACCCGCGAGGGCGAACTCCGCCTGGAAGAGATCCTCAACACGGCCCAGCAGGAAGCGGCGCCGTAACCTACGGACAAGGCACCCACACCCCGCCTCCCGCAGGACCCAGGACGGGGCTCGGACTTCGATCACGGACACTCTCGTTCGGTCTCACCGAGGCTGGGTACTCATACCCCTGCTGCGCCGGGCGGCAGCGACAAGAAGCGTGCCGACCATGTGACGGCTACCGCGCTTCGTCCTGGCAGAACTGCAGGTCACCATTGACCGGGTGACATCTGTCGTGGTTCGACACACGGGTCGGACGGTGGTGTTCGCCGGTGCCCGGTGTGGGCGGGGCAGGATACAGATGCAGGCACAGCGCCGATGATCATGTGGTTGTCGAGACCCATGAGAAGCGAACGAGACCGTGCCTGTCTCTGCATCATCTCCCATGCCCGCCGCGCTGGAGCACCTGGCCCACGCCTCCTCTTCCGCACCCCTCGTCGACGCAGCCGGTCTGCGTCCTTTCCCGGACGCGGTGCCCGACCCGCGGGATGGCAGGGTCCGACTTCACCGACAGGTAGTCAGGTCTCCGGGCGGGCTCCGTTCTCGTCTCACGCACCGCACTCATTCCGGCGTTCCCGGACTCGCACCACGGGTCGCCGACGGAGCGCCCCTCCCTCAGCGAGCAGAAGTTCCCATCCCTCTGGGGAACCATGCTGCCCGCAGCCCCGATTTGAGGGTCTCGACAAACGCAGCACGCAAAAGTCCAGGCTCGTGTCACCAGGCGACGTGCACCATTCCGCATTCGGCCTGCCGGCCGGGCCGGGAACAGCCCCGCGGGCGCGGGGATGCTCCCGGTTCTGTCCGCGGTTCCGTGCATCCCCAGGTCAGAGAGGTGAGCGAGGGATTGTCCCGGCAGCGTATGTCTCGCCATGGCAAACAAGGCGGTCGAGGCTGTGCTGTACCTGCCACCAGCACGGCGGCTGCCCGCACAAACAAGGCGGGGAGGACTCGGTGACCGAGGTGCCGGAGCCGCTCCTGATGCTGTTGCCGGCCACTGAACCGCCCCGCACCCAGATCATCGAACACGCCCGCCACCGCTGCAGCGAACAGGCCTGACGAGGCGCTGTTCGCCGTCTTGAAACGTGTACTGGTGCCGTTTGAGGGGGAGCCTCAGAGATCCTTGAGGGGGAGCCTCAGTGATCCGTGCTCGCGTGGGAGGCCGTCCGGGAGAAGCCGTCGTGCCATGCCGCCTTCGCCCCCGAGTCCCCAATGCGGTAGACGTCCACCACGGCGCCCGCCGCCACGGCGAGCGAGAGGACCACCGTCGCCACGCGCACCGGCGTGGCGGACCAGACGGCCGTGCCCTTGGCGTCCGGCCGGGGCTCGGTGGTTGTGCGGGCACCCCACCAGACCAGGGCTGCCAGAACGAACAGGCCCGCGGTCCACGGGAGCAGGCCGTCTCCGAGCTCGGCGTGCCGCTGCACCAGCGCGTTGTCCGTGACATGTCGCTCCAGCCATTCACCGGCCTGCGTCGTGAGCGGCACGCTGACCAGCGAGACAAGGGCCAGGAGGGGCAGCACCTCACCCATGCGCCGGGCGGCTCGCCGAGAGATCGCCGCGAGCACGAGCACCAGGGCGGTCAGAGGAACGAGCACCACGACGAGGTGCACGAGCAGGACATGTGCGGGCAGGTCGTTTATGAGGGTCATGAACAGGTCCTCGGACTAGACGTTCGCAAGCAGGTACGAAGGCGCGCCAGCGTTGCACAGGAACCTCTCAGTCACCTCTCAGGCAGCTGATACCTCTCAGGCACCGTCCGGGAGCACCAACCGGCAGGTGTCCCCCGGCTCCACGCGGACCGCGCGGTCCGGCAGCCGGATGTCGATCGGCGACCGGTCCGAGGCAGGCACCAGCATCTCCAGCCGTCCTCGCTCCAGGTGCAGCCGTACACCCCAGTGGCCGCGGTAGCGGAGGGAGAACGCGTACGCCGACAACTCGGGCAGCGGCACCGGGTCGAGCCAGAGCGCTCCGTCACGGGTCTCCAGCCCGGTGAGCCCGCGCTGTACGAGGTCGAGGGTGCCCGCCATCGCGCCGAGGTGGATCCCCTCTCCGGTGGTGCCCCCCTGGACGTCGGCGATGTCGCCCCGCAGCGCCTCCTGGACGAAGCTCCACGCGTCCGTGCGCCGGGTGCGGGCCAGGACCCAGCCGTGGACCAGACCGCTGAGGGTGGAGCCGTGGCTCGTGCGGCGGAGGTAGTGGTCGACGGTGCGTGCCCAGATCCCGTCGTCCAGTGAGTAGCCCAACCGCTCGAACATTGCCCGGAGTTCGTTCGGTGAGAAGAGGTAGCCCTCGGCGGTGAACTCGGTGCGCAGGGCGGCCAGCTGCGGGTCGGCCATGTGGACGACGCGTTACTCACGGACGTAGAGCACTCCGCTGTCGATGAGGGCGAAGCGGGTCCGGCGCTCCAGGAGGCCGGTGGCGAGGTGCAGGACCTGCCGGTGGTCGAGCACCGCGGCGGTGTCCGGGGTGAGCCAGTCACCACCCGGCAGCCGGAACCGGAGAGGCAGCCAGTTCGGCAGGTTGACCATGTCCTCGTTCTCGACCCGGTGTCCTGCCACGTCCGAGGTGAGCCGGTTGTAGCAGCCGGCCGCGTAGGTCCCCGGGTGGTGCACGTCGTCGGCGGTGCATTCGGGCAGGGCGCCGCGGGTGGCGAAACAGCCGTTGCCCAGCGTGCACAGGGACTCGCGCAGCCGCTCGTCGGCGGGCAGGTATCCGTCGTACTCCCACGTCCAGCCGTTCACTTCGGCTCCCTCCGTGCAAGTGGCCGGTGTGGACGGCGGGCGGGCCGCTCGGCCAGGGCCGCCCCCGCAGCACCAGGGTGATCACGCGATGAGGCCGAACGGCCATGCGGCGCTCCCCTCCGCTGCAGGAACCGACCGAGCGGGTCAGCCGCTCGGCGTCTGTCGGCAGGTGCGACGATCACTCCGCCTGCGGTACGACCGCCACCGGGCACTGCGCATGGTGAAGCAGTGTGTGGGCCACCCGGCCGAGCTGAAGGCCGACGTGTCCGTGCCGACGCCTCGCTCCCACGACGACGAGGTCGGCGGCGGCCGAGCGGTCCACGAGGATCCGGTGGGCCGGTCCCTCGGCCGTCACGCTGCGGACATCGACCTTCGGATGGGCGGCCATGGCTTCGCCGAGCAGTACGTCGAGCAACGCCGACGCCTTTCCCTCGTACTGGCGGGCGATCTCCGCGAGCGCCAGCTGGTTGCCGACCTCGTGGGCGGGGCAGCGCCAGGCCCGGACGACGTACAGGGCGCATGCGCGGGCCTCGGCCTCACGGAAGGCGAACCGTACGGCTTCATGTGCGGTGGCGGGTTCCCCCGCGCCCAGCAGGATCCGCTCGTGGCCTCCGGTCAGGCCGGCCCTGTCGCCCCGGACCACGATCACCGGGCAGTGCGCCCTGGCCGCCACGGCCAGGCCCACCGATCCGAGGAGCAGGCCGGTCAGCTCACCTCGGCCGCGCGACCCGGTGACCAGAGCATGCGCGTTGTCGCCCTCGCGCAGGAGGGCGTACGCCGCGTCGTCGGGGAGGATGTCGGTGGTGACCTTCACATCCCGGCAGCGCTGTGCGGCGCGCTCGGCCGCGGAGGCGACGATGTGTTCGGCCAGCACACGTTCCGAGGGGCGTTCCGTGCCCTCCGACGGCACTCCGGTCTCGTAGCGCTCCCAGCGGGAGGCGTACACCAACCGCAGCGGAATGTCGTGGCGAGCGGCCTCCTCCGCCGCCCAGTCGACCGCGAGCAGGCTCCCGTCCGATCCGTCGACGCCCACGACCAGGGGAAGTGTCATCGTCCCCACCGCCTTTCGTCGGACTGCCACGTCGTGCAGCAGGGGGCTCCGATGTCACCGTGTCACCTCCCGGCGGCGGGCCGGAGGGGCCACTCGGCCCGTTCGGGTACCCGGTCAGCCCCTGTCGGCGTGGAGCAGTGCGCCGGACGCTGGGCCCGGGCCCACCGGAGGGGAGGGCTTTCGGTACGACCCGTCTCCGCACGGGTCATGGCCTTGAAGGAGGCTCGGACATGAAGCCCACGAAGGTCGGCGCCGTCATGGTCGCCGACGTCGTCACGGCTGGGTACGGCACGCCGTTCAAGGAGTTGGTGCGGCTGCTGGAGGAGCACCGCATCAGCGGCCTTCCGGTGGTCGACGGGGACGGCAAGGTGGTCGGCGTGGTCTCCGAGACCGACCTCATGCAGCACCAGACCCGCGATCCCGAGCAGGACCCTACGCACGTCATGGGCCGAGGGGCTCGGCGCGCGGCCGTGAAGAGCAACGCGGCCACGGCGGGCGGTGTCATGTCGACGCCTGCCGTCACCGTCCGCTCCGATGCCACGGTCGTCGAGGCGGCCCGGCTGATGGCCGGGCACCGTGTCGAACGCCTGCCCGTGGTCGATACGGAGGACCGGCTGGTCGGCATCGTCACTCGTGGCGCCCTGCTCGGGGTCTTCCTGCGTTCCGACGACGAGATCGTGCGGAAGGTCCGGCAGGAGGTCCTCGGCAACGCCCTCTGGCTGGCCCCTTACGCCGTCGATGTCACGGCGCAGGACGGTATGGTCACTCTCAGCGGCCGGCTGGAACGGCGAAGCGAGATGGCCGTACAGGGCCGGCCACCGCTCGGCGGCCGGTGGTGCGCGACCGGACAAGGAGCAGCAGGCTCGGGCGGGAGCCGCGGGCTGGCAGACTTTGTCGTGTGAAACCCGTGGTGAAGCGAACGACGAGCGACTTGCGGCGGCACAACCGGTCCCTCCTCCTGTCCGCGCTGTATGTCCAGGGACCCACCAGCCGGAACAACCTGACCCGTACCTCCGGCCTCAGCTCCGCGACGGTGAGCAACGTCGTCTCCCAGCTCATCGCCGAGGGACTGATCGCGGAGGGCGGCTCCGAGGACTCCGACGGGGGCAGGCCGCGTTCGGTGCTCGAGATCCGCCCGGACTACGGCACCGTGATCGGCGTGGACATCGGCGAGACGCACGTCAGGATCGGGCTGTTCGACTGGACCCTGTCAGTGATCAACTCCGAGGTCTACCCGATCGCCGACACCCGGCTCGACGCCGAATCGGTGGCCGCACTGGTGCTCCGGGGCATCTCCGAAGTGACCCGGGCCGCGGGCGTCGACCCCGCGGACCTGCTCGGCGTCGGCGTCGGCGTACCCGGCGCGGTCCAGCCCGACCTGCGGATTCCCGGGCGCACGCTGGTGCACTCGCCGACGCTCGGCTGGTCCGGCGTCCCGCTCGGGGAGATGCTCGCCCCGGGCATCCCCGCACCGCTCATGCTGGACAACTGCGCCCGCACCCTGGGCCAGGCGGAGATGTGGCGCGGCGTGGGGCGGGGCGCCGACCGCGTGGTCACCGCGCTGATCGGGGTCGGGGTGGGCGCGGCCCTCGCGCCGGGCGCGGAGGGGGGCGTCGCGGGTCTGACCCCTGCCACGATCGAGTGGGGTCATACCGTGATCTACGCCGGAGGGCTGCCCTGCCGCTGCGGCTCGCGGGGCTGCCTGGAGGCATACGTCGGGGCCGAGGCCATCCTCCACCGTTACCAGGCCACGCTGGGCAGCCTGCCGTTCCGTGCTTCCGGGACCGAGAGCCGGCTCGCGGAGCTGACCGCACGGGCGGCCGCCGATCCGGTGGCGACCGAGACCCTGGAGCGGGTCGGGGAGTACATCGGCATCGGGATCGGCAACCTGATCAACCTGCTCCACCCGGATCTCGTGGTGCTCTCCGGATGGGCGGGCTCGGTGATGGGCGGGGTGGTCCTGCCCACCGTGCGCGAGACGGCCGAGCGGCACGCACTGTCGTATCTGCGCGGGCGTACCCGGATCGAGGTCGGGCGACTGGGCCAGGAAGCGGTGGCGATGGGGGCCGCCACGCTGCCGGTGGCGCACTTGCTGGAGACGGGCGGCCGACGGCCGGCGGTCATGTCCGGTGCGTCCGGCGGGTCCGGTGCATCCGCGGCGCAGGCCTGGGCGTAGTTCCGCGGCGATCCCGCCGCCCGGAGGGCTGCTGTGCGGCGGGATCGGTGGAGGACCGGTTGACGCCAAAGACTGTCGCCTCTTGGTTTAAGTCGAAGCCAAAGTCTCCTGACCTCCGTGGAGTCTTCATGACGTCTCAGTTCCCCGTGGCCCAGCTCTACATCGACGGAGCGTTCCGCCCGGCCTCCTCCGGGCGCACCGCCGACGTCGTGGAGAAGGCGACGGGTGCCGTGATCGGTACATACGCCCTCGGCGGGGCCGTGGACGTCGGGCGGGCGGTGACCGCGGCCCGCGCCGCCCAGCCCGGCTGGGCGGCACTCGGCGCTCCCGAGCGCGCCGCCTGCCTAGGGCGGATGGCCGACTTCCTCCAGGCGCACCACGCGGAGCTGGTCGAGCAGAGCATGCGCGAGACCGGCGGGGTGCGGGCCAAGGCCGAGGACGAGGTGTCCACCGGCATCCGCCAGCTGCGGATCTCCATGATCCAGGCGAGCGAGAACGCCGGCGACCTGCTGCCGCCGTACAAGGCGGGAAAGCTCTCGATGTCCCGGGCGGTCCCGCTCGGGGTGATCGGCGTGATCACCCCCTGGAACTACCCGGTCAACCTGGCCATGCGGGCAGTCGCACCGGCGCTGGCCTTCGGCAACACCGTGGTGCTCAAGCCCGCCGAGCTCACCCCGGTCATCGGCGGCCAGGTCCTCGCCGAGGCGGCCCGGGCCGCCGGACTGCCGCCGGGCGTCTTCAACGTGGTGACCGGCGACGGCCTCGACGCGGGGCACGCGCTCGCCGAGCACACCGGCCTGGACCTGCTGGACTTCACCGGCTCCCGCGAGGTCGGCCTCGCGATCGCGGCCTCCGCCGCGGCCACCCTGCGGCCGATCCGGCTCGAACTGGGCGGCAGCAACGCCTTCGTGGTCCTGGACGACGCCGACATCGACCTCGCGGCCTCCTGCGCGATGGTCGCCTCGCTGGAGTTCCAGGGCCAGACCTGCATCAGCGCCAGCCGCCACATCGTCACCCGGGCGGTGGCGGACCGCTACCTCGACGCCCTCACCCGCCGTGCCGCCGCCCTGCGGGTCGGCGATCCCATGAGCGGGACGGCGGAGCTGGGCCCCCTGATCAGCACCCGCCAGCGCGAGCGGGTGCACGCCCTCGTGGCGGCGTCGGTCGAGATGGGGGCGGAGGTGCTCACCGGCGGCACGTTCGACGGGTTCGACGGGCTGTTCTACCGGCCCACCGTGCTGGCCAAGGTGACACCCGAGATGCCCGCCTTCACCGAGGAGATCTTCGGCCCGGCCCTCCCGGTCACCGTCGTGGACGACCAGGAGGAGGCGGTGGCCGTGGCCAACGGGCTTCCCATGCTGATGAACTCGGTGTTCTCCGCCGACCTCGTCCGGGGCCTGTCGGTGGCCGAGCGGCTGGACGCCGGCGAGGTGCACGTGAACGACGCCCATGCGCGACACGGCGCGGACGACCAGATGGCCGGCTTCACGAAACGGCAGTGGATCGGTGTCCAGCGCACACCGCTCACCCTCCCGGCGTGGACCGCCGACCCCGCGACCCGTTGATGGCCGCGGCACGTTCGGCGCTGGTGGTCCGCGGCGGCTGGGAGGGCCACGCGCCACGGGAGTGCACCGACCTGTTCCTGCCCGCGCTGGCCGACGCCGGCTTCGCGGTGACGGTGCGGGAGGACCTGGATGCCTACGCGGACGCGGATCTGATGGCCCGGACCGATCTCGTCGTCCAGTGCTGGAGCGAGGGCCGGCTGACCGACGCGCAGTGCGCGGGGCTCGTGTCGGCCGTCGAGGCGGGCACCG
Organism: Streptomyces sp. NPDC047061; assembly: GCF_040643955.1. NCBI lineage: Bacteria > Bacillati > Actinomycetota > Actinomycetes > Kitasatosporales > Streptomycetaceae > Streptomyces > Streptomyces sp. NPDC047061. Next base: position 57,855 of record NZ_JBEYVI010000016.1, read on the forward strand.
GCTTCGCCGGCTGGCACGGCGGCGTGGTGGCGACGTTCTACGACAGTCCGGCATACCTGCGCATGGTCGGCGGCCTGTTCCTGCACCATCCCGAGGAGCACCTGGAGTACCGGGTCCGCATGCAGCCGGAGCACCGGGAGCATCCGATCGTCGCCGGACTGCCCGACGTGACGGTGGTCACTGAGCAGTACTGGATGCTGACCGACGCGTTGAGCACGGTGCTCGCGTCCACCACCGTCGCCCCGGGCGCCGCCGGGCAGGGCGAGCAGCCTGTCGTCATGCCCGTCGCGTGGACCAGGCGGTGGGGGCGGGGGCGCGTCTTCTTCTCCGCCGTGGGACACCGGCCGGACGACCTGCGCGAGCCCACCGTACGAGCACTCACCACACGCGGACTGCTGTGGGCAGCCCGGTGACGAGCCGGCGGGCGCGGGCGGCCCGGTAACGAACCGGCGGGGACGGGGGCTCCGGCAGCGGATCGGAGCCGAAGGGCGGCAAGGTCCGCCTCACCATGTGGGACTGGGACCCGGGCATGGACAAGGTCGTCGCCCTGTGGAACTCGACGCACCCGGACATCCAGGTCGCCCTCAGCAACCCGGCGGGCGGTGACCAGCTCGTCAGCAAGATGATCACCGCGCATCAGGCGAAGACCGCCCCCGACATCGCGAAGGTCGAGTACCAGTCGCTGCCCGGCCTGGTGGCGAACGGCGTGGTCCGCGACATCACCGCCGAGACGAAGAAGGCGGTCACGGACTTCGACGCGGCGACGCTGGCCCAGACCCGCTTCCAGGGCAAGGTCTACGGCATCCCGCAGGACTTCGCCCCGCTGATGATGTTCTACCGGGCCGACCTGTTCAAGAAGTACGGCCTGCGGGTGCCGACCGCCTGGCAGGAGTTCCAGCAGGAGGCCGCGAAGCTGCGCAAGAAGGCGCCCGGCGCCTACCTGACCAACTTCGACGCCGCCGACCCGGGCTGGTTCACCGGCCTCACCCAGCAGGCGGGGGCGGACTGGTGGACCACCCAGGGCGACTCCTGGCACGTGGACATCAACGGCACGGCCAGCGACAAGGTCGCCGGGTACTGGCAGGGCCTGGTCGACAAGGGACTGGTCAAGAAGAACCCCTCCTTCTCCCCGCAGTGGAACAAGGAGATGAACAACGGCACCCTCCTCACCTGGATCTCCGGGGCCTGGGCCCCCGCCCAGATCGGCGGCATCGCCCCGTCGACCAAGGGGAAGTGGACCGCCGCGCCGCTGCCGGCCTGGACGGCGGGCGACTCCACCACCGGCATCTGGGGCGGCTCGGCCATCACGGTCACCACGGACTCCAAGCACCCCGCCGAGGCCGCGGAGTTCGCGAGCTGGCTCAACACCGACTCCGCGGCGGTGACGGCCCAGGTCAAGAACATCAACATCTACCCGGCCTCGGCCTCGGGGCGCACCCTGCCGGTCCTCGACCAGCCGCCGGCCTTCTTCCCGAACCAGCCGGACTTCTACACCGAGGTGAAGAAGGTCGCACCGAGCGCCCGCAGCTTCTCGATGTGGGGCCCGAATGTCACAGTGACCTTCTCCGCTTACCGGGACAGTTTCGGCGCGGCGCTGCAGTCCGGGAGCTCGTTCAGCGGGGCGCTCGACACCATGCAGAGCGACACCACGGCCGGCATGAAGAAGCTCGGGTTCACCCTCGACTGACCCCGGCGACCCCGACCCGGTCGCCCGGCCGCGGCTCCTGACCCCCGGCCGGGCGACCGTACCGGCACCACCGGCAGCGCGACCGGCACCACCGGTGGCGCTCCACCGACCTTCGAATCCAGTCCTGGCACCACCAGCCACTCATCCGATGGGGACACACGTCGATGGCGACAAGCATCTCGCGGCGGGGCCGACGGGCCGGTCACAGCCGGCTGCCCTATCTGCTGGTCCTGCCCGCGACCCTGCTCCTCCTGCTGTTCGTGGCCGCCCCCGGGGGCTACGCACTGCTCCTCAGCTTCCAGCAGCGCAAGGTCGACGGGGGCCTGCTGGGAACGGGCAGCCGGACGGTCTTCGCGGGTCTGGACAACTACTCCGCCGTGATCCACGACGCCGAGCTCTGGCACAGCCTGCTCCGGATGCTCCTGGTCGGCGCGATCACCGTACCGGCGACCGTGCTCCTCGCCCTGCTGTTCGCACTCCTCCTGGACACGGCGCGGGCCCGGCTCACCCGGTTCGCGCGGCTGGCCATCTTCCTGCCGTACGCGGTGCCCGGGGTCATCGCCACCCTCCTGTGGGGCTTCCTGTACCTGCCCGCGACCAGCCCGATCGGCGGCCGGCACGTCGACTTCTTCGGCAGCTCGATGGTCTATGTCTCGGTCGCCAACATCGCGGTGTGGGGTGCGGTGGGCTTCAACATGGTGGTGATGTACACGTCCCTGCGCGGACTGCCGCCGGAGATCTACGAGGCGGCCAGGATCGACGGTGCCTCGGAGCTGCAGATCGCGCTGCGGGTGAAGGTCCCGCTGGTCCGTCCCGCCATCGCCATGTGCACCCTGTTCACCGTGCTCGCCGCCCTGCAACTGTTCAACGAGCCCAACACGCTGCAGCCGCTGTCGAACGCCATCTCCCTCACCTGGGTCCCCCTGATGAAGATCTACACCGACGCCTTCGTCGACTCCGACATCCATCTCGCGGCCGCCACCTCCATCGTCTTCGCGGCCGGAATCCTCGCCGTCTCCCTGCTCGTCGGCCGCCTCGCGCAGGCCCGGTGGGGCGGCGCCGGAGCCGTAGGCAAGGAGCAACGATGACGATCGACTCGCCCGCCCGTACCGTCGTGTCCCCGGTGACCGCCGCCCGGACCGAGCGGCCTCGCCCCCGGCGTTTCGCCGTCCTGCCCACCGCGGTGCTGCTGCTCGGCGCCGTCTACTGCCTGGTGCCGACGCTGTGGATCCTGATCGCGTCCACCAAGTCGCGCAGCGAGCTGTTCTCCACCGCGACCTATCTGCCGTCGTTCGGCTCGGGGCTGGTGGACAACGTCGCCGACCTCTCCTCGTACGACTCCGGCGTGTTCTGGCACTGGATGCTCAACAGCTTCCTGTACGCGGGGGTCGGCGGGCTCGCCGCCACCGCCGTGTCGGCGGCGACCGGCTACGCCATCGCCAAGTACCGGTTCCGCGGCCGCGCCCTGCTGTTCAACACCATCCTGGCGGGCGTCCTGCTGCCGCAGGTCGTGCTGGCTGTGCCGCAGTACCTGCTGCTGGCCCGCGTCGGCATCACCGACAGCTACCCGGCGGTGATCCTGCCCCAGCTGTTCAACCCGTACGGCATCTACCTGTGCCGGATCTACGCGGCCGCCTCGGTGCCCGACTCGCTGCTCGACGCCGGGCGGATGGACGGGGCGAGCGAGTGGCGGATGTTCTCCGCGATCGGGCTGCGGCTGATGGCACCCGGTCTGATCACCGTCTTCCTGCTCCAGTTCATCGTCATCTGGAACAACTTCCTGCTGCCCTTCGTCATGGTGACGAGCGACGACAAGTTCCCGCTGACGGTCGGCCTGTACAGCCTCCTGCGCCACGGCGCCAACCAGGCGTCCCTGTACTCACTGGTGATCACCGGCACCCTGCTCTCCGTCATTCCCGTCATCGCGCTCTTCCTGTCCCTGCAGCGGTACTGGCGTATCGACCTGGTGACCGGGGGCCTGAAGTAGTCCGGCCACGCAGGTCGCAGCCTCGTCCAGATATGGCCTGAAGCGGGTCATACGAGAAATTGGGTCGCAATTTCGGAAGATTTAGGCGAACTCCCCTGGCACGCTGGGGGCGACGCAGACGGACCGTGCAAGCGGTCGCGTCAAAGCCTTCGCAGTCGACCGGAACGAGGAAACCATGCGATCTTCTCTGGCCAGGGCACTCGTCACCGCAAGTGCCGTCGTCGGCATCGCCGGTGCAGGGCTTGCGGGTGCGGGTGCCGGCGTGGCGGCCCCCCAGCAGGCCGCCACGGCCGCCGTCAGCAGCCGGCAGGTCTCCCTGCTCGCGGTGAACAACCTCGGCCTGAACATGACCCGGGCCAAGAACTGGCAGAGTTGCCTGAACGTCTGGGGCTTCAACGCCGGTACCGAGGACGGACAGCTGGGCACCAACAGCTGGATGGCGGCACAGAGGATGCTCAACGCCTGGGGCTACAACGCCGGTACCGTCGACGGGATCGTCGGGACCAACACGATCACGGCGCTGCAGAAGTTCCTGAACGCCGTCGGCGAGAACGCCGGCACCCCCGACGGGATCGCCGGCCCGCAGACCAGGGCCGCGTTCTGGAACTACAACGCCACGGGCTGCTGAACCAACTCCGCATCCCGCGGCTCGTCTTCCGCGATCCACGTCCGAGGTGAACCTCTCCGTACCCCTGTACGTAGCCAGTGCAGCGCCTGCGGCGATCCCACAGGCCACCCACCGTCGACGGACAGGAACGGATGGACTCAACGATGAGATCCAGGACAGCGATTCGACTCCCGCTCGACCGTCCCGCCCGCTCGCTGGCGAGACGCGGGCGCGCGCTGGGCGCGGCACTGGCCCTCGGCGCGTTACTGGCGTCGGGCGCGACAATGACCCTGGCCGCCCCGGCAGTTGCCGCAGTGGGTGACGTCAAGTGCCCGTCCACGGACTGCGTGCAGATCGCACCGGCGGCCGGCGCTCCGGTCGCCATCGCCCCCGACAACGCCGGCTCGGTGTATCTGGCGTACTCCGGAGGCGATCTGCTCAAGCTCGACCTGGCCACCGGAGCGCTCTCCACGGTCACCACCGGTCTGGGCAACCTCCGCGGGGTGGCCGTCGCCGACGGCAGCGCGTACATCACGAGCTTCGACGGCACGCTTCAGAAGGTCACCCTCGCGACGGGCAGCCGCCGTACCCTGGCCGCCGGCCTGCCCGCGCTCTTCGGCGTGGCCCGCTTCGGCACCACCACCTATGTCACCGACACCAACGGAGAGATCGTCGCCGTGCCGGACGACGGGACGGCACGCGTGGTGGCCACGGGTCTCGGCTTCTCGTACGGCTTCTCGTACGGCCTCGCGTTCGACAGGGCGGGACTCGCCTACACCGCGGACATGGGCCTCGGCCGCATTCTGCAGACGAACGTGGCCACCGGTGCGACGCGTGTGCTGGCCGACGAGGCCTACGAACCCACGTCGATCTCGGTCGGCGGCGACGGCCTGGTCTACTTCCAGGTCGGCGACGAGGTGAAGCGCGTGAACGCCACGACCAGGGTGCAGTCCCACGTCACCAACATCGTCGGGATCAACTCCTTCAGCTTCTCACTGGCGGCGTCCGGGGACGCGTACACCGCCGGCAGCGGCCAGGACGGTCTGTGGCGGATCGCCGGGCTGACGTCGCGATGAGGCGGTAGGAAGGGTGCCCGGCGGGATTTCTCCCGGCCGGGCACCCTTGTGTCACGGCCGGATACCGAAGGGTCCCAGCACACCGGAGTCGATGCGCAGCGACTCCAGCAGGGTGGCCGCGTTGTCGAACGTGAAGACGTCGGCGGCCGCCAGTTTCCCGAGGTACTTTCCGGCGACCGGATCGGCCGCCGTCCGTGCCACCGCGTCGAGGTAGGTCCTGAAGATGGCCCAGGCGTTCCCGCCCGGCCCGTATTCCCGGAAGTACGGCGTGGGGTCCACCGACCTGACGGCGGCTCGGACACCGGCCTCCAGGTCGGCCATGTACTCCTTCTGCAGCTCACCGTCGGCCCGGATCCCGAGGCGGCCGAGATGGCCCGCGACCAAGGTGGTCCAGGGGTAGGACAGCGCCACGTCGTGCGCCTTGATCCACGCGGGTATGTCCTGGGAGACGGCGAGGCTCTTGAACGGGACCCAGCCGGGGAAGAGCACGTCCACGAGCATCAGGGTCCGGTAGGCCGGGGCGTAGACGTAGATGTTGTCCGGCGCGTGATTCGGCCCGTGGTACGCCAGCTCCAGGTGCTCTCCGCCGACGGAGAGGGTGTACCGGCTGTCGAAGGTCACCTTCGGCGCCGGCCGGTTGGGGTCGTCGGCCCGCAGCAGCAGTTCGCGGTTGAGCCTGTGCCCGATGCGTACGACGTCGTCCCCGAACAGGACGGAGGCGCCTATGTGGTCGGCGTGCGCGTGCGAGTGGACGAGGTGGGTCACCTTGCCCGGTCTCCCGTTGGCCCTGGTGACGTCCTCGATGGCACGCAGGAGGTTGGTCCCGATGGTCGGCGGAGCGTCGACGAGCACCACGCCGTGCCGGGTACTGAGGAACATGGCCTGGTAGTAGGCGTCGGTCACCCAGTACAGGTTCCCCTCGATCCGGCCGACGTGGTAGCCGTCCGCGTTGAGCGCCGGGCCCAGGGACCCCGCGGGCACGGGCTCGAAGCCGGGCAGCCCGGCCGTGTCGGCCGCATGTGCGGTACCGGCCTGCGGACCGAACACTCCGGCGCCGACACCGACGGGGACTGCGGCGACGGCGGACGCACGCCTCAGGAAGGTACGCCGGTTCGCGCCGGTGGAACCGGATGCAGTGGAACCGGATGCGGTGGGCTCGGACGTCATGGGTCCTCCTCGGATCAACCTGGTTGAACCATAAACGATTTTCGTTGAACCGTAAACCAATATGTGACGGCCGATCAGTCCCTGTCCTCCCAGGCGCGTGCCGCCCGCTCGCGGGCCGCCCGGATCAGGTTCTTCTCTTCCTGGGTGAGCAGCCGGAGCAGCTTCTCGTTCTTGAACCAGTCGTTCATGAGGGCATGAGATCCGCCCAGACTCAGGGAATAGGCCCACATGCTCCGCCCCCTCCGTTCTCCCTTCCACTCCGTGGCCCATGCCACCAGATGGTGGATCTTCTGGTCCGGCGTGAACTTCGAGATCGACATGACCGCCATCCGTCTGCCGTGACTCGCGGGCCGGGGCGCCGACGCTCCGTCAGGACGGCCGGCGCCCCGTCTCCACCGGGTCAGCGGCGGTGTGCGCCGCAGCGGAGGAGGGCTCGCTCCACCGCCGCGGCCATGGCCTGCTGGCCCTGGGCGTTGGGGTGGGCGGGCGCCGTCGGAGCCGCCGCGACCAGGGGTTCGATCCAGCGTTCCCCGGCCGGCCGGCACATGTCGTGTCCCACGGTCGGGGTGTAGGTGTCGACGTACCGCGCGCCGTGCGCCGACGCCTGGCCGGCGAGCATCGCGTTGAGCTTCTTCTCGGTGTCCCGCAGATAGCCGAAGTCACCGGCGGCCAGCGGCATCACGGAGCTGGTGCAGCCGACCCCGTCGTCCGGGAACAGGTCGGGATAGCCGACCACCAGGACCTTGGCACGGGGCGCCCGCTGCCGTACGGCGTCCAGCGCCGCGGCGATCTTGGGGGCGGTTTCGTCGACGCGCTGTTCCAGCCGGTCGGTGCCGTCGCTCGTGAAGAAGGTCTGGCAGGGGTTGCCCGTCGGGTCCTTGGCGGCGAGCCCGGCGCAGGTGGCCAGGTCGCTGGAGAAACCGATGTCGTTGCCGCCGACGGTCAGGGTGACCACGTCCGTGTCCGCGTCCAGCGCGTCCAGTTGAGGCTGCTGCGCGCCCTGGGGTCCGGCCAGGGCGGTCGTCGTGGCGCCCGCACAGCTGACGTCGGTCAGCCGCGCGTGCGTCGCTGCCGCGAGGAGGGACGGATAGTTCTGGTCGGAGCGCCCGCACGCGGTGTCGACCTGGGTCGGGATGCCGGGGCCGGAGGCGTACGAGTCGCCGAGCGCCACGTGGTCCACGGTGCGCGCGGTGGGTGTCGCGGCGCTCGCCGATATCGCGCCCGCGGTGGACAGGGCCATCGCGCAGCACGCCACCACGGCGCCTCGCAGCAGGCCCCGCCGCACGGGGGATCTCTTGGTCTGGTTGTTCAAGTCCATCCATTCGTCAGGCCCGGGAGCGCTCGTCGAGCCGCTCCGACAAGAGTCGTCAGCCGTGGGGCGATGTGCTGACGTGAGATCAAACGACACCCGTGCCGAAGAGGTTCACTCGACGGCGCGCCGAGGTGATCCACCCACGGATGCGGCGCGGCACGGGTGCGGTATGGGTGGGGCTCTACCGGTGGTGACTGCGCCGCAGGTGGGACTCTGCGTAGGCGTGTGTGCGGAAGGCTGTGGGCGCTCTCCGCGGCGCGGCCGCGCCGGCGCACCGCCGACGGGCGGGCAGGCGGGCCCAGGGCAGGCAGGGGCGGACCGCCCCCGGACGAGCCGTTCGCCGGACTCGTCCCACTGCCGGGTACGAGCCGCATCAGGGCCCGGTTCACCCGTTTCGGGAGGCGGGGCGTCCGCGGGCAGCGGGCAGAACGGAGGGAGTTCCCCGCTCAGGAGTGGGTGGAGCCGCGCTCGGCCAATGCGGTCCGCAGGGCTCTGAGGGCGAGGTGGGTGCGGGACTTGACGGTGCCGCGGGGTATACCGAGGAGCTGGGAGGTCCGTTCCACCGAGTGGTCGAGGAAGTGGGCGTGGACGAGGATCTCGCGGTGCTGGGGGGAGAGGTCCGCCAGGGCCTCGCGGACGATCTTCTTGCTGAGGGTGCGGTCCACGCGTTCGGGGCCGGGCAGGTCGGCGAGGGGGGCGTCGTCGGTCTCCGGGGGGCGGGCCTGGCGGGCGCGGTGGCCGTCGATGACGAGGTTGCGCAGGACGGTGACGAGCCAGGGCCGTACCCCCTCCGCGTCGGGGTCGAGGGCACCGGCGTGCCGCCAGGCCCGCAGGACGGTCTCCTGCACCATGTCCTGGGCCTGATGGGTGTCACCGCTCAGCAGCCCCGTCGCCACTCTCGCCATGAACATCCCGTGCTTGTCGTAGAGGGCACGGACGAACGCCTCGTCGCCCGCCCTGTCCCGGGCACGGCCGCGCGGTCGCTTCTGGTCCGTGCCCCGGTTGCCTGTGCTGTGTCCCATGCCCGCGTTTCCCCGCGCGCCGAGGCCGAACGGACGGCACGCAAACTCGTTGAAAGCTGAACGGGCCAACCTTTCCGGGGGCTGCTTGCCAACCGCTTGCCGTCCGCTCAACCGGCACCGGCCGCGAGGACAGCCGCGTGAAACGGCTGTCCGGACGGGCCTCGGTCTCCCCCATCGACAGCAACCGCACGTGGGCGGTGGCCAGTTCGGCCACCGGCGGCAGGCCGCCCGGTCAGAATCCGGTGAGAGTGGTCTTGCCGATGGCGGCGCCGGTCTCCTGGATGCGGTGCGCCTCACGGAGGTTGGCGGCGTTGACCGGGCCCAGGTCGCGGGTGGCCGTGGTGGTGAGGATGCCGGCGTCGACGAGGCGGGCGACCTGGGTGAGGATGTGGTGCTGCGTGCTCAGGTCGGCCGTACGGAACATCGACCGCGTGTACATGAACTCCTGGTGGAAGGAGATGCTCTTCGCCTTGAGCACTCCGAGCGGCAGCGAGTCGAAGTCGTCGATGGCGACGATCCGGCCGAAGGGGGTGAGCGCGTCGGCGTACGCGGCCAGGTTGTGGTCGGTCGCCGTGGTGCTGAACACGAAGTCGATGCCTTCCGGGGCCACTTCGGCCAGCTGCGCCGCAAGGGGCCTGCGGTGGTCGACGACGTGGTGGACACCCATCCGGCGCGCGAAGTCGACGCTCTCGGGGCGCGACGCCGTACCGATGACGGTGAGGCTGGTCAGGGCGCGGGCCAGCTGCGCGGTGATCGAGCCCACGCCGCCGGCGGCGGCGGTGATCAGCAGGGCACCGGTCTGCTCCAGGGCACCGGTGTGCAGCCCCAGCCGCTCGAAGAGCCCCTCCCACGCCGTGAGCGAGGTCAGCGGCAGGGCGGCGGCCTCGGCGAAGGAGAGGGTGGCGGGCTTTCGGGCGACGATGCGCTCGTCGACCACGTGATAGCGGGAGTTGGCACCGGGGCGGTCCAACTCACCGGCGTAGTACACCTCGTCGCCCACCGAGAAGAGTTCCACCGCGTCACCCACGGCGACGACGGTCCCCGCGGCGTCCCAGCCGAGCACCTTCGCCTCCCCGCCCGGGTCGACGTTCTGCCGGATCTTGTGGTCCACCGGGTTGACGGCGATCGCCTCGACCCGCACCAGCACGTCACGGGGGCCCGGCTTCGGGGTGGGCAGCGTGACGTCGAGCAGGCTCTCGGCATCGTCGACGGGCAGCGACTTGCGGTACGCGACCGCGGGCATCGTCGCGGGGATGTCGTACGTGTCGTTCATGGTGGTCCGGCCTTTCCACGTGTGCGTGATCCGAGGGCTGCGGACGGTGCCCGCTCCGCTCGGGATACATCGAGAAGACGTGGTCGCGCCGACCGGACACGCAGGCAGGGTCCGCGGCTTCGACCACGTCAGCGACAGTACGAAAGGGATGGTGGTTACCCGCAAGGGCCTATAGTTCCCGTTGGGTACTATTGCCGTATGACGACGACAGCACACCTGTGCGACAACCCGAAGAGCGTCTACCTGGCCGCCTGTCCCTGCCGTGACATGCTGGATCTGCTCGCCAACAAGTGGAGCGCCCTCGCCCTGGGCGCTCTGGAGGACGGGCCCCAGCGCTTCGGGGCACTGCGCGCACGCCTGCAAGGCGTGAGCCCCAAGGTGCTCACCCAGACGCTGCGCCGCCTGGAGGACCACGGCCTCGTCCACCGCGAGATCTACCCGGAGGTCCCGCCCCGCGTCGAGTACAGCCTGACCCCGCTCGGCGAGGACGCCTGCCGACCCCTGGCCCACCTGCGCACCTGGGTGGAGGACAACATCGAACGGTTCCCGGCGTCCCGCTGACACAGCGGCTCCACCGCCGTCCCACCACACCGCGCCCACGGGGGGGTGGCAGCGGTGAACCGCCCCGCCTCCCGCTCCTCGGCCTCCGCCCGCCTGTCGGCACCTTGGTAGGGTGCGGCGATGCAGCCGTCACAGGTCCCGCGTGCGGTGGCCGCGGCCATGTCGACCGCCTCGTCACTGGGTCTGGCGGTCGACGACGCGATCGTTCTGCATGACTCGAACAAGCTCACTCTGCGTCTGCTGCCCTGTGACGTCCTGGCCCGGATGGCACCCGTGGCGCATCAGGTCGCACAGTTCGAAATCGACCTCGCCCGGCGGCTCGCCGGATCCGGGTGCCCCGTGGCAGCCCTGGAACCCCGCGTGGAGCCGCGCGTCCACGAGCGTGACGGCTTCGCGGTCACGCTGTGGACCTACTACGAACCGGTGACACCTCGTCGAGAGGTCCCACCGGCCGACTACGCCCGAGCCCTTGAGCGGCTGCACGCCGGAATGCGCGAACTCGACGTCCCGACACCGCACTTCACGGATCGGGTCGAGCAGGCTCAGAACCTCGTGGCGAACCGCGACCGCACTCCGGCGCTCGCCGACGCGGACCGGGAGCTGCTCGGTGACACGTTGCGGAGCCTGCGGAGAGCGATCGGCGGGCGCGGCTGCGCCGAGCAGCTGCTGCACGGCGAGCCGCACCCGGGCAACGTGCTGACCACCGAGAGCGGGCTGCTGTTCATCGACTTCGAGACGTGCTGCCGCGGGCCCGTCGAGTTCGACCTCGCCCATGCGCCCGAAGAGATCGGCGCACACTGTCCGGGGGTCGACCAGGACCTGCTGCGCGAGTGCCGGATCCTCGTGCTGGCGATGATCACCGCATGGCGCTGGGACCGCGCCGACCAGCTCCCCGACGGGCGCCGGCTCGCCGCGGAGTGGCTCGGCCAGATCCGGGCCGCGCTCTAGCAGATGCCGGGAAGGTTCCGGAGACGCTGTCCTGCGGTCCCCTGAGTACGGCTACTCATGCCGCCCCGCGCCGCGGCCGGGACGATGGGCTGGGTCGGTCTGCGGGCAGGAAGTGGGGGGAGACGGGGCATGGGCAGGTTTCTCGGGGCGGTGGCGGCGGTCGTGGCGGCGGCTGCGGCGTTGGTTCTCGCGTATGTGGCGGGGGCGCCGCCCGCGGTGGTGTTCGCCGTGGGGGCGGGGGTACTGAGCCTGCTGTGGCTGCTGCTCCTGCTCACCCTGCCCTGGAACCTGTACTTCCGGGCGCATGCGGTACTCGCCGAGATCGCGGTCAGCCGGGAGAAGGGCATGGACGTCCCGGCGGCCCGGGACGCCGAGGCCGCGCGCATCGCCCGGGCGATGCTCCGGGCGGCGGTCGCGGGACACGTCCTGACGGCGGCGGTCGTCGTCGCGGTCACCTGGGCGACGGGCGAGTTCACGGGGTACTGGTTCGCCGCGTTCTTCCTGCTGAGCACCTTCTTCCGGCCGGCCGGCGCGTACTTCGGCCAGCTCCGCAGGCGCCTGGGCACCCTCCTGAAGGACGTCACCTATCCGCGGGACGACGTCGTCGAACTGCAGGCCCGGCTGAACCGCGCCGAGGCCGGGACCCGGGTCCTGGAGGAGAAGGCCGAGGAGCAGTACCGGGCCCTCGCCGAACTGCGGCGCACCGTCGACGCGTTGGCCATGAGCTCGTACGAGCGGGCCGAGGAGGCGGACCGCAGGATCGCCGCGCTGGGCAGGCAGTTCGAGTCCACGGTGAACCGGCTCACCGACAACCAGGAGATCATCGCGGGCGTCAAGGCGTTCCTGCGGCTGCTGCACTCCGCGGACGCGACCGACGGCACCCCGGCCGCCGGGTGACCGGCCGCCGCCGGCGCCCGCACTGTCTAGGGTTGGAGCATGGACGCCAGTACAACACCCCCCGCCCCGGCCGCCGTTGACCCCGCGGAGCTGCTCGCCGACCCGTACGCCGGGTACGCCCGGCTGCGGGAGGCCGGGCCCGTGCACCGGGTCGCCGGCACCGACGGGCTGCCGGCCTGGCTGGTGACGCGCTACGAGGACGTACGGCAGGCCCTGGCCGACCCGCGGTTATCCCTCGACAAGGCCAACGCCAAACCCGGCGGCTACCGCGGCCTCGCGCTGCCGCCCGCCCTCGACGCCAACCTGCTGAACATGGACCCGCCGGACCACACCCGCGTCCGGCGCCTGGTGTCCCGGGCGTTCACTCCCCGCCGTGTCGCCCTGCTGCGCGAGCCCGTCCGGCGGACCGCCGACGCGCTGCTCGACGCCATGGCGCCCCTCGGCCGTGCCGATCTGATCGCCGCCTTCGCGGCGCCGCTGCCCATCGCCGTGATCTGCGAACTGCTCGGCGTGGCCGAGGAGGACCGGCCGGACTTCCGGTCCTGGACGGACGCGCTCGTCGTCCCGGACCCCGCGCGGCCCGAGCGGGTGAAGGAGGCCGTCGGGGCGTTGCTGGCCTTCTTCGCGGGGCTGCTCGCCCGCAAGCGTGCCGAGCCCGCCGACGACCTGCTCTCCGCCATGATCACCGTACGGGACGAGGAGGACCGGCTCAGCGAGGACGAGTTGATGTCGCTGGCCTTCCTCATCCTGTTCGCCGGGTACGAGAACACCGTCCATCTGATCGGCAACGCCACCCTGGCGCTGCTGCGGAACCCGGCCCAGCTGGCCGCGCTGCGCGCGGATCCGGACCTGCTCGGCCCGGCCGTGGAGGAGCTGGCCCGCTACGACGGGCCCGCGCCGCTCGCGATCCGCCGGTTCCCGACCGAGGACGTCACCATCGGCGGGGTCACCGTCCCGGCGGGCGAGACGGTGCTGCTGTCCCTGGCGGCGGCCCACCGCGACCCGCGCCGCTTCGCCGAGCCCGACCGGCTCGACCTCGGCCGCGATGCCACCGGGCACCTGGCCCTCGGCCACGGCATCCACTACTGCCTGGGCGCACCGCTGGCCCGCCTGGAGACCGAGATCGCCCTGGGCGCGCTGCTGGACCGCTTCCCCCGCCTCGAACTCGACGTGCCGGCGGACCGGTTGGAGTGGCGTCCGTCGATGCGCACCCGCGGGCTGCGCGCCCTGCCCGTGCGTTACTGAGCGGGCCTGAGCGGGCCGGGGCCGGGGGCACGCCGCGGCCCCCCGGTGCTGCCGCGCGGGCATCTCCGAGGGGCTGCGCTCCGGCGTGACCTGCCGTCAGGTGCTGCTGCGCCGACGGGCCGGTGCGCGGGAGGCGGACTTGGGCTCCCGGGGCAGCGGCTTCGCCGGTTCGGTGTCCCCGGCGTCGGACACCTGGGCCTCGTCCCCGGCATCGGCGTCGGACACCAGGTCGCCGTCCTCGCCGGCGAGCACCTGGTCGCCGTACAGGTCCTGCAGCCAGTTGGTCTGGTAGATGGTGTCGAGGTAGCGCTCGCCGAGGTCCGGTGCGACGGCCACCGCGGTGAGGTCACCGGCGTCGTGCCGGGACAGCCAGTCCGTCGCGCCGCTGACCACGGTCCCGGTGGAGCCGCCGAACAGGAAGCCGTGCCGGGCCATGCGGTGGCACATCCGGATGGTGTCCGGCTCCTCCACCCGGATCACCTCGTCGACGAAGGACTCGTCGAGCAGTGGCGGACGCATGCTCATGCCGAGACCCGGGATCATCCGGCGGCCCGGTTCGCCGCCGAAGGCCACCGAGCCCGCCGCGTCCACGGCGACGATCCGCACCGGCCGGTGCCACTCGCGGAAGTAGCGGGCGCAGCCCATCAGGGTTCCGGTGGTGCCGGCGCCGACGAACAGGACGTCCAGTTCGGGGAAGCGCCGGGCGATCTCCGGGGCGGTCGTACGGTAGTGCGCGGTCCAGTTGCCGGCATTGGTGTACTGGCTGAGCCAGACGTACCGGTCGTCCTTCTCGCACAGCGAGCGGACGTACTCGATCCGGGTGCCCAGGAAGCCGCCATTGGAGTCCTGGTCGGCCACGATGTGCACCTCGCTGCCGAGCGCCTCCATCAGGAGTCGGGTCGACAGGTTGCAACGGGAGTCCGTCACACACAGGAACCGGTAACCCTTGCTCGCGGCGATCATGCTGAGTGCGACGCCGAGGTTGCCGGAGGAGGACTCGACGAGGACGGAGTCCGCTTTCAGGATTCCGTCCCGTTCGGCGTTCTCCACCATCTCGTTGGCGGCCTTCAGCTTGATGGATCCGGCGAAGTTGAAGGCCTCGCACTTCAGGTAGAGCGGGTGTCCGCAGATCGACTCCAGGTCGACGTAGAGATCGCCCTCGTTGAAGGCGTAGGGAGCGGAGATGACAGGCACGGCGGGCCTCCTGGTGCCGGGCCGAGGACGACGGCCTCAGCCGTACCGGCGCAGTTCGTGGAAGAAGTCATCGATGAGACAGAGGTCCCCGGCCCGGGACACCTCGTCGTAGACGTACTTGCCGACGGCGAGGTCGAGGACGCCGAGTCCGAAGGGCGAGAAGATCATCGGGCGGTCGTGGGGTGGTGCGGCCCGGCCGCACATGACGTCGCCGAGGGTTCCGTTCAGGAAGTCGCGGCTGCCGGTGAGCTGTTCGGCCAGATGGGGTGACGTGTCGGCCTTGAGGCAGTGCTCGACGTCGTCGACGAAGTTGGCCGCACCCAGCAGGACCTCGGGGGCGAGGTCGCGCAGGGACACGTGCAGGACCAACGGGTTGTGGGTGAACCAGGCCGGGTCCGTGACGTGGGGCCGGCCGGCGATGGTGGCGAAGACCACGAGGTCGCTTTCGCGGACCAGGTCCTCGGCGCTGTCGTGGACGGTGATCCGCGCACCGGTACCGGTCTGTTCCAGGTAGCCGCGGAAGCCGCCGGCGCTGTCGGCGGACAGGTCGTGCACGCCGATCTCGTCGAAGTCCCAGCCGGAGCCGGCCAGGAAGGTGTGGATGTAGCGGGCGATCAGGCCGGTGCCGAAGAACCCGACCCGGGTGGGGCGGGTGTGGCCCCGGCTGAGCCAGTCGGCGGCCAGGGCGGCGGAGGCCGCGGTCCTGGTGGCGCTGATGATCGAGCTCTCCAGGCAGGCGAACGGGTAGCCGGTGTCGTGGTCGTTGAGGACGAGCACCGCGGAGGCCCGCGGGATTCCGGCGCTCACGTTCTCCGGGAAGCTGGAGACCCACTTCAGGCCGTCCACCTGGACCGTCCCGCCGAGCGAGGCCGGCAGCGCGATGATCCGCGAGGTCGGCCGGTCCTCGAACCGCAGGAAGTACGACGGCGGGTTGACCGAGTCCCCGGCGTCGTGCAGCCGGTAGACGGTCTCGACCAGCTCCACGAGCTGTTTCTCGCGCCCGCTCAGCGCGCGCTGCACCTGCGCGCCGGTGATCACCGCGAAGCTCGGCACGGATCCCCGCTCGGGCACGGCCGCCCGGGCGGCGGAGGACAGTACGTCGGTCATCGCTCGCTCGCCTCCAGGGCCGGGCAGTCCTCGGCCGGCCGGACGGGTTCACCCATGCCGACCAGCACCTGCCGGTCGCCGGTGAACGCCTCTCTGCTGTGCGCGGTGCGGATGTTGTCCACCAGCAGCAGGTCGCCGCGCTGCCAGGGTTCGCGCCGGGTGTGTGCCTCGTAGGTGCTGTTGATCAGCTGGACGACGTCCTCGCCGATCGGGCTGCCGTCGCCGTGGCGGGTGTTGAACGGCAGTCCGTCCGCGCCGTAGACGTCCACCAGGTACTCGCGCACCTCGGGGGCGAGGGTCCACTCGTTGAGGAAGGCGATCTGGTTGAACCAGCAGCGCCGGCCGGTCAGCGGGTGCCGTACGACGGCGTTGCGGCGCTGTTCGGTGCGC
Organism: Streptomyces sp. NPDC047061; assembly: GCF_040643955.1. NCBI lineage: Bacteria > Bacillati > Actinomycetota > Actinomycetes > Kitasatosporales > Streptomycetaceae > Streptomyces > Streptomyces sp. NPDC047061. The sequence continues at coordinate 74,328 of NZ_JBEYVI010000016.1, forward strand.
AGGGCGCCGTCGGGCTGCCAGGTGAAGTCGATGGCGTTGGCCCGGCAGTAGCGCTCGATCTCGGCGTGGTCGGCGGTGCCGAAGGACTCGGTGAGGCTCGCGCCGATCTCGTCGTTGTAGGTGCGGGTCAGGATCCAGCCCTCCCGCTCGAACCGTTCGACGAGCCCGCCGGGCAGCGCCCGCAGGACCTCCTCGGCGTCGGCCACCGCGGTCGCGCCGCCCTGTTCGGGTGCGGTGAGGCAGGCGAACAGCATCAGGCCGGGCGCCTGGAGCCGGTAACTCAGCTCGTGGTGCATGCACATGGGCTGGTTGGCCGGCCAGGGTGTGGACGCGTACACGCCGGGGCGGTGGGTCTCGCGGGGCGCGAAGGCCTCCTGCTCCGTCATGAGTTCCCCGGCCAGGTGTCCGAAGACGGCGCCGACCTGGTCGGGTTCGCGCAGTCCGAGGCCGCGGACGACCAGTGCGCCGTGCTCGGTGACCTGTGCGCGCAGCGCCTCGCGGTGCTCGGCCGCCCACTTCGGTGGGTCGTCGGGGGGATCGACGCACAGCAGTGCCGGCTTGTCCGGCCGCAGCTCCACGTCGAGCGGTGATGCCAGGGATGAGAACGGCATCTCGGGTTCCTTTCGGTCGACCGCCTGGGGTGTGACGGGTCAGGAGGAGGCGAGGGGGAGGACGGTGGTCAGGACGGCCTGCGCCGCCTCGGCCGGGCGGGTGCGCAGGAAGTGGTGGCCGCCGTCGGCGAGTTCGTGCAGCTCGACGCGGTCGGCCAGGAGTAGCCAGTCCCGGTGGCGGTGGGCGTGGCCGGCGGTGTGCGGATCGTCGGCGGCGACGACCACCGTGACCGGCGCGGCCACCTTGCCGGGCGGCGTGGCTTCCAGGGCCGCGGCGAAGTAGCGGTGTGCCGCGAGGCAGTCGTGCCGGTAGGCGGCGCCGATGTGGGCGGCGTTGCGCGGGTTCAGTTCCGCGAGTTCGGTGTGGCCGCCGTCGGCGGTCAGCAGCGCCGCGATGTCGGCGTCGCTCAGGTGCGACAGTTCGGTGACGGCGGCGTGCCGTTCGGGCGCGGTGCCGGGCAGGTGCGCGCCGACGAAGAGCCGTTCCACCCGTACGCCGCGCTGCTGGAGCCGTCTCGCCGTCTCCACGGCCGGTGCGGCGCCGGAGGAGTGGCCCCACAGCATGACCCGGCTCAGTCCGCGTGCGGTGATCTCGGCGGCGACCTGTTCGGCCACCTCCTCGACGGGAGCGAACGGCTCGGGGGGCGCTGCCAGGTTGTGGCCGGGCAGGTCGACGGCGAGGACGGTGAGGCCGCTGTCCGCCAGAGCGGTCGCCATCGGCTGGAAGTTGACCGCGTTGCCGCCCGCGTACGGGAAGCACACCAGGGCGCACCCGGTCGTACCGCTTCCGTCCGTCAGGGTGAGCAGCAGCTCCGGGCGCTGCCGGGCCGCCGGGGCGTCGAGGAGGGCGGCCAGGTCGGCGAGGACCGGGTGACGGGTGATGTCCTTCAGGGACACCGCGCGGTCGAGGGCGAGGCTGAGTTTGACCGCGGTCAGGGAGGTGCCGCCGGAGTCGAAGAAGTGGTCGGTGCGGCCGATCCGTTCCTCGGGCACCCCCAGCAGCTCGGCCCAGGCCGCGGCCAGTCTCCGCTCGGTCGGCCCGAGTTCGTCCCCCGCCGCCCGGTCCGCGGCGCCGGCCGCCCGGTGCGGGTCGCCCGCCGGCGCGGTCTCGGCCAGCCCGGTCAGCGCCTTCTTGTCGATCTTGCCGTTGGCGGTCAGCGAAAGGCTGTCCTGCCAGTGGAAGGCGGAGGGGACCATGTAGGCGGGCAACGCGGCGCCGAGCGCCTCGCGCAGGGTCTCGGGTTCCTGCCGGCTGCCGGAGTAGAAGGCGATGAGCTGCTTGCCTCCGCCGGTCCGCTCGGCGACGACCACCGCGCCGTCCCGTACGCCGGCCACCCGCAGCAGGCAGTTCTCGATCTCGCCGATCTCGATGCGGAAGCCGCGGATCTTGACCTGGCTGTCCCGGCGGCCCAGGAACTCCAGCTTGCCGCCGGGGTGCCAGCGGCCCCAGTCGCCGCCCAGGTAGAACCGTTCGCCGGGCCGGCGCGGGTCGGTGCGGTACGCCTCCCGGGTGCGCTCGGGATCGTTGACGTAGCCGCGGCCCACGCAGACACCGGAGAAGGCGATCAGTCCGGGGGCGCCCAGCGGTACCGGCGACAGGTGCTCGTCGACGACGTGGACGCGGACGTTGCTGACGGCCCGGCCGAGCAGGATCCGGTCGGGCACCTCCCGGAGGAGTTCGTGGTTGGTGTCGTCGGACGTCTCGGTGAGTCCGTAGGCGTTGAGCAGTGCGATGCCCGGCTGGACCGCGAACCAGCGCTGCGTCAGCTCCCGTTTCAGCGCCTCGCCGGTCACCGACACGCACCGCAGGTCGGGAAGGGTGCGCGGGTGCTGTTCGAGGTAGGAGACCACGACCTCCAGGTACGACGGCACGAGCTGGGCCACGCCGACCCGGGCGCGTTCCAGGGTGTCGGTGAACCGGGCCACGTCCGTGATCACGTCCTGCTCGACCAGCAGGGTCCGCCCGCCCACCAGCAGCGGGGCGACGAGCTGCCACAGGGAGATGTCGAAGCACTGCGGGGCGGTCTGGGCGACCACGGTCCCGGCGCCGATCTCCAGGTCGTCGATCTTGGCGTGGAGGTGGTTGAGCATGCCCGCGTGCTCGCACATCGCGCCCTTCGGCTCGCCCGTGGAGCCGGAGGTGAAGTAGATGTAGGCGAGCTGGCCGGGGTCGACGCCGATCCCGGGGTCGTCGTCCGCATGGGGTTCGCCGTACGCCGTGTCGAACGGCAGCTTCCCGACGTCCGGCAGGGCGGCCAGCGCCTTGTCCAGGGTGTCCGTGCTGCCGGGCTCGGTCAGGGCCAGCCGGCAGCCGGCCCGGGACAGGGTGGCCTCGATGCGTCCGGCCGGGAAGTGCGGTTCGATCGGCAGGTACACGCCGCCCGCCTTGAACACCGCCAGCACCGCGGCCAGCCAGTCGAGGGTGCGCTCGGAGACGACGGCGACCACGTCCTCCCGGCCCACTCCCCGGGCCAGCAGGGCGCGTGCCAGCCGGTTGGCGCGCCGGTTGAGTTCGTCGTACGTCCACTCCCGCGTGCCGTGCACGGCCGCCACGGCCGTCGGGTGGGCCCGCACCCGCTGTTCGAAGAGTTCGTGCGCCCGGGCGTCCGGCAGCGGGCGGTGCGGCCCGGCCAGGTCCTCCAGCTGCTCTCGCTGCTCCTCGGCGGACAGCAGACTCTGCCGGCTGTGGTCGGCGTCGGGGTCCGTCGTCATCAGCCGCAGCGCCGTCAGGTGGTAGCCGCCGAGCCGGGTCGCGGCCTCGGCGTCCAGGACGTCCGTGCGGTACCGGAGGTGGAGGGTCAGCCGGCCGTCCCGGTCGGACCAGCGCACGTGCAGGACGCCGTCGTCGGCGTGCGGCTCCTCGGTTCCGAGGGGACCCCAGACGACCTCGTACGGCGGCTCGGTGAGGCCGAGTTCGCGGTGCAGCTCCGCCACCGGGTGGTCCCGGTGGGCGAGCAGCTCCGCCTCGGCGTGCCCGGTGGCCGCGAGCAGGGCCGTCCAGCTCCCCGGGGGGACGGGCACCCGGCACGGCAGCGGTTCGCCGTCCGTACCGGTGGTGTGGCCCGTGACCACCTCCGGCTCGGCGGAGAGCACGGCCAGCACCTTGAGGTGGGCGGCCAGCAGGAGCGTGCCGTGCGGCAGGCCCTGCCGCACGGCCAGTTCACGCACCGCGCGGGTCACGTCGTCGGGCACCGGTGTCCCGTGTCCGGCGTGCCCGGCCGTTCCCGGCACCGGTTCCCGGACCCACCGGGGCACGGTGGTGGCGCCGCCGGCGGTCAGTGTCCGGGTCCAGTACTCCCGGTCCGTCTCCACGCGCGTTCCCATCGAATGGCCTTCCTCAACTCGCGGTCGCCGTGGCGGCGTCGACCGCGGTGGCGACCCGGCCGGTGCCGGCGGACCGGCCCCCGCGGTCGGGTGTGTCCACCGCGGGGTTGCCGCCCCACCGGGCGTTCGGGGGGACTTCCTCGCCCTTCATGAGGAAGGAGTCGGGCGCCAGCACGGAGCCGTCGCCCATGGTCACGCCGTAGTGCACATGGGCGGCGATGCCGAGCGTGCAGGCGGCGCCGAGTGTGGTGACGTCGGACTTGAAGGTGCCGTCCTCCTGCGAGTGGCACTGGATCTTGCTGCCGGCGTTGAGGGTGCAGTCGTCGCCGATGGTGGCGAGGGTCCGCTCGGTCAGGTAGCAGCCGTCGTCGAACACCCTGCGGCCGATGCGTACGCCCAGCAGCCGCCAGACCAGGCTCTTGAACGGGGTTCCGTTGAAGATGTTGAGGAAGTGGTCCGGCACCTTCCACAGCCGTTCGTGCCACCAGAAGTACGGGTCGTAGATGGAGCACAGCCGGGGGCGCAGCGCGCGGAAGGAGCCGAGGCAGCGCTCCACCAGGATGAAGTACCCGGCGGAGAAGGCGAGGGTGAGTGCCAGGTAGCCGCCGATCACCACGTGTCCGAGCACGCCGTACAGGTCCACGGAGGCGAGGCCGAACAGGGTGAGCGCGAAGGTGTGCAGCCAGCGCACGCCCAGCATGAGCGCCATGGAGCGGAGGTTGTAGCGGTTCTTCGCGGCCAGCCGATGACGGAACGTTTCTCCAGTGCGGAGATGGTCGAACCGGGTATCGCGCTCCACCGAGCGGGGGATCTCGAAGCACGGTGAGCCGAGGAGCCCCACACCTTCGCGGACCTCGCCGTCGAGGGGAACCATCACCTTCGTCGCGAGCAGGCAGTTCTCGCCGGTCCTGGCACCCGCCGGATAGGCGATGTTGTTGCCGAGGAAGTTGTGCGCCCCGATCGAGGCCCGGGAGAGCCGGAAGGACGTGCTGGAGAAGTCGGCGTTGAGGACGGAGAGGCCGTCGGCCACCATCGTCCCGCTGCCGACGCTGACCAGCAGCGGTGTCTCGTGCTGCACTTCGGTGCCGAAGTTCGACCCGGTCTGCTCCACCTTCGACAGGTCGTATCCGATACCGCGGAGGTAGCCCACGATGTAGGAGCTGTCGCCGAAGAGCCAGGCGAAGAACTTCACGTTCGTCATGCGGGCCGTGGTCCGCTGCAGCGCGTAGTGGAACCCGTAGAGCGGGTACACCTTGTCGGGCCTGACCACGAGGCCCACCAGACGCGGCAGGGTGCACAGGGCCGCCAGCCCCAGGACGAGGAAGCCGAAGAACAGGACGAGGGAGAGCAGCAGCGCGTCGGGGAGCAGTTCCGACCAGCCGAGCGCGGCCGTGGTCGGGTCGAGTCGCTTGCCGATCGCGGGCACCTCGGTGAACAGCATGTAGACACCGCCGACGGCCAGCGGGAGGTACAGGAAGACCAGCTGGAGCAGCGTGCCGAGGCCGAACCAGGCGCGGCGCAGGGTGCCGCAGTTCACCGGGGCGATCCGGACGTAGTCGGTCCGGGTGGGCTCCGCCGGGGATCCGTGCCAGTGCTCGCCGTCGGGGACGGCCTGGCCGCGGTGCAGGGCGGAGGAGTGGCCGAGCTGCGAGCCGCGGCCCAGGGACGTGTCGATGTCCAGGACGGTCTTCTCTCCGACGAAGGCGTCCGCGCCGAGGGTGATCCGGCCGGTCTGGATGTGTCCGGCGTACGCCCGGTAGCCGAGGAAGAACGAGTCCTTGCGGATCACCGTGCCCGCGCCGATCGTCAGCAGGTCGGTGCAGACGGGGACGGAGTGGGAGAGGATCGTGACGCCCTTGCCGATCCGCGCGCCGAGGGCCCGCAGGTACAGCACGTACAGCGGGGTCCCGGTGAGGAAGACCATCGGGTTCGCGTGCAGCAGCACCTTGACGAGCCAGAAGCGCAGGTACATGGGGCCCCAGACGGGGAACTCGCGGGGGCGCCAGCGTCCGACGAGGATCCATTTCGCGGCGACGGGGAACGCGCACAGCGCCACGAACGCGGCGCCGCCGAAGAGCAGCGACCGCAGATAGACGTCGGCCAGGCCCTTGCCGGAGGCGATCCACTCGTATCCCGCGGCGGTGACGAACCCGGAGACCAGGGAGTAGCCCAGGAAGACCAGCAACTGGAGGGTTCCGCAGAGCAGATGGCTCCACCGGTTCCCGACCGGGCCCGGGGCCGGCGTCGCTGCGGGCGGCTGCGGGGGGTGCGCCGGGTCGGCGGGAGCGGGGGCGGTCTCGCCGAGGGCCGCCGCCAGGCTCTGGATCGTGGGGTACCGGTAGACGTCCCGCATGGACGGCGACGGCAGGTCGGCCGTCTTGCGTATTCGTGCGCAGAACTGGGCCATGACCAGGGAGTTGGCGCCGAGGTCGGCGAAGAAGTGGCCGTCGACCGGGACGGACTCGGCGTCGAGGAGGTCGGCCAGTGTCTGCGCGAGCCTCCGCTCCGTCTCCGCCCCCCTGGGGCCGGTGCCGGCCAGGGCGACGACAGGTTCATCCGGCTCCGACACGACCTCGGAGGACTGCTCCACCATGCGATCTCCTGGAGAACGTGGATGTTCCTGATCACGAACCGGCGGATTCAGTTTGTCCAGATAAGGGCAATGACTGCCACTTGTCCCATTGATCGGGCCCAGCACCCGTCACGAGCCGTCAGGCCTGTATTTCCTTGGTTTCGCGCCGGGAAGGGGGGTGCGCGAATCACCCGAACGGCGGCCCCCCGGCCGGCAGCCCGTATCCGGCGCGGCGGCCGCCGTCGCCGCCTACGGCCTCGCCGCGCCGCCGCACCCGGACCCGTCCCGCGCCGGCGGGAGTCCTCACCGGCGGCGCGGGGCCCGGAACCTCGGGGCAGGTCAGTCGTCGGCACCGTCCGCCGCCGCGGCGGTCTCGTGTGCCGCGATGCCGACGAAACGACGCACGGCCTCCACGGGCATGTCGAGCCCCTCGGAGGCCGCGCGCTCGTCACCGAACGCCTGTACCGCTTCGGCGACGGCCACCGCCAGTTCGGCTTCCGCCTTGCGGACCTTGACCTCGGCCTTGTCCACCGTGTCGACCACCGCCAGCTGGCGGCGCTGCTTCTCCTGGAGTCGCTGTTTGCGAGAAGGTGTCTTGTCAGAGTTCTGCACAGTCACGAGCAAGATCATATGCAGGCCCGCGCACCCGCGTGAAATCGGCAACTCCCGCCCACCGCAGCCCTGTTTGCAACCCGTGAGGGCTCCGGGATCAGGTCGTCAGGGTCGCCCACACCGCATGACCGCTGGTGAGCCTCGAGCGGTCAACGCCCCAGGAGTCGGCGAGCTGCTCGACGAGCAGCAGCCCCCGGCCACCCTCGTCGTCGGGGCCGGGCTCGCGCCGGGGCAGGCCGCGGCCGGAGTAGTCGTGGTCGTGGACCTCCAGCCGCAGGCATCCGTCCGCGATCAGGCCCATGCCGCACAGGATCCGCACGCTCAGCGTGTGGATGACGGCATTGGTGGCCAGCTCGGACACCAGCAGCACCGCGTCCTCGCACAGCTCGCGGGAGAGCCCCCACTCACCGAGCCGGGCTCTCACGGAGCGACGGGCGACTCTGACGCTGGAGCGGTGCGAGGGCAGCTCGATCCAGTGCGCCCGGTCGGGCGCGTCTACGTCTAACAGGTCGCGGGGGGAGGTCACGTGGGGGGACACGATGGCTGCCTTCCGTAAGGCGGGCGCGGCGGAGAGCGGGCGGAGCGGGCGGAACAGAGCAGGCAGAACGGCAACGACCGCACGGGGAGCGGGGCATCGCCCGTGGCCGTGACCGCGATTTACTCAAGTAATCATGCGCGCAGGCAAGTTCATGCTGCAACCGACTCCCTGATAATTTCAGGATGTCGGTATCGGTCTGGTCGCTTCATCAAGTGCCTGTCACACTCGTCCGGGTGACAGTCCCTCAGGAGGTAAGGGCGTGAGCGAAGGCCGTTCGAGCGCGGGCACCACCAGTGCGCCCACCGTTCTCCGCATGATCCTGGGCCGCAGGCTCCAGGAGCGGCGGCTGGGCGCGGGCGTGTCACTGGAGGACGCGGCACGGGCGCTTCGGGTCACCCCCCTGACCATCCGCCGGCTGGAGAAGGCGGAGGTGACGCTCAAGCCCCTCTATGTGGAGAAACTCCTCGAGACCTACGGTGCCGACCGGCAGGAGCGGGAGGAGTTCGTCGCCTTCGCCGAGCGGGCCAACGAGCCCGGCTGGTGGCACACGTACCGGGATGTGCTGCCCACCTGGTTCAGCGCCTATGTGAGCCTGGAGACCGGTGCGAAGACCCTGCGCACCTACGAGCCGCACTACGCCACGGGGCTGTTGCAGACCCGGGAGTACGCGCGTCACGTGCTCAGCGGCGGTTTCCCGAACGACAGCGACGAGGACCTGGAGCGGCGGGTGAACCTGCGGCTGCGCCGTCAGGTCCTGCTGGAGCGCTCCGACGCGCCGACGCTGTGGGTGGTGATGGAGGAGGCCGTCCTGCACCGGGTGGTCGGCGGGCCCGAGGTGATGCGCGGGCAGATCGAACGGCTCCTGGAGGCCTCGGAGCTGGCGCACGTCAGCGTCGACGTCGTGCCGTTCACCGCCGGTGCCCATGTGGGCGTGTGCGCACCGTTCACCTACTTCCGTTTCGCCGAGCCCGAACTGCCGGACGTCGTCTACACCGAGGTCCTCTCCGGCGCGATGTACCTGGACCAGCGCTCCGACGTCGTCGCCCACCTGGAGGCGCACAACCGCATGTCCCTGCTGACCTCCGACGCACACAGCAGGGCGCTCCTGAACCGCATGCGCAAGGAGTACTCATGACCACCTTCGACTCCTCCTTCGACTCCTCCTGCGACACCACCTTCAACACCTCCTTCGACGGCAGCGCCCACGACGTGTACAACGGCATGCCCGCATCGGACCTGGGGGAACAGGGCTGGGAGTCGCCCTGGAGCGGCCCCAACGGCGGTCAGTGCGTGCAGACGAAGCAGCTCGCCGACGGCAGGATCGCGCTGCGCCAGTCGACGGATCCGGCCGGCCCCGCGCTGATCTACACCCCGGAGGAGATCAACGCGTTCGTCGCGGGGGTCAAACGCGGCCTCGCCGACCACCTGACCACCGGCTGACCCCTCCCCCACGCTCCCCCCTCTGAAAGGTTCAGGATGACCAACTCGCCCGTGGCCCGGGACATCGACACCAGCAGGCCCCACTCCGCCCGCATGTACGACTACTACCTCGGGGGGAAGGACCACTTCGAGGTCGACAAGCAGGCGGCCGAGACCGTGGCCTCCGCCTACCCGGGCATCTTCGTGTGCGCGCGGGAGAACCGTGCCTTCATGCACCGGGCCACCCGCGTCGTCGCGCGCGAGCACGGCATCCGGCAGTGGCTGGACATCGGCACCGGCATCCCCACCGAGCCGAACCTGCACCAGGTGGCCCAGTCCGTGGCCCCCGACGCCCGGGTGGTGTACGCCGACAACGACCCGCTGGTGCTCAAGTACGCCGAGCGGCTGATGCGCAGCACGGCGGAGGGCCGAACCACCTACATCGAGGCGGACGTCAACGACCCGCAGTCACTGCTCGACGCCCCTGAACTGGCGGAGGTCCTGGACCTCGGCCGACCGGTGGCGCTCTCCCTCAACGCCCTGATGCACTTCGTGACGGACGCGCAGGACCCGTACGGCATCGTCGGCCGGCTGCTCGACGTGCTGCCCTCGGGCAGCGCACTCGCCCTGAGCCACTGCACGCCCGACTTCGACCCGGACACCTGGCAGAAGGTCACCGACATCTACAACAACGCCGGAACGCCGGTGCAGTTCCGCTCGCGAACGGACGTGGCGCGCTTCTTCGACGGGCTGGAACTGCTCGATCCCGGCGTCTCGGTCGGCCACCGCTGGCGCCCGGACACCGAGCCGACCGCCACCGACGCGGAGGTCAGTCTGTGGACCGGGGTGGGCATCAAGCCGTAGGACCACTGCGAGGGGGGAAGCGCCTCTGGGCTGTCGTACCGCATGGGGGTGCGGTACGACAGCCCGGGGGCCGTCAGCCGATGTGGTAGCTGTCGCCGTACACCTTCCAGTCCAGCGGGATGTTCAGGCACAGGTTGCCCTTGTTCAGGAAGACCCGCTGCTCGGTGTCGACCCGGGTGGTGTCGCTGTGCGCCTCCTCCTGCTTCATGGCCCACACCCGGGCGTCGAGGAAGGCGTTGAGGTACGTCGTCTCGTTGCCGCCCTGGGCCGGCGGCTTGGCCTTGGCGAGGGCGCGCTTGCGTATGTTGCGGAAGCTGGTGGCGTCGTCGCCGTCGCCGTGCATGACGATGGCGTCGTAGTAGGTGAACTGCCCCAGCGTGCCCAGCCCGTCCGTCTTGCCCTGCTGTACGGCCGGGTTGAAGTAGACGCGGTCGCGTTCGTCGTTCTGGGCCTGCTGGAAGGCGGTGTCCTGGGCGGCCTTGCGCCAGTCGGCGGGGAAGTTCGGGTCGAGGCCGCTGTGCGAGTCGGTGCCGTTGACCCGGCGCAGCGCCGGCAGGTACTTGGCGAGCACGTTGGAGGGCTTGCGGTCGGTGTAGAGCTGGACGAGGTCGAGCATGTCGCCGGTGCCGGAACAGAAGCCGATGATCCCGGCGGTGTAGCCGCGGCCGTCGCCGATGTCCTCGATGTACTTGTACTGCGCCTTCCAGTCGAGCGAGGAGTTCTCCGCGCTCGACACCAGCTTCATGGCGATCTCCTTCTTCGCCGGGTCGTCGAGGCCCACACAGCTCGCGGCCGGGGCGGCGGCGGAGGCGTGTGCCGGGCGCAGCAGCACGGCTCCGGCACCGACGGCGGACGCGCCCAGCAGGGCGAGCAGGGTACGGCGGGAGGTCAGGACGGGGTTCGTGGCGGTGGTGTCGTTCGGATTCCGCACAGGGGCTCCAGTGGGGGGTTGGGGAGAGTTCCGTTAGGAAGGTTTCCTATCAGTAGCGGGCGCTGATGTGTACCCGTCACACAGAAAGTTCGTAGAGTCGAACAAGTCCGCGGTGCGGTCCGGGGCGTGCGGCGCGGGTCAGCCGGTGGCGGTCCATGCCTTCGGCCCGATGCCGCGCCACTCGATCAGCTCGGGGTCATCGACCGTCGTACTGGCCTCGGGCAGCCCGGCGCGACGCAGGAACTCGACGACGTCGAGCAGGTGGTACGCGATGCCGACGTACTCTCCGCGGATGGTGACCCGCCGGCCGCCGTCGGGGCCCGGCGGCTGCACGATCACAGGCGCGCCTTCCATAGTGACCGCATGCCCCCTGACGGCACGGATCATGCCGCGAACAGGGCCACCCGGCGGATGCCCGCGAACGGTGACGAGGCCCTCCGGGAGGCCGCTCCGGCGGGTGGGGCCTGAATTCGGCGGTTGGCCGAGAGTTTCGGGGGCGGAGTGACGGGACGGCGGTTCGGTGCATCCGATACGCGCCACGACCTCGCGCAGATCCCACGGCTGCTCGCCGACTTCGACTTCGCGGTGAACGAGGAGTGCGGCCAGTACGACGAATGCGCGCGCCTGACCCCGTTCGTCAAGGCGGGCAAGGCGGTCTTCCACGTGGAGTACGGGGAACCGACCAGCGCCTTCTGCGCCGAGTCCCGGCGGCTGGGTCTGTCGTCCATGCGGAAGAAGCTCGACCTGGGGGTGTGGCGCGAGCCCTGCTGACGGCGGCGCGGGCCGGGTCAGCGGACGACGTCGAAGACGTTCTTCTGCACGCCGTTCGAGTAGACCTCGTGCTCGACCAGCTTCAGCTTCTGGGTGTCCTTGTCCGAGGCGCTGAACAGCCGCTTTCCCGCACCGAGCAGCAGCGGGTAGACGAGCAGGTGGTATCGGTCGATCAGGCCCGCGTCGGACAGGGCGTGGTTGAGCGCGGCGCTGCCGTGGACGATGACCGGGCCGCCCTCGGTCTCCTTCAGGGCGGCGACCTCGTCGAGCGAGCGCAGGATCGTGGTCTCGCCCCAGTTCGACACCAGGTCACCCTCGGCGAGCGTGGTGGAGACGACGTACTTCGGCAGCGTCCGGTAGTGCGCGAACTCCGCCATGTCCGGCCACACCGGGCTGAACGCCTGGTAGCTGGCCCGGCCCAGCAGGACCGCGGCCGACTCCTTCTGCTCCCGCTCCTTGATCTCGAAGGCCTCGGGAGCGAACTCGACGTCCTTGAAGGTCCACCCGGAGTTCCGGTAGCCGGGCTCGCCGCCCGGGCCCTCGACGACACCGTCGAGAGAGATGAAGGCAGTGCTGATCAGGGTACGCATCGGGGTTTCCTCGCCGTCTCGGGTCTGGTGCGGTTCTCCGCGGTACCAGCCTCCAACCGACAAATAAAATTGTCAAGGAAACTCATCTTGTCGGTCGATCGACCCCTTGCGGGATTGGTGGAATTTTCAACCAACTCGGTCTGTTGTCAGCGCCGAAGGAGGTCAGAGTGGACACGACGTACGACACGGCATACGACACGCCGTACTACGACCAGGGAACCGCCGCCGAACGGTGGGCGCGGGCCCAGCTGTTCTTCGACGCCGAGGACTACGCGGGCGCGGCCCGGGTGCTGGCCGGGCTGGTCGAGGAGGCTCCGGAGCAGACCGGTCCCCGGCTGCTGCTGGCGCGGTCCTACTACCACTCGGCCCAACTGCGCCGCGCGGAGGCCGAGTTGCGCGAGATCGTCGAGCGCGACCCGGTGGAGCACTACGCCCGGCTGATGCTGGGCCGAACGCTCCAGCGGCAGGCCCGGCACGAGGAGGCGGAGCCGCATCTGCGGATCGCCTCGGCGCTGGCCGGGGACTTCCCGAAGGAATGAGCAGTGACCGAAGAGGGCCCCCGGATCTCCGGGGGCCCTCCGGCCGTCACAGCGGGGTGGCGGCTTGCAGGACCAGGAACGCGAGGCCGACCGCGGTGAACGTGGCGGGCCGGCCGCCGGCCGGCCGGGCGACGGGTCACGCGGTGAGCGGCAGGACCAGGGGCAGGAAGACGAAGACCCCCATGGGCGGTCAGTCCTCCGTACCGCCGTGGTCCGCGGGCGAGACGTTCCGAGTGTTCACCAGGCCCGGTCCGGCGGCCTCCAGCAGGGCCCGCAGCACCTGCTCGTCACCGGGCGGCAGGGCGGTGACGAAGCTGGTGAGCACGGCCTCACGGTCCCGTTCGCCGTCGAGGAGCCGGCGCATCCGCAGGGCGGCGAGCCGGGCCACGTCGGCGGTGGGCGTCCACAGGAAGGAGCGGCCGTGCCGCTCGCGGGCGACGACGTCCTTGGCGAGCAGCCGGGTCAGGATGGTGACGACGGTGGTGTAGGCGAGGTCGCCGCCGAGCCGCTCCTGCACCCAGGCGGCGGTGACGGGCCCGCCGGCGTCGCGCAGCGCGCCCAGCACCTGGCCCTCGAGCTCCCCCTGCCCCCGCCGGGCCCGCGCCATGGTCCCCGTCTCCCTCCGGCGTCAGCGTGTCTGTCCACGCTACTTCACGCCGGCGCCCCGCCCGTAGGACCGCTGCCCGCCACGGTGCGCGATCTCGCCGAGGACGATGTCCACGGCGAGGAAGGCGGCCAGCGGGATCCCGAGGAGCGGCACGAAGTAGCCGAGGACCGCGATCACCGCCATCGCCGGGACGAGCAGGTACGGCGGGACCTCCGCCCAGGCCCCGCGCGGGATCGGCCGGCCGAAGGACGAGCCGCGGCCGCGCTGCCACCACATGCGGTAGCCCCACAGGATCAGCAGGATCAGGGAGAGCGCGAGCAGGGCCAGGGCGAGCTGGTTGACGAGGCCGAAGAGGATGCCGGTGTGCAGGTCGATGCCCCAGCGGGTGAGCTTGGCGAGCAGCGGGTAGTCGGCGAACCTCAGGACGTCGGTCACCTCGCCGGTGCTCGGGTCGACGGCGACGGAGTCCTGCTTCTCGGGCCAGCTGCGCTGCACCTGCCTGACCACGTAGGCGCTGTTCGCGTCGGCGGGCGGGACGATCTCGACGGGGTCGCCGAGCCCCTCGGCGCGGGCGGCGGCGAGCACCTTGTCCAGGCCGACGCCGTGCTCGGCGTCCCCGCCGGTCCCGGCCGCCGTGCCGTGTCCGGCGTGCTCGCCGCCGCTCGCGGCCGCCGCCGAGACGGACGGGGTGGCCTGGCCCAGGGAGGTGCGCAGTTCGTCGATGTTGGCGCCGGCGTAGGTGGACCAGGTCAGGCCGGTCGCCGAGAGGAAGACGAAACCGGCGGCGGCCCAGACGCCGACGGTGCCGTGCAGGCCCAGCGTGCGCCGCCGCCCGCTGGTGCCGCGCACCTTGCGCAGCGCCCGTCGCCGGGAGAACCAGAGCACCAGGCCGCCGCCCGCGATCACCCAGAGCCAGCTCGCCGCGAACTCGCTGTAGAGCCGCCCGGTGTCGCCGAGATGGAGGTCGCGGTGGAGTTCGTCGATCCAGGTGCGCAGCGGGAGTGCGCCCGTCGAGCCGTACTGTTCGAGCGCGCCGCGCACCTTGCCGGTGTACGGGTCGACGAACACCGCGAGGGTGTGGTCCGGGTTCACGCCCGCGACGCCCGAGAGCAGCACCCTGGTGGTCGCGTCCGCCTCGGGCGCCGGGCGTATCGCGGAGACCGTGCCCTCGGGGTGGGCCTTGCGGGCGGCGGCGACCTGCTCGGAGACCGGCAGCCTGGTCTCGCCCACCGGGACGGTCAGCTCATGGGCGTACATCAGCTTCTCGGCCTGGAAGGAGAAGGCGTACAGCAGGCCGGTGGTGGCGGCGACGAGCAGGAAGGGGGCGACCAGGACGCCGGCGTAGAAGTGCAGGCGCAGGACGAGGGGGCGCAGCGGGGCCCAGCGGCTCGGGGACGCGGCCGGGACGGTGGGTTGCGGGGCCTCGTCCGATGGGGGTCCCCCCGATCGGGCGGAGCCGGGATTGGGGGAGGTCGAGGAAGCGGTGGGCATCGGCGGGCTTCTCCGGGGACTCGGGGCTGAGCGGTGACGGTCCAGTAGTCGGAGGGCGCGGGGCCCGAGTTCCCGGCATTCGAAGTGACCCGTGTCACACTCGTCTCCATGGCATGCTGGCGCGATGGCATCTCCCCGTGATCGCGCACCCCTTGCCGAACGGGTCGAGGAACTCCTCGGCCTGGGCGGCCCGTTGCCCATCGTCGCGGCCGGCGACCCGGTCCTGCGGCGTGGAACCGAGCCGTACGACGGCCAGTTGGCCCCGGCCCTGCTGGCCCGGTTCGTCGAGGCGCTGCGCGTCACCATGCACGCGGCCCCGGGCGTGGGCCTGGCCGCGCCCCAGGTCGGCGTCCCGCTCCGGATCGCCGTGATCGAGGACCCGGCAACGGTGCCGACGGAGGTCGCGGCGGCCCGGGGCCGGGTCCCGCAGCCGTACCGGGTGCTGGTCAACCCGGCCTACGAGCCCGTCGGCACCGCCCGCGCCGCGTTCTTCGAGGGCTGCCTGAGCGTGCCGGGCTGGCAGGCGGTGGTGGCCCGGCACGCGAGCGTCCGGCTGACCGGCGCGGACGAGCACGGCCGCGCGCTCGACGAGGAGTTCACGGGCTGGCCGGCCCGCATCGTCCAGCACGAGACCGACCACCTCGACGGCATGCTGTACCTGGACCGCGCGGAGCTGCGCTCACTGTCGTCGAACGAGGCGATGGCGGCCCGCTGGACCCAGCCGACTCCGGCGACGGCGGCAGAGGAGCTGGGCTTCGAACTGACCTGAGCGCACAGCGCCCCGTCAGGGGCGCGGGGCTGTATCCGATATGCGGCTTCGCCGCGTGGGCGCGACCAGCCCCCACCGGCCCGCAGACGACCCACGCGCCCCTTCCTCGCCCTTCGGCCCTAGCCCCGGTACGCCTCCAACAGGCGCAGCCACACCTCGCTCAACGTCGGATAAGACGGCACCGCATGCCACAACCGGCTGATCGGCACCTCCCCGGCCACGGCGACCGTCGCCGAGTGGATCAGCTCGCCCACCCCCGGCCCCACGAACGTGACGCCGCGCAGGATCTCCGCGTCCAGGTCGACGACCATCCGGGCGCGCCCCTTGTAGCCGTCGGCGTACAGTCCCGCCCCGGCCACGGAGGAGAACTCGACGTCGACGGCGCGCACTCGGTACCCGGCCTGCTCCGCCTCCGCGAGGGAGAGCCCGACGGCCGCCGCCTCCGGGTCGGTGAAGACGACCTGCGGTACGGCGTGGTGGTCGGCGGTGGCCGCGTGCGCACCCCACGGCCCGTCCAGGACCGGCGTGTCCGCGGCGCGCGCCGCGATCGCCGCGCCCGCGATCCGGGCCTGGTACTTGCCCTGGTGGGTGAGGAGCGCCCGGTGGTTGACGTCCCCGACGGCGTAGAGCCAGTCGGTGCCCTCGACCAGGAGCGTGTCGTCGGCCGACAGCCAGGACCCCGGTTCCAGGCCGATCGTGTCGAGGCCGATGTCGTCGGTGTGCGGGACGCGCCCCGTCGCGTAGAGGATCTCGTCGGCCTCGATGCGGTCACCGGTGTTGGTCACGGCCACCACCGTGCCGTTCTCGCGGGTCACCGACTCCACGGAGGTGCCGATGCGGACGTCGACGCCGGCCTCCTTCAGCGCCTCGGCGACGAGTTCGCCGGCGAACGGCTCCATGCGGTTGAGCAGGCCCTTGCCGCGGACCAGGAGGGTGACCCGGGAGCCGAGGGCCTGCCAGGCGGTGGCCATCTCGGTGGCGACGACACCGCCGCCGACGACGACCAGCCGGCCGGGTGCCTCCTGGGCGCTGGTGGCCTCGCGGCTGGTCCAGGGCTTCACCTCGGCGAGGCCGGGCAGGTCGGGCAGCTGGGCGCGGGTGCCGGTGGCGACGGCCACCGCGTGCCGGGCCGTGAGGGTGGTGAGGGTGCCGTCGGGGCCGGTCACGGTGACCGTGCGGGGTCCGGCGAGCCGGCCGTGGCCGCGGTACAGGTCGGCGCTGATGCCGTCCAGCCAGGCGACCTGACCGTCGTCCTTCCAGTTCGAGGTGAAGTAGTTGCGGCGGGCGAGGACCGCCGGGGTGTCGAGGGGGCCCTGGACCGCCTGGGCGAGGCCGGGCAGGCGCCGGGCGTCGGCCTGGGCGATGACCGGGCGCAGCAGGGCCTTGCTGGGCATGCACGCCCAGTACGAGCATTCGCCGCCGACGAGTTCGCTCTCCACGACCGCGGTGGTGAGGCCGGCCGCACGGGTGCGGTCGGCGACGTTCTCCCCCACGGGCCCGGCCCCGAGCACCACGACGTCGTAAGCGATGGATTCCGTTTCCGTCATGGGGTCAGTCTTGCCGGTGGTGTGCGCCCGGGCCACACGGGTAGGGGCGGAATACCTGCCCGGCCGGACATGTTGTGCGGACGGTTCCGTCCCGTCCCGGGGCGCCCCCCACGTCAGGAAGAGGGAAGCACGCATGAGCAGCACCGTGGAACTCACCAAGGAGAACTTCGACCAGATGGTCACCGAGAACGAGTTCGTTCTCATCGACTTCTGGGCGGCCTGGTGCGGCCCGTGCCGGATGTTCGCCCCGGTCTACGAGAAGGCCGCGCAGGACAACCCCGACCTGGTGTTCGGCAAGGTGGACACGGAGGCGCAGCCGGAGCTGGCCCAGGCCTTCGGCATCCAGTCGATCCCGACCCTGATGATCGTGCGCGACCAGGTCGCCGTCTTCGCGCAGCCGGGCGCCCTGCCGGAGGCCGCCCTGACGGACGTCATCGGCCAGGCCCGCAAGCTGGACATGGACGAGGTCCGCAAGAGCATCGCCGCGCAGCAGGGCAGCGCTCAGGCCGAGTGAGACCCCCTGACGGAAGTCAGGGGTCCTGACAGGCACGAGAACCTGACAGGCATCAGAAGGGGTACGGTGCCACCTCCCCGCGTACGGTCGTCCACCGCACGTCCGTGAAGGCCTCCAGGTTGGACTCGCCGCCGAACCGGGCTCCGGTGCCGGAGGCGGCGACTCCGCCGAAGGGGGCCACGGCCTCGTCGTTCACGGTCTGGTCGTTGATGTGGACGATGCCGGTGGGGATGCGCTCGGCGAGGTCCAGGCCGCGAGCGGCGTCCCGGGTGACGATGCCGAGCGAGAGACCGTAGGAGCTGTCGGCCGCGAGGGCGGCCGCCTCGTCCGCGTCGGCGAAGGCCCGGACGGGCGCGACCGGGCCGAAGACCTCCTCGGCGTAGGCGGGGGTGCGGTCGTCGACCCCGGTCAGGACCGTCGGCCGGTAGAAGAGGTCCTCGTGGGTGCCGCCGGCGGCGAGCCGTGCGCCCCGGGCGGTGCTGGACTCCACCAGGCCGTGGATCTTGGCGAGTTGACCGGCGTCGATGATCGGGCCGAGGTGGACCTGTTCGCGGTACGGGTCGCCGACGGCGAGCGAGTCGGCCTTGGCGGCCAGGCGTTCGACGTACTCCTCGACCAGCGAGGCGTGCACCAGGTGCCGTCCGGTGGTCATGCAGATCTGGCCCTGGTGGAAGAAGGACCCCCAGGCGGCCGTGGAGATCACCGCGTCGAGGTCGGCGTCCTCCAGGACGATCAGGGCGGAGTTGCCGCCGAGTTCGAGGTGGGCGCGCTTGAGAAGGCGGCCCGCGGCCTCGCCGACCGCGCGGCCCGCGGCGGTCGAGCCGGTGAAGGAGATGACCGGCACCAGCGGGTCCTCGACCAGCGCCGCGCCGACGTCGGCCCCGCCGGGCAGCACGTGCAGCAGCCCCTCGGGCAGTCCGGCCTCCGCGAACACCGCGGCGAGCGCGAGCCCGCCGCAGACGGCGGTGCGCGGATCGGGCTTCAGAAGGACCCCGTTGCCGAGGGCGAGGGCGGGCGCGACCGAGCGGATGGACAGGATCAGCGGCGCGTTGAACGGCGAGATCACCCCGACGACACCGACCGGGACCCGGCGGGTGTACGACAGCCGGGGCGCCTCGCTGGGCAGTACCTGGCCGGCCGGGCGGGAGGCGAGGGCGGCGGCCTCGTAGCACTCCTGGGCGGCGACATGCAGTTCGAAGTCCGCCTTGCCGGGTATGGAGCCGGACTCACGGACGATCCACTCGCGCAGTTCGTCGGCGTGCTCCGTGAACAAGTCGCCCGCCCTGCGCAGGACTTGGGCCCGGACGAAGTGCGGTGCGCGGGCCCAGTCGCGCTGCGCGGCGCGGGCGGCCGTGGCGGCCTTGGCGACGTCCGCGGGGGCGGCCAGGGCGACCGTGCCGAGCGTGTCGCCGGTGGCGGGCTCGGTGACTTCGTACTGCGCGCCGGACAGGGCGCTGGCCTGCCAGGTCTTCGGGTCGGGCAACGGCATGACGGCTCTCCGATCGATCACCGGGATTGCGCGGCCCACGGCACGCCCATGAGCCGTTTTGGTTGAGCGCGCAACATCCTAGTCAGGGGGCCCGGAAAAGCACCGCCCCCGACCAGGGTCGCCCATCAGCTGGACTCGCGCTGGACCACCGAGGCGCCGAGCGCCGGGTGGATCTCCGGTTCGCCGCCGGGGTCGCGCACCACGCGGTCGACCAGTTCGGCGAGGTCGCGGCCGGAGGGCAGGTCGATGTGGATCGTGGAGAGCCGGGGCCGCAGCAGCCGGCCGAGCATGAGGTCGTCGGCGCCGAGGACCGCGGTGTCCTCGGGGATGCGGACGCCCGCGTCCTGGAGGGCGCGCATGAAGAGCATCGCGTACTCGTCGTTGTACGCGAACACCGCGTCGATCCCCGACTCGCGCCAGCGGGCGGCGAGTTCGGCCGCGGACTGCTCGGTGTAGCCGAGCGGCAGCCCGGTCACCTCGGCGTCGGTGCCGCGCAGGGCCTGGCGTACGCCTTCGAGGCGTGGCCGCGCATACATCTCCAGGCCGGCCACCTCGGGGACGATCACGCCGATCCGGCGCCTGCCGCGGGCATACAGGTGGCTGCCGGCGCAGCGGCCGACGGCGTCGTTGTCCATGAGCAGGGCGTGGGCGCCCTCGACGCGTTCGGGGCCGAAGGTGACCACGGCGCGGGCACCGGCCCGCTTGAGGATCGCGACGCCCTCGGGGCCGAGTTCGGCGTCGGGAACCAGCACGGCGACCGGCCTGAGCTCGGCCCAGGCGCGGGCGGCCTCGTCACCGCGCAGGCCCGCGGTGCCGTACTGGACGACCGTGTAGTCGAGGCGGCTCAGGGCCCACTGGAGTTCGTTGATGAACTGCCCGTACAGCGGGCCCATCGGGATGGCCGGGGCGGGCATCAGCACCATCCGGCTGTGGCCGGCGCGCAGGCTGCGGGCGGCCGCGTGGGGGACGTAGCCGAGTTCCTTCGCGGCCTCGTGGACCCGGCGGCGGGTGGGCTCGCTGATCCGGACGGCACTGGTGTTGTTCAGGACGTAGGAGACGGTCGCGCGGGAGACGCCCGCCAGGCGGGCCACATCGGCGCTCGTGGGGACCGAGCGCGGGACCGGCGACGCTGCCGAGGGCGGTTTCGGGATGTGCACCATGACGTACGGCATCTTGGCAGAAGCCCGGGGAGGGGGGACCGGCGGGGCAAGGTGGTTGAGGGTTCGACGAGTTGAGACCTAGATCATCCGAAGCGCGGGCTCGTCGCACCACCTGATGAGCCGACTCGTCACGCCATCCGATCAGCAGGCTAGTCGCATCGTCGGAATCACGCACGCATGGACGAACACGTTCGTCCCGAACTTGTTCGCAACGAACATGTTCGTTACAGTGGAACGCATGCCAGCAACTCCCCGTTCCCGTCGGGAGCGTCCCGCCAAGCCCGCCCTGACCAGGGAGGGCATCGTCGCCGCCGCCGTGGAGATCCTGCGCGCCGAGGGCCTGCAGAAGGTCACCATGCGGCGCCTGGCCCAGGAGCTCGACACCGGCCCGGCCTCGCTGTACGTCTACGTCCGCAACACCGCCGAGCTGCACGCGGCGGTCCTGGACGAGCTGCTCGGCACCGTGGGCCCGGCCCCGGCGGAGGGCGGCTGGCGGGAGCGGCTGGAGCAGGTGCTCGTCGCCTACACCACGATGCTCCTGGAGCATCCGAGCCTGGCCCGGTCCGCGCTGACCTCCTGGCCGAGCGGCCCGCACTACCTGAACCTGATCGAGACCCTGCTGGGCCTGCTCGACGAGGGCGGGGTGCCGCGCGAGCGCGCCGCCTGGGGCGTCGACCTGCTGCTCCAGCGCGCCACCGCGACCGCCGCCGAGCACGCGGGCGGGGCGTCCCAGGAGGACTGGGACTCCCTCGGCCGGGCGCTGGGCGAGGTGTCGTCCCGTACCCATCCGCACATCGCCGCCGCCTCCGGGGCCCTTCTGTCGGGCGCGCCCGAGGCCCGCGTGTCCTGGGCGTTCCAGGCCCTGATCAACGGCATCGAGCACACCGCCGTACCCGAACCCCATGACTAGGAGACCCTCATGTCCACTCCCCACCACCCCGTGACGATCGTCGGAGCCGGACTCGGCGGGCTCACGCTCGCCCGGGTGCTGCGGGTGCACGGCGTCGAGGCGGCCGTCTTCGACCTCGACGCCTCCCCCGCGGCCCGCACCCAGGGCGGCATGCTCGACATCCACGACGACACCGGCCAGGTGGCACTGCGCGCGGCCGGGCTGCACGACGCGTTCCTGGCGCACGTCCACGCGGGCGGCGAGGCGACGCGGGTGCTGGACAAGGACGCCCGGGTCCTGCTGGACCAGCCCGACGACGGCACCGGCGGACGGCCGGAGATCGACCGGGGCGAGCTGCGCCGGCTGCTGCTCGGCTCCCTGCCCGAGGGCGTGATCCGCTGGGGCGCGAAGGTCACCGGCGCCCGCCCGCTCGGCGGCGGCCGGCACGAGGTGACCCTGGAGGACGGCGGCTCCTTCACGACCGATCTGCTGGTCGGCGCGGACGGCGCCTGGTCCCGGATCCGCCCGCTGGTCTCGGCCGCGGTGCCCGCGTACACCGGGATCTCGTTCGTGGAGACGGACCTGCCGGACGCGGACGTACGGCATCCGGTGAGCGCCCAGGTGGTCGGCGGCGGCATGCTCTTCGCGCTCGGCGCGGGCCGGGGTTTTCTCGCCCACCGGGAGAGCGACGGCAGCCTGCACGTCTACACGGCGGTGGAGGCGCCCGAGGAGTGGCTGGACGGGATCGACTTCAGCGACGCCGATGCGGCCAGGCGGGCCGTGCTCGATCATTTCGACGGCTGGGACAAGAGCCTGCGGGCCCTGGTCGCGGACGCCGAGGGCACACTGGTGCCGCGGCGGATCCACGCCCTGCCGATCGGTCACCGCTGGGACCGGACCCCCGGGGTCACGCTGCTCGGCGACGCCGCGCACCTGATGTCGCCGTTCGCCGGCGAGGGCGCCAACCTGGCGCTGATCGACGGCGCCGACCTGGGCCTCGCGCTCGTGGCACACCCGGACGACCCCGAGGCCGCCCTGGCCGCCTACGAGGAGAAGATGTTCGCGCGCGCCGAACGGTCCGCGGCGGACTCCGCCCAGGGCGGGGACGTGCTGTTCCGTGCCGACGCGCCGCGGGGCCTGGTCGACATGTTCACCGGCGGCCGGGCGGAGGACGGCGGGTCGGCTCCGTCCGCGTGACTCAGCGGGTCGGCGCCGTCCGCGTGACGCGGTCGACCAGGTCGGTCCAGCCGGCCTCCAGGCGCTCCATCGGCATCCCGCACTGCCTGGTCAGATGGTGGATCTGGGCGGGGTCGAGATACGCGAGGAGCGTCTGGGCCAGCAGTTCGCAGTCGGCGCCGGGCTCGATCTGCCGCAGCAGCATGGTGATGTGCGTGCGCAGCGCCTGGATCGGCGGATTGGCATAGCGCCGGGTGGGCTCGGGCTGGGCGGCGAGCTGGAGGTCCAGCTGGTCCGCCGAGCGGTAGAGCACCGCGACGCCGAACGCCCGGAGCCGGTCGACCGGCGGGGCGCCGGGGCCGAGGGGCGGCGGGCCGCCCAGGAAGTCCGCCTGGAGCTGCCGCGAGGAGTGGTCGAGCAGCGCCATCAGCAGTCCGGTGCGGTCGCCGAAGCGGCGGAAGACCGTGCCCTTGCCCACCTCGGCGGCCGCGGCCACCGCCTCCATGGTCACGCCGGCCACCCCGTGCTCGGCGATCAGCCGGGCGGCGGCCTCCAGCAGCCGGGCACGGTTGCGGGCCGCGTCGGCACGCAGGCACGGCTCCTCGGGAGCCGGCCCGACCTCGAGCAACTGCGGGGCGTCGAAGGGCTCCTGGGGCTGCGGGAGGGGCGGCAGGACGCTGGACATGAAGACAGCGTAAAGCATGGGGAACAGAACTGGACCGGAGTCCGCTTATGGTGTTAGAAATTAAGCGGACCTCGGTCCGGATTCGTAACGGCAGTGTTTCACCCCCCTGGAGTTCCCCATGTCTGTCCGCATCCTTGCGCTCGTCGGCAGCCTTCGTGCCGGTTCGCACAACCGCCAGCTCGCCGAGGCGGCCGTCAAGCTCGCCCCCGAGGGTGCTGTGGTCGAGGTCTTCGAGGGCCTGGCCGACATCCCGTTCTACAACGAGGACATCGACGTCGCGGACAGCCTCCCGGCCGCCGCCGCGAAGCTGCGCGAGGCCGCCCAGGCCGCCGACGCCTTCCTGCTCTTCTCCCCCGAGTACAACGGCACCATCCCGGCCGTGCTGAAGAACGCCATCGACTGGCTGTCCCGCCCGTACGGCGCCAGCACCTTCGGCGGCAAGCCGGTCGCCGTCATCGGCACCGCCTACGGCCAGTACGGCGGCGTGTGGGCGCAGGACGAGGCCCGCAAGGCCGTCGGCATCGCCGGCGGCAAGGTGATCGAGGACATCAAGCTCTCCATCCCCGGCTCAGTGGTCCGCTTCGCCGAGACCCACCCGGCCGACGACACCGAGGTCGCCGCCCAGCTGACCGAGGTCGTCGCCCGCCTGCACGGCAACGTGGGCGTGGCCGCCTGAGGCACCACCTGCCCAAGGCACCGCCCGAAAGGGGCCGGCACTTCGCCGGCCCCTTTCGCGTCTCCCGGGTCCCGCCCCGTCGGTCCCGCTCGTCGGTCCCGCCTCGTCGCTTCCGCCCCGTCACTCGATCCCGGCGAGCCGCTGGACGGCCGGAGCGGCGAAGGTCTCCATCCAACCCGAGGTCTCGCCCAGGCGCGGGGACAGGATGACGGTGTCGACGCCGAGCTTGGCGTAGCCCTCGATGTCCCGGGTGAAGGCGTCCAGGTCGCCCGCGGTGACCGGCTCGGCGCCGTAGGCGATGGTCTTGCGGATGGTGTCGTAGTCCCGCCCGACGGTGTCGCAGTGGCCGCGCAGCACCTCGAGCTTGTGCCGCAGCTCCTCCGGGGAGGAGGGGATGAGGTTGCAGGCGTCGGCGTACTGGGCGACCAGGCGCAGGGTCTTCTTCTCCCCCTGGCCGCCGATCATGATCTCGGGGTGCGGGGTGCTCACCGGCGCGGGAACGCAGAGCGTCTCGGCGAGCTGGTAGTACCGGCCCTCGAACGGGCCGTTGTTCTCCGGGTCCCACATCTGCAGGCAGATCCTGAGCGTCTCCTCCAGCCGCTCGAAGCGCTCCGAGATCGACGGGTAGGGCACGCCGAGTCCGTGGTGCTCACGGTCGTACCAGGCGGCGCCGATGCCCAGGGTGGCGCGGCCGCCCGACACCACGTCCAGGGTGGTGGCGATCTTGGCGAGGAGCCCGGGGTGCCGGTACGTCACACCGGTCACCAGGGCGCCGAGCTGCACGGTGGAGGTGCGGCCGGCGAGGTAGCCGAGGGTGGTGTAGGCCTCCAGCATGGGGTCCTCGGCGCCGCCGTTGAACTCCATCTGGAAGTAGTGGTCCATCACCGAGACCCAGCTCACGCCCGCCGCCTCGGCCGCGGCACCGGCGGCGGCGAGCTCGGCGCCGAGGGCGGGTCCGCCCCCGGGGTGGTTGAACCGGTTGATGTGCACACCCACACGCATGCCCGTTCTCCGTTCCGCGTTACGTCGTCTGCCTCCTCGACGCTAGGTCCTGGAGCACACTCGAAGTCAAGCCCGGCACCGGCGGTCCGACGTGTCGCGGGCACCTCCGCGGACCGGCACCCGCCGGATGGCGGGGAGCTTCCGCCGTCCGGCGGCCCCCGGGCATCACCCGTCCACACGGATCATGTGCGTACGAGCCGCAGCGCACCACCGCGAGGAGCCGCCATGACCGCCGTACCGCCCCCGTTCGACCCCGAGCTCTCCGCCGCCCTGGAGCTGATCAAGGACGTGATCTCTCCGGCGTTCACGATGGCGGACATCACCGCGATCCGGGAGGGCGAGGGCATCCGGCTGCTCGCCGAGCTGGACCTCACCATGGACGGGGCGTTCGAGGTGGCGGAGCGCACGGTGCCCGGCCCATTGGACGCCCCCGAGATCTCCCTCCTGATCTGCCGCCCGGTCGCCGCCTCCGCGCCCGGTCCGCTGCCGGTGATCTACCACGTGCACGGCGGCGGCATGGTGCTCGGCAACAACCGGGTGGGGCTGGACGTCCCGCTGGCCTGGGCGAAGGAGCTGGGCGCGGTGGTGGTGTCGGTGGAGTACCGGCTGGCGCCCGAGCATCCGCATCCGGCGCCGGTGGAGGACGTGTACGCCGGGCTGCTGTGGACGGCGGAGCACGCGAAGGAGATCGGCGGCGACCCGGAACGGATCGTGATCGTCGGCGCCAGCGCGGGCGGCGGCCTCACCGCGGCCCTGGCCCTGCTCCTGAGGGACCGTCAGGGTCCGTCCGTGATCGGCCAGATGCTCATGTGCCCGATGCTCGACGACCGCAACGACACCCCGTCCAGCCACCAGATGAAGGGCCTCGGCGTCTGGGACCGCACGTCCAACGACACCGGCTGGACCGCCCTGCTGGGCGAGGACCGCGGCGGCCCCGGCGTCTCCCCCTACGCGGCCCCGGCCCGCGCCACCGACCTCACGAACCTCCCCCCGGCCTTCCTCGACGTCGGCTCCGCCGAAACCTTCCGCGACGAGACCGTCGCCTACGCCTCCCGCATCTGGCAGTCCGGCGGCGTCGCCGAACTCCACGTCTGGCCCGGCGGCTTCCACGGCTTCGACGGGTTCGCCCCGCAGGCCGCCCTGTCCCAGTCGGCCAGGGCGGCCCACGTGGACTGGCTGCGCCGGCTGCTGGCGCGCTGAGCGGGGGTCAGCCGGTGGACACGGGCTGACGTGCGGGGGTCCGGCGGTCCGTCATCCGGTCGAGGTGGACCGCCACCGTGCCGTAGAACCGCTGTACGGCGTCGTCGACGCTGCGGATGAACCCGGTCTCGGCGCTTCCCCGGCCACTGCCCATGCCCTTGAGGAGCGAGAGCCGGAAGCCGGTGATCCGGGCACCGTCCGCCTTGGGCAGCAGGTCGGCCGGTTCGGGCCGGAGCCGTTCGAGCGTGCCGCGCGGTCCGGCGGTGTCGCCCTCGACCAGGGTCTCGATGTGCAGGTCGGCCGGCGCCTCCGCGAGGGACCGCACGAGCCGCTTGGCCCAGCTCAGCGGGTAGCCCTGCTCGGGGGCCGGCACCTCCAGGGAGGTACGGAGCCTGCCGGTGCGCAGATCGGCGGTGACCGCGAGGACGCCGGGCGCCCCCTCGATGCGCAGCTCGGCCTGGAGCCTTCCCTGGCTGCACAGCCGGTCGGCGAGGAGGCTGCGGCGCTCCCGTGGGTCCCGGCCGCCCCGGGAACCGCGGACCGGGAGCACCTTCTGGCCGAGTTCGCCGCCCAGGCCCAGACAGACCTGGCGGATGAGCCGTTCCCAGCTCTCCACCACGTCGAGCGCGCGCGGATCTCCCTCGCACAGGGTCTCGTCCTCGATGCCGTTGCGCACCGGGACCCACGCGGGGCCCATGTTCTGGAATCCGTGGCAGCCGGAGTTCTCGTGCTGGAGGTAGTGCAGCAGTTCCTGGAGGAGCCAGGCATGCGCCTTGTTGCCGACGCCCTCGTGCCGGAGCAGCATCCGGGCCTGGTGGGCTGCTTCGGCCCAGGAGAGGTGCCGCAGCGCCACCTTGTGCTTGCGCCGGCCGTCGATCTTGACGTCCACGAGCGGGCTGCCGTCGAGGGCGACGTCGTTCGACAGCGTGATCACGGCTTCGTAGCCGCGCCGGGCCGCGATGTCCATGTACGCCTGCACCTGGTCGGCCTTCAGGGCGTTGCCGTTGGTCTTCGTCTCGACCAGCGCCGTCCACAGCTTGCCGGCCCGCTCGACGCGCACGACTCCGTCGGGCCGCCGCGGGGTGTCGCCGTGCGGCAGGGACACCTCGGTGTACGTCTCCATGCGTCCGGCGGGTGCGCCGAAGCCCGCGGTGAGCCGCCGGCCGAACTCGGGTACCTGGGCCATCACCGACAGCAGGACCGAGGTGGCGCGTGTCTCGCGGTCCCGGTCGCTCTTGAGGGCGGAGACGGGGAAGAGCCGGGCCTCCCGCCAGGACTCGTTCTCCGCGAGGGACTTCCTGGCCGTCTTCGGCAGGGTGACCTTCTTCTTCGCCGTGCGGGGACGGGCGGCAGGCTTCTTCACCGCGGCCTCGTCCGCGGGCGGACGCGGCGCCGGGACGCCGTCCAGGTTCGGGGCCGGCTTCCCGACCTCCGGTACGGGGTCCGCGTGTTCGTCGTCGGCGGGGTCCGGCGGCGCGTCCTGAGGTTCGGCGTCGTCGTCGATGTCCACGCCGAAGTCGGTGGCGAGACCGGCGAGTCCGGCGGCGTACCCCTGGCCGACGGCCCGGAACTTCCACTCGCCCGACCGCCGGTACAGCTCCCCGAAGATGACGGCGCTCACCGCGTCGGCGTCCTCGACCGTGAACCGGAGCAGCGGATCGCCCGCCGCGTCGGCCAGTGTGACCGTGAGGTTCTCCAGTTCGCCGAAGCGCGCGTCCTGGTAGCGGCTCGCCGCGACGACCATCCGGTCGACGTCCTGCGGTACGGCGGTCAGGTCGAAGCCGATCCGGTCCTCGTCCCCCGTCTCCGTGGGCGTCTTGCCGAGCAGTTGCACGCTGCCGTCGGCTGCCACCGGGTTGTTGTAGAAGTAGAAGTCGCAGTCCCCGCGCACGGTGCCGTTCGAGCCGACGAGCAGGACCGACACATCCGCGTCGCCCTCGCCGCTCGGGCTGACCCAGCCCAGGCTGACGACGACCGAGCCCACGTTCTCGCTCAGGGCCGACAACGTGACATTCGACCCCTTCGCCATTTCCTGCATGAATCTCCCCCAGAAACCCCACCGTTGAGCGCGGCCAACTGTAGTGCGCACCGAGCTCGACGGTGACTTCGGTACGAAACCGACCGATTTTTTGCGACCCTGACCGATCGGGCGAGGGCGGTTGCGGAGGCGTCGGCCGATCGTCCATGCCCGGGTGTCTTCGGTCGCCGTTCGCGCGTCGGGGTGGGAGGAGCGGGGCCGGGACTCAACCCCCGTTCGCCGCCGCCTTCTTGATCGCCTCCCTGATCCTGGAGTAGGTGCCGCAGCGGCAGACGTTCTCGATGGCGTCGATGTCGGCGTCCGTCGGGTGCGGGGTGCGTTTCAGGAGGGCGACGGCCGCCATGATCTGGCCGGGCTGGCAGAAGCCGCACTGGGCCACGTCGCACTCCAGCCAGGCCTGTTGGACGGGGTGCAGGGTGTCGCCGTCGGCGAGGCCCTCGATGGTGGTGACCGCCCGGTCCGCGCAGTCGGCGACCGGGACCGTGCACGGCTGGATCTCCGCCCCGTCCAGGTGGCCGGTGCAGGCGCGGCAGACGCCCACCCCGCAGCCGTACTTGGGGCCGGTGACGCCGAGCAGGTCGCGCAGGACCCACAGGAGGGGCATGTCGGCGGGGGCCTCGACCGTCACCGGTTTGCCGTTGAGGACGAACGAATACGAACGCATCGGTGCCTTCTGGGAGTTGGGGAGGCGGTGGTCAGAAGTCGAGGGGGAAGCTGCGGGGTTTGCGGCCGGTGGCGCGGGCGTAGGCGTTGGCGACCGCGCCCGCCGCCGCGGGGACGCCGAGTTCGCCGGCGCCGCCCGGTTCCCCGCCGGACGGGATGATGTGCGCCTCGAACTCCAGCGGGGCGTGCCGCTGGCGGGCGTAGTGGAAGTCGGCGAAGCTGCCCTCGCGGACCGCGCCCCGGTCGATGTGCAGCCCGGCGCGCAGCACGGTGGAGATGCCGTCGACGGCGGTGCCCATGAGCTGCGCCTGAAGGCCCCGCGGGTTGACGGCCGTACCGACGTCGGCGGCCATCACCACCTTGGTGACCCGGGGGTTCTTCGGGTCGGTGGCGTCGATCTCGGCCAGGCAGGCCACGGCGGACCCGTACTCCTCGTGGACGGCGACACCCTGGGCGGTGCCCGCGGGCATCCGGCGCCCCCAGTGCCCGGCGGCGGCCGCCTTGGCGAGGACGGCCTTCACCGTCCTGCTGCGCAGGGTGGTACGGCGGAAGGCGACCGGGTCCCGGCCCAGCGCGCGGGCGATATCGTCGACGACGATCTCCTCCGCCGTGCGCATGGTCCCGGAATCCACCGAGCGCCAGGCGCCGAGCGGTATCGGCAGTTCGATGCCGCCCGAATCGCCGCCCACCCGGCCGAAGTTGTACAGCCCGCTGTCGCTGGGCAGCGGCCGTACCGCACCGGACTTCGCGGTCAGGCCCTGCTCGTCGGAGGACTCCCCCACCGAGGCCGACATGTGCTGGAAGGCCACCACCCGGCCGCCTGCGACGCTGGCCCGGATCCGGTGGTGGTCGGCGGGGCGCATCCTGCCGTGCCGGATGTCGTCGTTGCGGCTCCACATCAGTTTCACCGGCCGACGGGCCGCCTTGGAGATGAGGGCCGCCTCGGTCGCCTGGTCGAAGTTGAGCCGCCGCCCGAACGAGCCGCCGCCGCGCATCACATGGACCCGTACGGCGGTCTTCGAGAGCCCCAGCAGGCCGGCGACGGTCTCACGGGCCTCCATCGGGGTCTGGGTGGCGAACCACAGCTCGGCCCGGTCGGCGCGGACGTCGGCGACGGCCGTGAGCACCTCCATCGGGGCATGGCTGACGAACGCGAACGCGAACTCGCCCTCGATCTGGGTCGTTCCGTGCGGCGGGGTACCGAGCCGGGGCACCGCGGCCCGCAGCCGGGCCCGGATCTCCTTGTCGGACAGGGACACCAGCGGGCCGTCGGCCCAGGTGATCCGGAGCGCGTCGCGGGCCTGGAAGGCGTGGTGGAAGGTGTCCGCCACGACGGCGACCCCGCCGGGGATCTTCACCACCGCGTGGACGCCGGGCAGGGCGCGGGCCGCCGTGTCGTCGAGGGAGACGAGCTTGCCGCGCAGCGTCGGCGGCCGGGCCACCACGGTCGGCTTCGCACCCGCCACCGCCAGGTCGCCGGCGTACTTCGCGGCGCCTGTGACGATGTCCCGGGCGTCGATCCTGGTCGTCGGCTTCCCGATCACCCGGTGCCGGGAGGCCGGCTTGGGCTTGCTCGACACGTCCGGGGTGCGGATCCGGGCGGCGCTCGCGGTGAGGGAGCCGAAGGTGGCGGTCCGGCCGTCGGGGGCCACGACCATGGTGTTCCAGGTGCGCAGGATGCGCGCCGGGAGCCGCCAGCGGCGGGCGGCCGCGGTCACCAGCCTGGCGCGCGCGGTGGCGGCCAGCTGCCGGGCCGGGCCGTACAGCGAACTGACCGAACTCGATCCGCCGGTGTACTGGTTGCCCCTGCTGCGGGCGTCGGCGAGCGGGATCCGGACGTCGGCGAGGCGGGCGTCCAGTTCCTCGGCGATCATCATGGCGACGGCGGTGGTGATGCCCTGGCCGACCTCGACCCGGGGCAGCCGTACGACGACCTCGTTGGCGGCGGTGATCTCCAGGACGAGCATCTCCTCGTCGGTGCCGGTGACCAGGACGTCGGACGCCGGGGTGGCGCCGTCGGCCCGCGGGGTGTCGCAGCCGAGCGGGGCGGCGACCGTGAGGGTGGCCGCGGCCACCGTGTAGACCATGAATCTCCGGCGGGACGGTCCGGCGGCGGCCCGCGGGGGCTCGTTGCGGTCCAAGCGGGGGCTCCTTGTCCAGGGGCGCTGTGTGGGTTGCCCAGGGGGCTCTGTGTCGGTTGTCCAGAGGGCTCTGCGTCGGTTGCCCAGGGGGCTCTGTGTCGGTGTTATGCCTCGACAGCTAGGAGGGGCGGGCGGGCGCGGGGGTTGCCTGCCGTGCCGGGCTCTCCTCGTCGTACGGCCGGATGGCGCATCATGGCCGTATGAAAGAGCTGGCGGGGCGGCTGGCCGCGGTGGACCCGGATGCCGGGGCCGCCGTCGCGGTCATCGCCTACTTCGACCGGCTGGCCGAGACCCGGGCCGGTCTGGAGGCGCTGGTGCGCGGGGCCGCCGTGCTCGCGGGGTGTCCGGCGCGGCTGGCCGACGAGGAGCGGCGGGTCCGGCTGCGGGTGGAGCCGGACGGACGCCGGACGGACGTGGTGGGCGCGCCCGAGCCCGGGTGGCCGTGTGCGCCGCTGCTGCCGGACGGGCCGCCGGCGCTGTGGCTGGAGCGGGCCGGGGCCGACGGTCCCAGTGTCGTCGACGCGGTGATCCTGGAGCGGGCCTCGGCGGCCGTACGGTCCGTGCTCGACCGCACCCGGGGGCGGGCCCCGGGGCCACGGCCGGACGACCCCGCGCTGGTCGAGACGGTCCTGGACGCGGGCGCCCCGCTACCGGCCCGGTTGCACGCGGCCCGTCGGCTCGGCCTGGACACCGCCGACCCGGAGGCACGGTTCCGTGCGGTGGCGGTGGCCGGCGGACCGCCCCGGATCGTGGCCGACGGACCGACATCCGCCCTGCCCGCGGGACGTGCGGGCGTGGGGACGGCGGTGGCCGCCGTGGACCTCCCCCGGTCCTGGTCGGCGGCCCGCACCGCGCTGCGGTTCGCCTCCGACGGCGGCGCGCGGGAGCCCGGCGGCCCGCCCGTCGTGCACGCCGACGAACTGGGCGGGGTCGCGCTGCTCGCCGATCTCGTCGTACCCGGTGCGGAACCGGCGCCGGACGTCCGTGCCGTGCGGGCCGCCGCGGCGGACGCGCCCTGGATGCTGCGCACGCTGCACGCGATCGCGTCGACGGCCAGCCTGCGGGCGGCGGCCGCCGAGATCAGCGTCCATCACTCCACGCTCCAGGACCGGCTGACGCACGCCGAGCATCTGCTGGGCTGGTCGGTGCGCACCCCGCAGGGCCGGTTCCGGCTCCAACTCGCCCTCACCATGCACCACCTGATGGAAAGTCAGTGATCGATCACCAGCCGATCAGCAGGCGCTCGGCAGGCGCTCAGTAGACGTCCCGGACGTAACGCCGGTCCGCGGCCAGCTGCTTGACGTACACCGTCGCCTCGTCCCCGGTCAGTCCGCCGTGCACGGTGGCGATGTCCTTCAGGGCCCGGTCGACGTCCTTGGCCATCCGGGAGGCGTCGCCGCAGACGTAGAAGTGGGCGCCGTCCTGGAGCCAGGACCACAGCAGCGGGCCGTGTTCGCGCATCCGGTCCTGGACGTAGACCTTGGCGCGTTGGTCGCGGGAGAAGGCGGTGTCGAGGCGGCTCAGGGTGCCCTCGGCGAGCAGGGCGGCGAGCTCCTCCTCGTAGTAGAAGTCGGTGGCCCGGTGCTGTTCGCCGAAGAACAGCCAGTTGGGGGCGCGGTGGCCGCGGGCGCGGCGCTCCTGCAGGAAGCCGACGAACGGCGCGACGCCGGTGCCGGGGCCGACCATGACCATGGGGGTCGCCGGGTCGGCGGGCGGGCGGAAGTGCGGGGAGCGCTGGACGTGCACCGGGACCGGGGTGCCGGGTTCGGCGTCGGCGAGGAACGGCGAGCAGACACCCTGCCGGGGCAGACCGCGCAGGTTCTCGTAGCGGACGACGGAGACGGTGAGTGAGACCTGGTGGGGGTCGGTGAGCGGACTGGACGAGATCGAGTAGAGGCGCGGCTGCAGCCTGCCGAGGACGCCCG
This sequence comes from Streptomyces sp. NPDC047061, assembly GCF_040643955.1. Classification (NCBI taxonomy): domain Bacteria; kingdom Bacillati; phylum Actinomycetota; class Actinomycetes; order Kitasatosporales; family Streptomycetaceae; genus Streptomyces; species Streptomyces sp. NPDC047061. The sequence continues at coordinate 107,071 of NZ_JBEYVI010000016.1, forward strand.
CCCACGCGCCGGCGTCGGCGCGGATCCCGAACTCGGCGACGACGTCGACCGCCTGCCGGCCCCAGGACCACTTGGCCAGCTCGTCCTTGTTGTCGGGGCGCAGCAGTTTCCGCAACTCACGCGGGTCGCGGGTGCGTTCGGAGGCGAAGCGGAGCAGGTCCGGGGTGACGCGGGTGATGTCCAGATGACGGGAGAGGGCCTCGGCGAGGGGGACTTCACCGACTCCGCCGATCTCCACCCCGGTTGTGGCGTCGAGACCGGTGACGGTCAGCCACTCCGCCACCAGGTCGCGGGAGTTGAGAGGACGGACGCCGAGCGCGTCGCCCGCCTCGTAGACCAGCGGGGTCTCGCTGTCGCGGCTGTCGAAGGTGAAGCGGCGGACCTCCTTGCCCGCGCCGGGCAGGCTGAGCAGCTGGTTGCCGACGAGCCGGGCGGTGACGGGGGCGGGACGCCGGGACGGGGCGGGGGCGGGGGCGGGCGCCGGCGTGGGGGTGGCCACGGATCCGCCCTTTCCGTCCTTTCCGTCCTTTCCGTCCTTGAGAGCGGTGAGCACCTGGTCGAGCCAGGCCTCCGCCCGGGGCTCGTAGTCCGGTTCGCAGTCGGTGCGCGGCGCGAGCCGGACTGCGCCGAGTTCGTCCAGCCGGCTGTCCAGGCGCCGCCCGTGTCCGCAGAAGTCGTCGTAGCTGGAGTCGCCGAAGGCGAGCACGGCGTACCTGCGGCCTTCTAGGCGCCCGGCGTCGAGGGCGGCCAGCCCGTCCCAGAAACCGGCGCCGTTGTCGGGGGCGTCGCCGTCGCCGAAGGTGCTGGTGATCAGGAGCAGGTCGGCGCCCGTGGGCAGGGCCGCCGGGTCGGCCTCGTCCATGGCGACGAGGGACGCCGCGTGGCCGCCCGCGGTGAGGCGCTCGGCGGTGGTGACGGCGAAGTCCTCGGCGTTGCCGGTCTGCGAGGCCCAGAGGACGACCACCTGCCGGGTCGGCATCGCCGACGCGGTGACCGGGGCGGCGGAGGTACGGGAGTACATGCCGGCGAGGGTGCCGTTGACCCACAGGGCGTGCTCGGGGCTGAAGGGCGCGTCCGGCGGCAGCACGGGGACGCCCGGGGCGCCGACCGGGATACCGGCGAGGAAGCCGACCAGGTACTGCCGTTCGCGGTCGGTCAGGACCGGCGGGGGCGCCGGGTCGAGGCCGAACACGGCGGCCGCGGAGGGCAGCACGGCCGTGGGCGCGACGCCGGCGGGTACGACGGAGGTGGCAGCGGGTACGACGGTGTCGGCAGCGGGTACGACGGACGCGGCGGCCGGGGTCCGCTCGGCCCCCGGCACCCGCACGCTCACCGGTGTGGCCACCCTGGTCAGCGACACCGCGCACACCTTCAGCTCGGGCTGGAAGGACAGCGGGTCGACCGCGTCGCTGGTCACCGCGTTGACACTGAGGTACTCGCCGAACAGGTCGTTCCAGTGGAACGGCGCGAAGCAGGACCCCGGCAGCACCCGGTCCGTGACGACCGCCGGCAGCACCGCCCGGCCGCGCCGGGAGGCGACCTCCACGGAGTCGCCGTCGGCGATCCCGAGCGCGGCCGCGTCCTCGGGGTGGACCTCGACGAAGGGGCCGGGGTTGAGCTTGTTCAGCTTGGCGACCTTCGCGGTCTTGGTCAGGGTGTGCCACTGGTGCTGGAGACGGCCGGTGTTCAGGACGAACGGGTAGTCGTCGTCCGGCATCTCGGCGGGGTCCACGTGCGGCCGGGCGTGGAAGACGGCGCGTCCGGAGGCGGTGGCGAAGGTGAGGGAACCGTCGGCGCCGACGTACCGGACGGGGTTGCGGTCGGGGCCGTCGGCGGTGGCGGCCGGCCACTGGACGGGCGTGGTGCGCAGCCGGTCGTAGGTCACGCCCCGCAGGTCGTAGCCGGTCTGCGGGTTGTGGAAGCGCTTGATCTCCTCGAAGATCTCCTCCGCGCTGTCGTAGGAGAAGCCGTCCTCGAAGCCCATCGCGCGGGCGACGCCGGCGATCAGCCGCCAGTCGGCGGTGGCCTCGCCGGGCGGGTCGGCGGCGGGGCGGGCGAGGGTGAGGTTGCGCTCGCTGTTGATGAGGACGCCCTCGGTCTCGGTCCACAGGGCGGCGGGCAGGACGACGTCGGCGTAGGCGTTGGTCTCGGTGTCGGTGAAGACGTCCTGGGTGACGACGAACTCGGCGGCCTCCAGGCCCTCGATGACGGTCCGGCGGTTGGCGACGGAGGCGACCGGGTTGGTGCAGATGATCCAGCAGGCCCTGATCTCGCAGTCGGCCATCTTCTGGAACATCTCGACCGTGCCCTTGCCGACGCCGTCGGCGCGGATCGTGCCGGGTTCCAGTTCCCACCGCTCCTCGACGAAGGCGCGGTCGGCGTCGACAAGGACCGACCGCTGGCCGGGCAGGCCCGGTCCCATGTAGCCCATCTCCCGGCCGCCCATGGCGTTGGGCTGGCCGGTGAGGGAGAGCGGGCCGCTGCCCGGGCGGCAGATCTTTCCGGTCGCCAGGTGCAGGTTGACCAGCGCGTTGGTGTTCCAGGTGCCGTGCGTGGACTGGTTGAGGCCCATGGTCCAGCAGCTGGTCCACTCCCCCGCCTCGCCGATCAGCCGGGCCGCCTCGCGCAGGTCGGCCTCGGGGATCCCGGTGATCTCGGCGACGGCTGCGGGCGGGTAGTCGGCGAGGAACTCCGGCATCGCCTCCCAGCCCTCGGTGTTCGCGGCGACGAAGTCGGGGTCGGTGTGCCCGTTCTCGTGCAGGAGGTGGAGCAGGCCGTTGAGGAGGGCGAGGTCGGTACCGGGTTTGACCTGGAGGAACAGGTCGGCCTTCGCGGCGGTGGCGGTGCGGCGCGGGTCGACGACGATCAGCTTGGCGCCCGCCTTGACCCGGTCCATCAGGCGCAGGAAGAGGATCGGGTGGCAGTCGGCCATGTTGGCGCCGATGACCAGGAAGACGTCCGCCTTGTCGAGGTCCTCGTACGAGCCGGGCGGGCCGTCGGCGCCGAGCGACAGCTTGTAGCCGGTGCCGGCGCTCGCCATGCACAGCCGGGAGTTCGACTCGATGTTGTTGGTGCGCAGGTAGCCCTTGGTGAGCTTGTTCGCGAGGTACTGGGCCTCCAGGCTCATCTGGCCGGAGACGTAGAGGGCGACCGCGTCCGGGCCGTGCTGGTCGACGATCGCGCGCAGCCGCCGCGCGGTCTCGGCGACCGCCGCGTCCACGGCCGACGGCACCGCTTCCTCGCCCCGCTCGGGCCGCAGCAGGGCGGTGGTCAGCCGGCCGGGCGCGGCGAGCATGTCGGCGGTGGTGGCGCCCTTCGTGCACAGCCTGCCGAAGTTCGCCGGGTGCTCCTTGTCGCCGGAGGCCTTCAGGACGGTACGACGGCCGTCCGGGCCCCTGCCGATGTCCAGGACCATGCCGCAGCCGACCCCGCAGTACGAGCAGACGGTCCGCACCCTGCCGGTGTCGGTGCTGCGCGAGTCCGGCGCGGCCACGGGCGCCCCCTGTTCCTGCTGGTCAGCCTCTTCCATTCGACACCGACGGTATGTACGTCTGATTACGCCGGCGTCACCGCTCCCGATCAACGGGGGTTAAGGCCGCCGCACAGACCCGCTCCGGGCGATGTGAGCGGAGGCGTCCGGGACACCGGCCGGTACGGTCCCAGGATGCCTGGCGAAGGCCACGCGCGGCCGCCCGGACCGGCCCCGCGACACCCCGTACGGCAGCCTGCCCGGTCCCGGGATGCGCCGTGCCGGGACCTGTTGCACGATGAGGGCGGCCGAGGGAGGGGCAGGCGAGGAGGACCGGGTGGACAGGGACACCTCCTCACGACGACCGGCCACCCCGGCTCCGCCGCCCGCTCCGGGGCCCCCGGCCGCACCGGCTCCACCGGTCGCCCGAGGCACACCGACACCCTCTGCGGCACAGGCACAGGCGGCGCAACGGGGAGCGGCACCGGCGGCAGTGGGCGCGCCCCCCACCGACATCGGCTACCTCGACATGCTGCGCGGCATCGTCGAGGGCGCGGCCGTCGGTTTCGCGGTCCTCGACACCCGTCTGCGCTACGTCTACGTCAATCCGCACATGGCCCGGATGACGGGCCTGCCCGCCGCCGCGTACCTCGGCCGCACCCAGCACGAGGTGCTCCCGCACATCCAGCGGCCCGACCAGGTGCTGCTGGACGTCATCCACGACGGACGGCCGCGCGAGGCCATCGTGACCGGCCGCACCTGGGTGGACTCGCCGTACCAGGTCCGGGAGTGGCGGTGCGTGTACCACCGGCTCGTGGACAGTACGGGCAAGGTCGTGGGCGTCGCCGCGGTGGGCCTGGAGATCAGTGAGCCGCAGCAGTACGTGTACGAGCTGGAGCGGGCCCACCGGCGCCTCGCGCTGCTGGACTCGGCCGCGTCCCGGATCGGCACCGGCACCGATGTCGCCGGGACCTGCCGGGAGCTGGCGGAGTTCGTCGTACCGGAGCTGGCGGACGCGGCCGGGGTGGAGCTCAGCCCGCCGGACACGGCGTCGGCGCGGCGGGCGCCGACCCGGCTCGCGGCGTACGCCACCCGGCCGGGGCTCGTGACCGGCCTCGCGGCCCTCGACGCGCGCGGTGAGCTGGTCGGCTGGCCGCGGGGCACCGGGACCCGGCGGAACCTGGCGGCGGGCCGGATCTGGCGGCGCGACGCGATCACCGCGGCGCAGTGGCGGTCGTTGATCCCCCGCTGGCCGCCGGCCCGGGCGTGTCTGACCGCCCGGGTGCACTCGGTGCTCCTCGCCCCCCTGGTCTCGGACGGCCGGGTGCTCGGCATCCTGATGCTGGCCCGGGCCGGGGACTCCGGGACGTTCTCGAACGAGGACGCCACGGTCGCCCGCGAACTCGCCGCCCGCGCCGCCCGCGCCCTGGACCGCGCGGTCCGCTTCGAACGCGAGCACACCATGGCCCTGGAACTGCAGCGGGCCCTGCTGGCCGAGCCCGGCCAGCTGCAGCAGCACGCCGGTGTGGAGACCACCGCCCGCTACCGCCCCGCCGACGACGGCTCGATGATCGGCGGCGACTGGTACGACGTCCTGGCGCTGCCCGACGGCCGCACGATGCTGGTCATCGGGGACGTGATGGGTCACGGTGTGGACGCGGCGGTGGCGATGAGCCACTACCGTTCGACGCTGCGCGCGCTGGCCCTCGCGGGGCTCTCGCCGCGCCGGATCCTCCAGCACGCGGACCGGATGGTCGCCGACTCCGGCTTCGAGCGGGTGGCCACCTGTTTCCTCGCGCTCGGCGACTCGGACGTCGCCACGCTCACCTACGCCAGCGCCGGCCATCTGCCGCCGGTCTGGCTCACCCCGCAGGGCGACATACAGCTGGTCCCGGTGCCGGTCGGCCCGCCGCTGGGCAGCGGGCTCGGCCGGTACGAGCAGCGCGTCACCCCGGAACGCGGCGGTGTGCTGCTGCTGTACACGGACGGGCTGGTGGAGCGGCGCGGCGAGGACATCGACTGCGGCCTGGCACGGCTCACGGGACTGTCGCTCTGCCCCACCGACCCCCTCGACAAGATCCTCGACACGGTCCTCGCGCGCCTCGCCACCGGTTCCGAGGACGACATCGCGCTGCTCGCGGCCCGCGCCGTGCGCAGCTGAGCGCACGTCCGTGCACCGGGGCGCGTGCCCGCCGCGCCACCGGCCGCCGGGTGACACCGCCGAGGCGGGGCTCGTTCACCGCCAGGAAAACGATCAGCAGTGAGGACAGGACCGGGGATGCGGTACGAGGAGAACGGCGCGGCGGCGGCCGTGGAGCAGGCACTGCGGGTCTGGTTGTCCCGGGCCGCCGGGGATCCGCTCACGGAGGTGCACCGCTGGGCGCTGCACCCGCCGGGCAAGCTGCTGCGGCCGGTGCTGCTGCTGGAGTCGGCGGCGGCCGTGGGCGGGTCGTACGAGCGGGTGATGCCCGCGGCGGTCGGGGTGGAACTGGTGCATGTGGCGAGCCTGTTGCACGACGACATCCTCGACGACGACCAGCTGCGCCGCGGCAAGCCGTCGGGGCACGCCAGGTTCGGGTCCGGCGCGGCCGTCCTGGGCGGTGACGCGCTGATGTTCGCGCTGTTCGAGCAGGTGGTGGAGTGCGGTCGGCGCGGGGTGCCGGACGCGGCCGTGACCCGGGCCGTGGGCACGCTGGCGCGGGCCGGCCGGCGGATGGCGCAGGGGGTGGCCCGGGAACTGGACCCGGTCCGGGCACCGGACGCGATCGGCGGGTATCTGGAGATGGTCCGGCTGAAGACCGGGGCGCTGCTGAGCGCGTGCTGCGAGGCGGGTGCGGTGCTGGGCGGCGGCTCGCCGGGACAGGCACGGGCGCTGGCCGGGTACGGCGAGGCGCTCGGGGTGGCGTTCCAGATCCGCGACGACCTGCTGCCGTACGGGCCGGAGGCCGGGCGGGAGGGCAAGCCCGCCGACAGCGATCTGCGCAACGACCGGCCCAGCCTGCCCCTGCTGCTGGCCGGGCCGGTCTCGAAGGATCCGGAGAAGGTGGGGCGGCTGCTGGTGGAGACGGGCGCGCTGGAGGAGTCCAGGCGGCTGGCACGCACGTATGCGGAACGGGCCCGCCGGGAGCTGGACCCGCTGCCGCAGGGCCCGCACCGGGCCGCGCTGTACCGGACGGCCGACGCGCTGGCACCCGGGCCGTGGCACACGGGCGGCGCCCGGTGAGGACCCGGCCAAAGGGCCGGGGAGTCGTAGCTCAGTCGTAGGTGAGGACCATCCGGAAGCGCGCGGCCCCGGTGAGCATCTTCTGGTAGGCCTCGTCCGCCTGCTCCAGGGGTACGGTCTCGATCGTCGGGCGGATCCCGTGCAGGGCGCTGAACTCCATGGTGTCCTGCACGTCCTGCGCGGTGCCGGACGGGTGGCCGCGGACCACGCGCGCGGTCCCGACCAGCTGGAACGGGCTGATCCCGAGCGGCTCGGGGTCGATGCCGATCACCACCAGCTCGCCGCGGGGGCCCAGCCCGTCCATGGCGGCCGAGATCGCCTGGGAGTTGCCCGCGGTGGCGAGCACGGCCTTGGCCCCGCCGAGCGACTGGAGGGCCTCCGCGACCGGGGTCGCGGACGTGGAGTCGACGTAGTGGTGGGCGCCGAGCTGCTTGGCGAAGTCGGCCTTCTCGGCGCCGCGGGCGACGGCCACCGTCTCGAAGCCCATGGCCACCGCGTACTTCACCCCGAGGTGGCCGAGACCGCCGAGACCGACGACGGCGACCAGGTCGCCGGGCTCGGCCGGGCTGCGCCGCAGGCCGTTGAAGGTGGTCACGCCCGCGCAGCCCATCGGGGCCGCGTCGGCCGAGGTCAGCCCGTCGGGGATGCGGGCCAGGGCGTCGACCGGTGCGATCACCTGCTCGCCGAAGCCGCCGTCGTAGCGCCAGCCGGGCGTCTTCATGTTCTCGCAGACGATGAAGTCGCCCTGGCGGCAGGGCTTGCAGTGGCCGCAGCTGCCGCCGAACCAGCCGACCGCCACCCGGTCGCCGATCTGCCAGCCCCAGTCCTCGATGCCCTCGCCGAGCTCCTCGATCCGTCCGGCGATCTCGTGGCCGGGTACCACCGGGAACGTGATGCCCGGCAGGGCGGCGGTGACGAAGAACGTGTCGCTGTGGCAGATGCCGCAGGCCTCCACGGCGATCCGCACCTGGCGCGGGCCGGGCCTCGGCACCTCCCGCTCGACGATCTCGAACGGCCCGCCCAGGGCGGACACCTGCGCGACTCGGTAGCTACTCATGCGTCTCTCCCGTAACGGGTACGACGGGTACGGTCCGAAGCCCCCACGTCCAGCACACCAGCTCCGGGCCGATCGCGCGCGTCGAGCCCCCGGCGGCACCGGGTCGCTGCGGTCATGTGGTGTGCCCCGCTGTCAGGCGCCCGGGACGCGGTCCAGGTCGATGTCGGTGGCGGTGACCCAGTCGGGTTCCGCCACCAGCAGGGCCAGTTCCTCCTGCCCGAGGTCGACGTCCACGGTGTACCGGTAACCGGCCGACCCGGCGGCCGTGATCCCGCCCCGGTCGGCGACGGGTACCGCGAGGACGACCCGACGGCAGTGCGGATCGGCGTCCCGGACCGCCGCCGTGAGACTCCGCAGCAGCGCCGGGAGGAGATGGTCCGGGCATCCGGCGGCCACCCGCAGCTCCAGGTCGTGGACGCCGGCGGGATACGCGTCCCGCAGCCGTCCCGCGGCACACCGTTCCAGGCGTACGTCCACCGTCACCCCGTCCCGGCGCAGGCGGAAGCCGGCCGCTGTGCGGCTGCCGGCGATCGGCTCGGTCTGCCAGGCGGGGTCCGGGGCGAGGTCCACCGGGACCGCGGGCACCGTGATCATGTCAGCCCTCCTCGGCCGCGGTCGCCAGCCGCCGGATGACGGCCTTGTCCAGCTTCCCGGAGGCGTTCCTCGGCACCGCCGGCACGAGGGTGAGCCGCCGCGGGAGTTTGTAGCGGGCCAGCCGGCCGGCCGCGTACGCGCGGATGTCCGCCAGGTCGATGCCGGTGCCGTCGGTGACGGTGACCACCGCCGCGACGGCCTCGCCCCACTGTTCGTCGGCCACCCCGACCACGGCGACGTCCACCACGCCCGGCATGGCCGCCAGGACCCGCTCCACCTCGGCCGGGTAGACGTTCTCCCCGCCACTGATGATCATGTCCTTGAGGCGGTCGACGATGAAGAGGCAGCCGTCCTCGTCGAGATAGCCGATGTCCCCGGAGTGGAACCAGCCCTCCGCGTCGAACGCGGCGGCCGTGGCCCGCGGGTTGTTCCAGTAGCCCGCGGTGACGTTGGGGCCGCGCACCACGACCTCACCGGGCTCCCCCGCCTTCACCGGCTCGTTGCTGACGGCGTCCACGACCCGGACCTCCGTGTAGGGCATGGCGATCCCCGCCGACCCCAGCTTCTCCAGGGTGCGCTCGGCGGGCAGGTGGGTGGCGAACGGCGCGGTCTCGGTCAGGCCCCACGCCTGCTGCAGCAGCACCTCGCGCCCCGCGTAGAGCTCCACCAGGGACGGCGGCACCGGTGCGCCCGCGACCACCACCGCGCGCAGAGCGCCCAGATCCTGCTGGAAGAAGCCCGGGACGCGGGCCAGCGCGGCGAACATCTGCGGGACGCCGAACATGGAGTTGACCCGGTGGGCGACCAGGTCGTCGAGGCACGTCTGCGGGTCGAAGGAACGGCGTACGACGACCGTGCCGCCGCGTACGAGGGTGCGCAGGGCGAAGCTGTTGAGGGCGCCGATGTGGAAGAGCGGGGCGGCCGCGTAGGTGACGTCACCGCGGCGCGTGTCCAGGCGCAGGTCGACGTTGACGGAGTTCCACCAGGCGTTGCCGTGGGTGAGCACGACTCCCTTGGGCGTGCCGGTGGTGCCGGAGGTGAACATGAGGATCGCCGGGTCGTCGGCGTACTTCGGGGTGAGGACGGTCGTCGGCGGCGCTGCCGCGATCAGCGGTGACCACGGCTCCCAGCCGACGGCGCGGTCGGCGGCCGGCATCTCGGGGTCGTCGTCCACCAGCAGGAGGCGCCGCAGCGCGGTGGCCGCGCGCACGGCTTCGACCGGAAGGCGATGGCCCTCCTCGCAGACGATCACCTCGGCGCCGCTGTCCGCCAGGATCCGCTCCAGCTCGGGCTCGGCGAGCCGGAAGTTGACCGGGACGAACACGGCACCCAGCCGGAACGCGGCGAGCATGGTGACGAGGAACGCCGGGCTGTTCAGGCCGAGATAGGCGACACGGGTGCCGTCGACGACACCGCCGCCCGCCAGGACGCTTGCCAACCGGGCCGCCCTGGCGTCGAGTTCGGCGTAGGTGAGGTCGCCGCCCGGGTAGCGGACGACCACCTCGTCGGCCTGGTGGCGGGCGTGGCGGGCCACCGCCGCGGCCGGGTTGAGGTCGACCCGGAGTCCGGAGTTGCGGGGGTGGGGGCTGGGCACAGTCAGCACTCCTCGTCGAGTGGTCATGGAAGGCCGGGGGCGGGGTCGTCGGGGTCGTCGAGGGCGTCGGAGCCATCGAGGGCGTCGGAGCCATCGAGGGCGTCGGGGCCGTCGAGGGCGTCGGGGTGATCAGGGTCGTCAGAGGTGGTCGCCGCCGGCCGCGTGCGCGAAGCCGCGGACGCCGATGCCGCCGTCGGCGGAGATCGCGTGCCCGGTGATCGGGCCGCTCTGCTCCCGGGCGGCGAGCAGCACGTACGGTCCGGTGAAGTCGCGCGGGTCTGTACTGGAGTCGTGCAGCGGCACGAGCGCCGGGGCGTCCGGGTTCTTCTTCGCGAAGGACGCGGAGATCGAGCGGTCGCCGAGCGCCAGCGCCTCGGGGCCGCGCAGGTCGGTGTTCATGCCGCCGCAGGCGACGCCGTTGACACGGACCTTGGGCGCGAGCTCGTAGGCGAGTTCGCGCATGAGGCCCAGGCAGGCGTGTTTGCTGGCGGTGTAGAGGGGGCCGCCGCCGTTGACGTGGAAGGAGGCGTTGGAGAGGGTCATGACGATGCTGCCGCGGCTCTTCACCAGCTCCCGCCAGGCCGCCTCGGCCGCCAGCAGACAGCCCTTGACGTTGACGGCGAAGATCTCGTCGAAGCCGGCGTCGAGTTCGGCGGCGTCGAGCCGGGTGAGCTGCCGCTGGTAGTCCCAGACACCGGCGTTGGCGACGAGGGTGTCGAGCTTGCCGAAGCGTTCGACGGTCTCGGCGACGGCGGTGTGCAGCCGCCCGGAGTCACGGACGTCGCCGGGGACGGCGTGGATCCGGTCGGGGGCGACGGCGACGGCCTCGTCCAACTGGCCCTGGTCCCGCCCGAAGACGGTGACCGAGGCGCCCTCGGCCACGAACCGCTCGGTGACCGCGCGGCCGATGCCCGCTCCCCCGCCGGTGACGAGCGCGACGTACCCGTCCAGCCAGCCCATCACCGCTCCCCGAGGAAGCCGACGACCAACTCCTCGAACTCCGGCCGGCGTTCGAGCTGCACCCAGTGCCCGCACCGGCCGAACACGTGCAGCTGCACGTCCTGGATCTGGCGGAGCATCAGCTGCGCGCCGTCCAGGGTGATCGTGCGGTCGTCGCGGCCCCAGAGCAGCAGCGTGGGCGCCTTGATCCGGTGCAGGTCGCGCCAGAGCGGGTCCATTCCGCCGCGCCGGGCGAAGGCCGCGTTGTAGCGGTGGTAGAAGGCGATGTGGCTGTCGTCGAGGGAGGCCTCGTAGCGGGCCTTCACCACGTCCGCGCCGAACTGCTTGTGGTCGTAGACCATGGTGCGGATGAACGCGGCCATCTTCTTCTCGCTGGGCCCGCCGCCGTTGTAGTAGCGGAACATCTCCTTCTGTCCCTCGGTGGGCGTCGGCCCGGAGGGCAGCCAGCCGCCGCCGGGTGCCATCAGCACCAACCGGGCGACCCGCTCGGGGCGTTGCTGGGCCATGGCGATCGCGGCCGCTCCGCCGAGGCTGTTGCCGAGGAGGTGGAAGCCGTCGACGCCGAGGGAGTCGAGGGCCTGGAAGAGGGCGTCGACGGTGATCTCGGTGATCGACCGTTCGGCGAGGTCCTCGTCCGTCGGGCGGTAACTGCCGCCGAAACCGGGCTGGTCGGGCAGGACGACCCGGAAGTGCCGGGCCAACGAGGCGAGGTTCTGGTGGTAGTTGCCGACGCCGGAGGCGCCGGGGCCGCCGCCGTGCAGCATCACCAGGACCGGTCCCTCGCCGGTCTCGGCGACGGCGATCTCGCCGAGCGAGGTGGGGACTCGATGGTGCTTGAGTTCGGTCAAGGCAGTTCCCTCGGAAGTCAGAAGAAGGTCGAGATGTTCTTCGCCAGCAGGACGTTGTGGTCGAGGAGGACGGTCCGCCGGGCCACCCGCAGGCCGCCGTCCCCGCCTCTGCGCAGCACGTCCGCGCGGCTGCCGGCGAACACGTTCTCCTCGCGTTCCAGGCGGTTGCGGTAGACCAGGAACGCGGAGCGCACCTGCAGGTCGTCGGCCGTGAACTCCGGGTTCTCGGCGGGGTCGTGGTGCCGCACCATCACGTTGGTCACCAGGTGGCGGGTGCGGGACGGCGGGTCCTCGGCCCAGGCCATGCCCGAGTCGAACCGGCGGATGCGCCAGGCCAGGCTCTCCTTGGTCTCGTCGAAGAACGCGGCCTCGCCCCGCGCGGCCACCGCCAGCGTCTGCTGCCGGCGCAGCCGGTTGGTGCGGGTGGGCACCCAGTAGTCGAGGTCGTCGGCGAGCAGGTCCAGCCAGTCGGTGTAGCGGCCGTCGTCGAGGAGGGCGGCCTCCTCGTAGTAGAACTGCTCGACCTCGAAGTGCGTGTCGCGGTCGGCGCGTCGGGCGAGGGAGGTCACGGGGTCACCTTTCCGGGCGCAGCAGGGCGCGCAGGCTCACGTCGGGGTCCGCCAGCCGTCCGGCGTCGGCCGGTGTCCGGCGGTCGATCATCCGGCGGGCGGCGCGTACGGCGGCGGAGTCGTCGACGGCGGCAGCGGCCACCAGCCGCCCGTCGCGCAGGCCGAAGACGGCAAAGGACGCCTCGGCGAAGGAGCCGCGTACGACGGTCTCGGCGGCGGAGCCCAGGTGTCCGACCGCCTCGATGTGGCGGCCGTGCCGGTCCGTCCAGAACCAGGGTGCCGTCGGGGCGGGGGCCGGGGTGCCGAGGAGGGTGGCGGCGGCCCGGGCGGCATCCTGCCGGGCGGCCTCCCAGTGCTCGGCACGGGCCTGCCCGCGCGGCCGGGCCGGGTCGCCGACCGCGAGCACGGCCGGGTTCGAGGTCACCTGACCGGCGTCGACCAGGATGCCCCGGTCCACGTCGAGGCCCGCCTGCTCGGCGAGCCCGGTGTGCGGGACCATGCCGACGCCGACGACGACGGCGTCGTACGACCGCGATCCGGTCTTGCCGGTCAGCCGGACCTCGATGTGGTCGCCGCGATCCGTGAACGACTCCACGGCCGCCTGGACGGTGGTGATGCCGTGCCAGGTGTGCAGGTCGTGCAGCCAGGTGGCGAGTTCCGGGCCGAGCACGGCGGACAGCGGGATGGCCAACGGGTCGACCAGGCCCACCTCGCAGCCCAGGCGTACGGCGGTCGAGGCGGTCTCGGCGCCGATCAGACCGGCGCCGACGACGAGGATGCGGGCGCCGGGCGTGAGGGCCGGACGCAGCCGGTCGGCGTCCTCGGCGGTGCGCAGGACGTGCACGCGCTCGCCGTCGATGCCGGGGATCGGCGGGCGGGCCGCGCTGCCTCCGGTGGCGAGGACGACCCGGTCGGCGGGCAGCAGGGTGCCGTCGGAGAGTTCGAGCTTGCCCTCGGCCGGGCGCAGCACGGTGACCGTGGTGCGGTTGACCAGCCGGACGCGCTGGTCGTCGTACCAGGACGGCTGCTGGAGGGCGAGCTGCGGAGCGGTCCTGTTCCCGGCGAGGTAGTCCTTCGACAACGGCGGCCGGTCGTAGGGGAATTCACCGGCGTCGACGAGGGTGAGCCCGCCGTCGAAGCCCTGGGAGCGCAGGGCGGCGGCGGTGCTGACGCCGGCGATGCCGCCGCCGACGACGACCACGTTCACGGCGCCTCCCCGGGGAAGAGCCAGACCTCGCCGTCGCGGACCTCGACCCGGTGCGGGCAGGCGTTCCTGGTCGCGGGCAGCCCCTGGACCTCGCCGTTCTTCAGGCAGAACCTGCTGGCGTGCAGGGGGCATTCGACGTGGCCGTCCTCGACCCAGCCGTCGGCCAGGGAGGCGTCCTCGTGGGTGCAGGTGTCGTCCAGGGCGTACACGGTGTCGTCGGTGTCGCGCAGCAGGGCGATGTCGTCGGCCGTGCCGGTGACGGACTTGTCGATGGCGATGCCCTCGCCCTCGGGGATGTCCGCCAGGGCTGCTACTCGAATGCCGCTGCCGTTGCTCATGCCTTGCTCTCCTCGTGCCATGCGGGGGTGTTCATCAGCTCGCGCCAGCGGCCGTAGAAGGCCCGTCCGGCGGCGTCGCTGTACAGTTCGCTGGTCCGGCCGGGGTGGCGGCCGTCCTCGCGTTCCGAGCCGATCCCCATCTGGTAGTTGAGGGCGACGCCGTTGGTGATGAAGCCGTGCGAGATGGCCTGCACCTCGCTCCAGTTCTCGCCGTCGTCCTGCTCGAAGATGCCGCTGGGGCCGAAGGTGCGCAGGTTGTAGAGGCGTTGGGCCTCGCGGACCTCCTCCGGCATGGACTTGTCGACGATCGTCCAGGCCCAGACCTCCATCCGGTCCGGGCCCTTGGGGTGCCAGACGCGGACGGAGCCGTTGACGGGCAGGTAGGAGAAGTTGGGGAAGACCGTGGCGTGCCCGTTCGTGAGCGGGCCCTCGACGCGGGCCTCGCCGAGGCGTTCGCGCAGGGCGTCGTAGTCCGTCCACTGGTGCACGGTCTGCGCGTCGAACCGGTTCCTGGGGTGGACCGGGAACCCGGCGCCGTGGCCGTTCGGGCCGGCGTACTGGCGGCCGGTGCGGTGCACGACCTCGTCCTTGGGCTTGCGGCCGGCCGGTGCAAGCAGCATGAGCGCGGAGGCGTGGCTCATGTTCACGTGGTACCAGTCGGTGGCGAACTGCTCGGCCGCCAGCTTCCAGTTGCCCTCCAGGACCCACTTGTGGACCCCGCCGACGACGACCGTGCCCTCGTCGTCGTGGTCGAGCATGGCGTCCATGTACCAGGCCATGTCCCCGAGCGACTCGCGCAGCGGGACCGGGTCCGGGTTCCAGGTGCCGAAGACCAGCCCGCGGTACGTCTCCACGTGCGGGACCTCGACCAGGCCCCAGTCGCGTTGCTCGAACCCGCCTGGATAGCCGTTCTTGTTGGGGACGCTGACCAACGAGCCGTCCAGGTTGTAGGACCAGCCGTGGTACGTGCAGGTGAAGTTGCGGGTGGTGCCGGAGTCGGCGCGGCAGACGCGGGCGCCCCGGTGGCGGCAGGAGTTGAGGTGGGCGCGGATCCGGCGGTCGCGGTCCAGGGTGACGATGACCGGGTCCTCGCCCATGTACGTGGTGAAGAAGTCGCCGGGCCGGTGGAACTGGTCGGTGTGCGCGAGGAACAGCCAGCTCGGCGCGTAGACCCTGCGCAACTCCTGCCGGTACAGCTCCTCGTCGGTGAAGACCACGCGGTCCAGGAGTCCGCCCTCGGTGTCGACGAGCCCGGAGACGTCGATGTTCCGTGCCAGGTCCGCGGGGCGCCTGAGCGCTCCGCGCGGTGCCGCCGTGGCAGCGCCCTTGGGTTCGTTCGTCGAGGTCATGGCCTCAGCGAACAGCAGCGGCCCGGACGGGTGCCATCGGCCGTTCCGTACGGCGGCACGCGGGCTGTCGGCGCCCCGGGGCGGCGGGAGAGCGTGCTCCCATGCTTGCCGCAACCGCCGTCTCCCAGAGCGCGACCGACCCGTTGGCCGGACTCGTCGTCGGAGACGTTCCCGAGCCCGGGCCGCGCCCCGGCTGGTCGACCGTCCGTGTGGTGTCGTCGTCGCTGAACATGCACGACCTGTGGACCCTGCGCGGGGTGGGCCATCCGCCCGAACGGCTGCCGGTCGTCCTCGGCTGTGACGCGGCGGGGTACGACGCGGACGGCAACGAGGTCCTCGTCCACCCGGTGATCGCCGACGCGGACGCCGGTCTGGGCGACGAGACACTGGACCCGGGGCGGGCGCTGCTGTCGGAGCGGCACGACGGCGCCTTCGCCGAGTACCTGTCCGTGCCCGCCCGCAATCTGATCCCCAAGCCGGAGTGGCTCACCTTCGACGAGGCCGCCTGTCTGCCGGTCGCCTGGGGCACCGCGTACCGGATGCTCTTCACGCAGGCCGGGATCCGGGCGGGCGACCGGGTGCTGGTGCAGGGCGCCGGGGGCGGGGTGGCCTCGGCCGCGATCAAGCTCGCGGTGGCCGCCGGGGCGGTCGTCTACGCCACCAGCCGCAGCGCGGAGAAGCGGGCGCGGGCCGAGTCCTGGGGCGCGCGCCGGGCCGTGGCGACCGGGGAACGGCTGCCCGAGCGGGTGGACGTGGTGGTCGAGACGGTCGGCGAGGCGACCTGGTCGCACTCGCTGAAGTCGCTGCGCCCCGGCGGCACGGTCGTGATCGCCGGGGCGACCAGCGGCACCAACCCGCCCGCCGACCTCGGCCGGGTCTTCTACCTCCAGCAGCGCATCCTCGGCTCGACCGGCTGCACCCGGTCCGAACTGGTCGCCCTGCTGAAGCTGATGGACGCCACCGGTCTGCGTCCGGTCATCGACCGCACCCTGCCCCTGGCCGAGATCCACCAGGGGTTCCAGCTCATGATCGACGGGCGGCTGACCGGCAAGCTCGTCGTCCGCCCCCAGGGAGGCCTCGCATGAACACCGCCGTAGGGCTTTCCCACTCCCCCTTGATCGGCAGGAACGACCCCGGGCCCGAGGTTCTGGCCGCCGTGGCGGAAGCGGTCGGACACGCGAGGTCCTTCGTTCGCGCCTTCGACCCCGAACTCGTCGTCCTCTACGCTCCCGACCACTACAACGGCTTCTTCTACAAGGAGATGCCGCCCTTCTGTCTGGCCACCGCCGCCCACGCGGTCGGTGACTTCGGTTCGGCGGCGGGTCCGCTGTCGGTCGACACGGAGGCGGCCGGATCGATCGCGCGCGGCGTCCTCGACCGTGGCATCGACCTGACCGTGTCGGCGCGGATGACGGTCGACCACGGCTTCGTCCAGCCGCTGGAGGTGCTGTTCGGCGGGATCGACCAGGTGCCGGTCGTACCGGTCTTCGTCAACGGGGTCGCGACCCCACTCGGCCCGGTGAGCCGGATCCGGGCCCTGGGTACGGCCGTGGGGCAGGCCTGTGCCCTGCTGGACCGCCGGGTGCTGTTCCTCGGCTCCGGCGGGCTCTCCCACGACCCGCCCGTCCCGGTCCTGGACGGCGCCCCGCCCCGGGTGGCCGATGCCCTGATCGAGGGTCACCCGCCGACGCCCGAGCAGCGGGCGCGGGGTGAGGAACGGGTGGTACAGGCGGGGCGGGACTACGCGGCCGGCTCGACGCGGATGATCCCCATCAACCCCGCCTGGGACAACCAGGTCCTGGACGTGTTCGAAAGCGGACGGCTGGCGGACGTCGACTCCTGGACGGTGGAGTGGATGGGCGCCGAGGGCGGCGGCTCGGCCCACGAGGTCCGCACCTGGATCGCCGCCTTCGCGTCCCTCGCCGCCACCACCGGCGACTACCGGATGACCTCACGGTTCTATGCGCCGATCCCGGAGTGGATCGCGGGCTTCGCGGTGGCCACGGCACAGAGCGTGTGAGTCGCGGGCGCGGCAGGCGCCGAGGTCACGGCGGCGGCAGGCGCCGAAGTCATGGCCGTGGCAACCGGCCCGTCCGCTGCTGTGCCAGGGAGGCCGCCGCCGCGACCCGGCGTACGTCCGCGCCGAGCCGCCGGGTGTCGATCCGGTCGCGCCGTCCGGCGATGGACAGCGCGGCCACCGCCCGCCCCGAGCGGCCCAGGACAGGCGCGGCGACGCAGCTCAGCCCGGGCTGGCTCTCCTCGTCGTCGTAGGCGAGGCCGGTACGGCGGATGCGGTCCAGTTCCTCGGCGAGTGCCGCCGGGTCGGCGATGGTCCGGGCCGTGAAGCGGTGCAGCGGCCCGGCGATCGCCTGGGCGGCGGCCTCCGCGTCGTAGGCGAGCATGACCTTGCCGACGGCGGTGGCGTGTGCGGGCAGCCGGCCGCCGATGCGGGACGGGACCGGCGCCGGGCGGTGGCCGTGGAGCTTGCCGAGGTAGACCACGTCGGTGCCGTGCAGGACGGCGAGGTGGGCGGTGTGCCGGGTGAGCTCGTACAGGTCGGTCAGGTACGGGAGGAGCAGGTCGCGCAGGTTCTCGTGGCCGGCCGCGTAGACGGAGCGGCCCAGCTGGTGGAGTCGCTCGCCGAGCCGGTAGTCCGTGCCGACCCGTTCCACCACGCCGTTGCGCTCCAGCATGCCCAGCACCCGGTGCGCGGTCGACTTGCTCAGCCGGGCCCGCCGGGCCAGCTCGCTGACGCCGACCCCGCTGCTCGCCCTGTCACCGAAGGCGACCAGCAGGCTGATGGCCTTGTCGACGGCGGCCCGGTCGTCACGGGCCGGGTAGTCCAGGGAGGCGGTGGTCATGGCGGTTCACCTCAGCTTCGAGGGGGTCCGGTGTCATTTTCAGTAGACCGTCCGGAAACTTTTACGTGACAAGCATGGCCAGACCGCCTACCGTCCGTCAACAATGACGGGATGCACATTAAAAGTGACGACCTGGCCCATGAGAACGAGCTGGTGGCCCGCAACGTCCGCCGGTTCCGGCTCGAACGCGCCATGTCACTGGGCGAGCTGGCCCGCCGTTCCGGTCTCTCGAAGCAGACGCTGTCGAAGATCGAGCAGGGCGCCGGCAACCCGACCGTGGAGACGCTCTCGCTGCTCGGCGCGGCCCTGGACGTACCGGCCCGCCGGCTGCTCACCGAATGGGGCACGCCGGTCTACGTGCAGCGCCACGACGAGGGCGAGTGGTCGGAGGCGGGCAACTGGTCGGAGCGGCTGCTCGACGAGGTGTACGGCTCGGGGTACGTCCGGACCCTGGTGCTGCGTCTCGAACGCAGCGGCAGGCAGCCCGAGCCCGTCGCCCCGCACGCGGCCGGCACGCTCCACCACATCTACGTGATCACCGGCAAGCTGCGCACCGGCCCGCTCACCGAACCGGTCGACCTGGCGGCGGGGGACTTCGCCCGGTTCCCCGGGGACATCCCCCACCGCCATGTCTGCCTCAGCGAACGCGTGGTCGCCCACATGGTCACCACGCTGCCTCAGGTACGGCAGATCAGCCCCACGGTGCTGCAGGGCGGGCCCGGCGCCTGATCAGGAGGTGATGCCGTTGTACTGGTCCCAGGTGTAGGCGAGGTCCGGCGAGGAGGGCTTGCCGGACCAGTTGAAGTAGTCCCAGACGAGTTCGGCGGGGTTGGTGGCGAGGTAGCCCCGGCCGGGCAGGTCGTTCGAGTCGTCCCAGGCCCAGGGCGGGTTGGCCGCGTCGGTGTCGCACGCCCCGTTGGCCGGGCCGAGGACCCCGCCCGCCCCGCACTTGGCGCCGTAGGGGTTGGAACTGTCGTCACCGGCGAAGTTGTTGGTGGTCGCGAACAGCGAGGTGAGGGTGCGGTTCGCCCACATGCCGTTCGAGGCGAAGACGTCGGTCAGGGTGTACTGCACGTCCCGGTCGTTGGAGCCGGACGGCACCTCGGCGGTGGAGCCGGGGTAGTAGACGATGCCGTCGCCGCTCGCGTACTGGCTGCGCTCCTGGGACAGGTAGCCCTCGGCCCATGCGGCATGGGTGTTGGGCTGCTGGGTCGTGAACGGGCGTCCGTGACCGTCGTCGTGCGGGTCGCCCTGCAGTTTCAGCGTGCCGTCGACGGTCTCCTGCCCGCTGGTGAAGTCGCTGCCGGAGGGCACCCAGGAGTAGAAGTTGCTGTGCGCGACCGTGATGGCGGCCTTCAACTGCCCGTGCGCGGAACCGTCGTTGGCGACGACGATCAGGACGCCCTCGGCGTCGTTCTCGTGCTCGGTGAGGTCCTCCTGGTAGTTGTCGAGGACTCCGTCCGACCAGTCGCGCGGGTGGAAGTACGTGTACAGCAGGTACGAGAAGGACGGGGTCTGGACGACCGAGTAGTAGACGTGCGCCGCGAGCGGGAACTGGCTGGTGTTCTCCCAGTTGTTGCGGCCGTTGAGGTCGCCGTCGTAGTCGTACGACGTGATGTAGTCGGACTTGCCGCCGAGGGCGGTCTCGCCGGTGGAGTCGACGTCCTGGAAGTTGACCGGGGCCCACCACTGGGCGAGGGCGGCGCGGTCGGCGGCGGCGTCCGCGCGGGCCGGGGTCGGCTGGGTGAGGCCGGCACCGCAGACGGCGGCGAGGGCGGCCGTCACGGCGAGGGATCTGCGTCTGGGCAGGGACATACGGAAACGGTGGGTGCGGGGGGTTGCCACGGTTCCTCCGGGGGACGGCGAAAGGAACCGGCACGTCGGTGAAGTCGACGTGCCGGTAAGGGAGTTGGCGGGCGTTCCGGGTGGTGCGGGTGATGCCGCGCGTACGATACAGCGCGGCACCGGCGGCCCGGCAGGCCTCAGCAGGTGATGGTGCCCCTGCGCAGCGCGTGGCCGCTGTCGTTGCTGTCGTCGGACCACCACACGGGCTTGCTGCCGCCGCTGCACGCGTCGGAGCCGGAGACGGCGAAGCCCTCGTTGTTCAGGTTGTCCATGCCGGTCGGGCGGTTGTGGATCGCGGTGGTGGCGAAGACGCCGGAGGAGTTGATCTGCAGGGTGCGGTGCTGGCCGGAGCAGGTGTCGTCGCAGACCACCCACAGGCGGGACGCCTGCGGTTCCCACTGGAGTTCCATGACGCCGGCCATGCCGCTGCTGACGGCCGCGACCCGGGTGAAGGTGCCGCCGTCCTTGAGGACGTAGCCGTAGATCATGCCGGTGCCCTCGACGCCGACGAAGAACACGCCGCCGGTGTGCGAGCCGTAGTTCGCCGGGTTGTAGGCGGCACCGGTCGAGGCGTCCTTGAACCCGGCGGCGGTCAGGGTGGCGTCGGGGACCCAGGTGATGCCCTCCAGGCCGAGGTTGGAGCCCACCGACGGCAGGTCGGAGGTCAGGTTCCACTCGGTGGCGGCGGTGACGGTGGTGGCGGTGCCGCTGACGTCGTACTTGAGGACGGAGAGCCGGCTGGTGCCGGACGAGTCCGCGTTGCGCTCACTCGACACGTACACACCGCCGCCGGCGCCGGAGCCGGTGAGCGTGACGCCCTCGTCGTCGGGCGTGCCCGATCCGCCGGGGAACTTGAGCGTCTTGCCGGACGTCCAGCCGTTGGTGGTGTCGGCCTTCCAGGCGGTGGAGCCGTTGGGCACCAGCCGCCACAGCTTGCCGCTGTTCTGCGCCGCCCACAGCACGCTCCCCTCCTGGTAGAGGCCGCTCATGTCGGAGCCGAAGGCGTTCTTGGTATCGGCGGTGGCGACCGAGCTGCCGCCCGGCCACGCGGTCGCCGAAACACCGCCGGAGCCGCACTCGTTGGCGGCGCCGAGGGTCAGCGCGGCCGAGCCGAAGGCACCGGTGCCGTCCGGGCAGCGCGACCACGAGGGGGCGGAGTGCTGGGTCCAGCTGAAGCTGTCGACCAGGGTGGTGCCGTCGGCGAGGTAGAGGCGTGCCTCGTCGTCGGAGCCCAGGCCGAAGGAGTTGTGCACGTCGAAGGCCGCGTAGCCGCCGGGCGCAAGGGTGGTCCCGGAGGCTATCGCGTACTTGGAGCTGTCGTTGTCGTCCCGGAGGATCCAGCCGGAGAGATCCACCGTGGCGGTGCCCTTGTTGTAGAGCTCCACGGAGTCGTTGACGTCCCCGGTGGTCACCACCTCGTTGATCCGGATGTCGTCGGCCGCCGCCGCGTGGGCGGGGGACGCCGTCAGCGCGCCGACGGCGAGCGTCGGTCCGGCGACGGCGACGAGCAGGACACGGAGGCTGCGGCGCCACCGGCGAACGCGTGATTCGGTCACCAAGTCCGTCCTGGGGTTTCGTTGTGACAGGCCGCCAGGACCTTTCCTGCGTGGCTCGAACGGGCGTCTTCGCGCAGGTGAGGACGTTATGAACGGTGAGCGAACCGCCAAGATCGCCGGGGGTTGCCGCGCCCGTGCGGGGCGAGTGTCCAGAACGTGGCGAGCACCGCGCCGGTGACCAGGACGAGGAGCAGGCCGAAGACACCGGCGACCACGGCCTCACGTCCCGGGAAAAGCGGTCGAATTGCATGGACGGCGCCGACGAGAATACTGAAGGCGATGAATTCCGCGACCGGTCGGGCCGGTATGTCGAGGCGGACCAAGGCGCTCGCGGCGAGGGCGACGGAATGCCCGACGGTGAATGCCAGTGTGGTGCGGCCGATGTGGCCGACGGCGTTTCTGGTGCTCACCAGTCCGCGCCAGCGGTTTCCGGCGGGCGGCGCCGCCGGCAGCGGCGCCGCCGGCAGCGGCGCCGCCGGGACCGCCGTCGCGATCCCGGCCGGCATGCGCGGCGCATGCCACAGCGAGATCGGTGGGCGGTCCATCAGTCCGTCAGAACGAGAACTCTCCCCCGTAGTCGGTGTCGTGGTCACGGTAGACGGTGTGGTAGTGGACCTGGTTCTGGTAGACCAGCCCGTTCTGGCAGATGAACTCGATCCAGACGCCCGGGCCGTCGATGCGCACGTAGTCGCCCGTGGTGTCCAGGTCGGTGCTGCCGGAGTACGAGATGTAGGTCTCGTCGAGGTCCGACTCGTAGTCGCTCAGCACGGAGGCGGCGGTCGTGTCGTCCGCCACGTCGACCCAGGGCTCGATGGCGTCGAGGACCAGTTCCTGCTGGTCGTCGGTGAGTTCGCTGACCGCGAGGCCTTCCTTGGTCTCCGGGAAGTCGCCGTCCTCGCCCGGACCGAGCAGCACGTCGCTGAACGACTCGGAGAGCTTCGCCTCCGACAGTTCGCTGCTGCTGAGACTGCCGATCATGTCCAGCATCCCGTCGCGCATACCTGACAGGGGTGCGTACGTGGTGCCGTCGTCACCGGTCCAGCTGGTCGGTTCCACCCCGATGAAGAACGGGGTGGTGCCCTCGACCTCGCCGTCCTTGTAGGTGAGGTTCACCGCGAGGTGGTGGCCACCGAAGTGCAGCTGCCAGGTGCCATCGGTGCTCGGAGTACCGAGGAACGCCAGGTAGTAGTTGCCGCTGCCGTAGCCGCTGGCGGTCTCGCCGAGGTTGTCGTCGGCCGCCAGGATCTGGGTGATCTGGTCGTATCCGGTGCCGCTGCCGGTACCGGTGGCCGTCTCGATCACCGCCTTGGCGGCGGTCAGCTGTTCGTCGCTGAGGGTGCTGAACTCGATGCCGACCCGGCAGGTCGAGCCGCACGGGAGGTTCGACCAGGCGGTGGCGTTCGCCTCGGTGAAGTCGAGGAGCACGTCGGACTGCTGGTCGCCGTCCAGGGTGTCCAGGAACGCGTCGGCGGCGTCGACCACGTCAGAGACGGACGACGAGGCGTCGGTGGCGGCCGTGGTCCCGGCGGCCGAGGAGTCGCCGGCCGAGGAGTCGACCGGGGTGGTCGCGGCGTCGGCGTTGACGTAGATCCCCCCGAGGAGCAGGGCCGTCCCCGCGACGAAGGCCACGCCCGCGCGCTTCCACTTGCTCTTTAACCTGCGGTGGGTTTTGGTTTCTGGCATCTTGCCGGTCCCTTCGGAAGATGATGTGCAGGAATTCCGGAAACGGTTCCCGTAAACGCAGCGGCCAGATCTCCCTGCCCGATGTGTGAAGGAGATAAATTCCACCAGTCGCCGCTATGGATGCCATCGAGCGGTACTCGGATTTACCTGTGTCTTACTGTGGGACATGGCCAAGATTTTCAGTTTCCGCGCCGGACGCGATCGGTCCCCTTCATGTCTGATATGGCGTCATGTCCCCGCAGTCCGAATCAAGTTCACAAGGCGATGGCTCGTATCCCGGTCGTCGATGACCAGGGCGAGGATTCACAGGCACCGGCTGCTTCTCCTGCTCCCGCCCTCGCTGCTTCACTCCTCACCCGTCCCCCGTAGTCCGAGTGTTCCCGCACCACTCGAAGACCCTGGAGCCCCCGTGCAGCCACCTCCCTGGAAACGCATCCGCCTGCGACGTGTCGCCGTGGTCCTGGCCGCCGTGCCGGCGCTGACGATCGGCACCGTCGGCGCGCTGACCGGAAGTTCGGCGCAGGCCGACAGCACGAGCACCGCCGCGACCACCGCCACGGCCACCGCCTCCGCCACGGCTCCCGCCATCGACTGCTCCGCCGTCGCGGCGCTCGATCTGAGCGGCATCTCCGGCGCCCCCACCCAGATCGCCTCGGCGACCGTGCTGGCCGCCGGCGGCAACACCCTCGGCAACTGGGCGGCCTGCGAGGTGAAGGGCCTGATCGCCCCGCAGATCCAGTTCGACCTGCGGCTGCCGATGACGACCTGGCAGGGCAGCTATCTCCAGGTCGGCTGCGGCGGCAACTGCGGTGTGGTGAGCAGCGGCAGCGCCCCGGCCGCGACCGGCTGCGTGCCGCTGACCGACGGCGCGTTCGCCGTGGCCTCGGACAACCAGGGCCACTACGGCACCAGCATGAGCTCCGGGCTCTTCGGCACCGACCCCACCCTCAAGGCCGACTTCGGCTACAGGTCCGAGCACCAGCTCGCCGTCGTGGCCAAGGACGTCATCAGGCGCTTCTACGGCACCTCCGTCACCGGGGCCTACTACGACGGCTGCTCGCAGGGCGGCCACGAGGCCCTCACCGAGGCCCAGCGCTACCCGACCGACTTCAACGGCATCGTCGCCGGGGCCCCCGCCAACAACTGGACCGCGCACACCTTCCAGCACGCCTGGAACGCCCAGGCCGTGTTCTCCGGGACGGACGGCACGGCCACCCTGACCACGGCCGACCTCACCCCGCTGCACAACGCGGTCCTCAAGGGGTGCGGCGAGAGCGGCGACGGGATCATCGAGGACCCGCTGAGCTGTACCTGGGACCCGGGCAGCATCGCCTGCGCGAGCGGGCAGACCTCGACCTCCGACGACTTCTGCCTGACCGCCGCCCAGGTCACCACCGTACGCAAGCTGTACTCGGGCCCGGTCGACAAGGCCGGCAAACTCCTCTATCCGGGCTGGCAGTTGCGCGGCAACGAGCTGAACTGGGCCGGAGTCATCGTCCCGACCACCGCCACCGGCTCCACGACCAACCAGACCAACGTCAACGAACGCGTCCGCTACCTCCTCTACCCCGAGGCGCACCCCGAACTGTCCTGGAAGGACGTCGAATTCACGGATGCCGGTTACCGGAAGCTGATGAAGCTCAACGAGGGGACGATGGACGCGACCGACCCCGACCTGTCCGCGTTCAAGGCGGCCGGCGGCAAGCTGATCATCTGGCAGGGGCTGGCCGACCCGAACATCTCCTCCGTCGCCGGCATGGCCTACTACAAGGCGGTGGAGAAGACGAAGGGCGGCGAGCGTGCCACCAGGGACTTCGCCCGGCTGTTCCTGCTGCCCGGCGTGGCGCACTGCGGCGGCGGTCAGGGCCCGGACAGCATCGACGCGCTCACCGCGGTCGTCGACTGGGTCACCGCGGACCGGGCACCCGACAGCCTGCTCAGCCAGAAGATCAACAGCAGCGGCACCGTGACGGCCGCCCGCCCCGTGTACGCGTTCCCCTACATCGCGGTCGACACCACCGGCGGATCCGCCGACGACCCCGCCGGTTACACGGCGCGGCTGTCCACCGCCGAGAAGAACCTGAAGGTGGACTACCTGGGCTCGTTCCGCTCCGGATACGAGACGGTCAGCAGCTGGGTCGACGGCAAGTGGGTGACCCGCCCCGGGAAGAGCTGAACCCCGGCCGGTGATCGGGCACCGTGCGGCAGCCGGTGCCCGATCAGGACGGTCCGCTCCTCAGAACTGCGCCTCGTACTGGGCGGGGTCGATGCGGGCCTCGACGAGCAGGGGGCCGGTGCGGGTCGCGAGGCCGGTGATGGCCTTCTCCAGTTCGGCCACCGAGGTCACGCGCACGCCGTCGCAGCCCATGGCACCCGCGAGCGCGACCATGTCCATGTCGTCCAGCCGGGTCGCCGTGCCGCCGTAGCCGAGGGCCCGCTGTTTGAGCTCGATGCGGTTGAGGCTGCCGTCGCAGAAGACCACCACCGTCAGCCGCAGCCGGCGGGCGACGGCCGTCCGCAGTTCGGTCGCCGTCATGGCGAAGCCGCCGTCGCCGATCAGCGCGACGACCGGAACCTCGCCCAGGGTCAGCTGGGCGGCGATCGCCGCGGGGAGCCCGAAGCCCATCGAGGACAGGCCGTTGCTCATGAGGACACCCCGCGGTGCGCGGGTCTGCCAGCCCTGGCCGACGAGGAGTTTGTGCGAGCCGACGTCACAGGTGACGACGGTGTCGGGCGGGGTGTGGGCGCGGACGACGTCGATGACGTCGGTGGGGTTGAGACGTCCTTCGACCCGGCCCGCATAGTAGGCAGCGCGGAGCCGGGCGCGGTGGACGGCGACGTCCGCCTCGGTCCAGCGGGGCTCGCCCTGCCGGCCGTCGGCGAGCCAGTCCAGGCTCGCGGCGACGTCTCCGACCAGTTCGCAGCCGCTGGGGTAGACCTGGTCGACGTTGGGTGTGGTGTCGACATGCAGGACGGGCGTGTGCAGGGACCACGGCCTGAGGAGCTCGACGGGGTCGAAGCCGGCGGCGACGACCAGGTCACTGCCGGCCAGGAAGTCCCACACCACCCGATGGCAGGCCATGTCGAGGACCCCGGCGAAGAGCGGATGGTCCTCCGGGAAGACGCCCTTGGCCATCGGTGACACCACCACCGGGGCGCCTGCCGTCTCCGCCAGCCGGACCAGGGCTGCGGAGGCTGCGCACCGGGTCGCGGCGGTGCCGGCCAGCACCACCGGGCGCCGGGCCGACCGCAACAGCACCGCGGGGTCCGGGCCGCCGGGGGCCCGCTGCACCCGGACCCCGCCGGCGGCGCCGTCCAGGGGCGGCGGCGCGACGGCGGCGCGGGGTGCGGGAGCGGCGAACGCCTCGGCGGAGCCGGTGAGATGGACGGCGCCGGGCCGCTCGGCGACGGCCAGCCGCAGCGCCTTGCGCAGCACCGCGTCGGCCGACCGGGGGTCGATCCGGCCGGCCCACTTGGCCACGGGTGAGAAGAGCAGCTTGTGGTCCACCACCTGGTGGGTGACCAGGTCCTCGCGGCCGGGGTCGATCTGGCCCGAGATCGCCAGCAGCGGAACCCGGTCCCAGGTGGCGGCGGCCACCCCGTTGACGATCGACGTCGAACCGGGCCCCAGCGTCGACAGGCAGACACCGGGCCGCCCGGTCACCATGGCCTGCGCCTCGGCCATGAACACCGCCGTGCCCTCACGGGTACCGGCCACGACCTCGACGCCGGCGGCCCGGAACGCTTCCATCAGTTCGATGATCGGGTCACCGGGGTAGGCGAACACGCACCGCGTCCCCGTGGCCCGGACGTACTCGGCGACCACTGCGGCCGTCCTGCCCGTACCGCTCCCTCCCGTCGCTCCCGCACGGAGTTCCCCGGGTCCGCCGGCCGCCGTCACGTCGCGCGCAGGTTCGCCGGTACGAGCTGGTCGTAGTCGGGGTCCTCGGTGATGAGGCCGGCGGACCGGTGGAAGGCGACCGCGGTGTCGAAGGAGGACCGTCTGAAGGCGTTCGTCGTCGGGATCTCGCTCTTCAGCAGCGGGATCAGGGCGTCGAGGGTGGTGTCGGGGAGGCCGCTGCGGTACTCGGCGAGCAGCTTCTTCACGCCCGCGGTGTCGTTGCCGTGGATGTCCTTCTTCGCCCGGACCAGCGCCCGCTGGAAGGCCGCGATCTCCTTGGCCTTGTCCTTGAGGATGCCCTGGGTGGTGAAGATGACGCCGTGGGACACGTCGACCAGCCCGGGGATGTCGCCGCGGGACGGGGAGATGTACAGGGTTCCGACGCCGGTTCCCTCCGCCTGCTGGCCGAGCGGCTGGGCGAAGGACAGGGCGTCGACCTGGCCGCCCTTGAGCGCGCCGAGCGCCGCGCTGGGCTCGCTGCCGAGGTTGACCAGCTGGGCGTCCTTCTTGGAGTCCAGGCCCACCTTGTCGAAGAGGTAGATGACGAGCGCCTCGGTGCCGCTGCCGGGTCCGGTGATGCCGATCTTCTGCCCTCGCAGGGACTTGATGCGTTCGTCGAGGGTGGCGTCGGTCGCGGCGCCCTTGAAGTCCTTCCCGGTGATGATGTCGATGTAGTAGCGGTCCACCAGGTCGGCGACCAGACGGATGTCGCTCTGGATCGCGGAGAGTTTGAGGACGTCGGTCATGACGGAGCCGCCGAGTTCGATGCTGCCGGACTTCAGCGCGGCGGCGACCTTGGCGCCGGTGCCGAGGATCGGCGGGTCTCCGAAGGTGACGCCCTCGTCCTTGAAGTAGCCCTTCTCGGTGGCGATGAACAGCGGCAAGAAGGCGATGGACTGGCTGACCTGCCCGACCGAGATCTTCCCGGTCCCGGTGGAGGCGCCGGACTTGGCGCAGCCCGCGCCGGCGAGGGTGACGGCTCCGGTGGCGAGCAGGCCCTTCACGAGGTGCCGTCGGTCCATACGCGGCTGAGCTCTCATTTCCGGCCCTCCAGTGGCTTCCAGCGGTTGGCCCTGCGGTCGATGAGGCTGACGATCAGGTTGAGGACGGTGGCGATGGCCGAGAGGACGACGAGCGTCGCGAAGACCCCGGCCGTGTCGAAGTTGGCGGCGGCGTCGCTGATCAGATAGCCCAGCCCCCGGTTGGAGGCGACGAGTTCCCCGATCACGGCGCCGATCAGCGAGTACGGGACGGCGACCTTGAGGCCGGTGAGCAGGCCGGTCATGGACGCGGGCAGGACGACCTTGAGGACGATGTCCCGGCGGCGGCCGCCCATCAGCCGTACCGCGTCGATCAGTCCCCGGTCGACCTCCCGTACGCCGACGGCGGTGTTGAGGAAGACCAGGAAGAACACGGTGACGGCGGCGAGCAGCACCTTCATCTGCATGCCGATGCCGAACCAGACGATGAACAGCGGGGCGAGGGCGACCTTGGGCAGCGAGTACAGGGCGACGATGAACGGGTCGACCATGCGGTAGAAGGTCGGCAGCGAGGCGAGGACGAACCCGGTGACCGCGCCGGAGGCGGCGCCGAGCAGGAAGCCCAGGACGACCTCCTTGAGGGTGACCCAGGTGTTGGACCAGAGCAGGCCCTGGCGCTGCCAGTCGGCCAGCCGGTGCACGACGTCGAGGGGCCTGCTGGTGAAGGTGAGGTCGAAGACCCGCCCGGCGCACAGCTGCCAGGCCACCAGCAGGACGGCGGCGAGGACCAGCCGGCCGCCCCAGATGACGACGGTGCCGCCGTGCCGCTCCCACCAGTTGCGGTGCAGGGGAACGGTGACCGACTGCCCGATCGTCGTCTCGGTCTCCGGGTCCGCCGGGGTCTTCGCGTCGACCGTGTTCACCGTGCCTCCCGCAGCGCCGCCGACATCTCCTTGTGCAGGGCGACGAAGTGCGGGTCCACGCGCAGTCCGTCGGCGTCGCGCGGTCTGGGCAGGTCGATCTGCTTGTCCAGGACGACCCGGCCGATCCGGCCGAGCACCACGACCCGGTCGCCGAGCAGCAGGGCCTCCTCGATGTCGTGGGTCACGAAGACGACGGTCTGGCCGCTGCCCTGCCACAGCCGGAGCAGTTCGGCCTGGAGCACGGAGCGGAGCTGGGCGTCGAGGGCGCCGAACGGCTCGTCGAGCAGCAGCACTTCGGGGTCGCCGGCGAGCATCCGGGCGAGGCCGGCGCGGCGCCGCATGCCGCCGGAGAGTTCGCGCGGGTAGTGCCGTTCAAAGCCGGTGAGTCCGACCCGCTCGATGAGGTCCGCCGCCCGGTCCCGGCGTTCCCCGGCGGCAACCCCCTTGATCTCCATGGGCATTTCGATGTTGCGGCGGACGTCGCGCCAGGGCATGAGGGTGTCGGACTGGGTGAGGTAGCCGACCTCGGTGCGCGGCCCGGACACCCGCATGTCCCGGTACGTCACCCGGCCCGAGGTCGGGGACATCAGTCCCGACATCATGTTCAGCATGGTCGACTTGCCGCAGCCGCTGCGGCCGAGGACGCTGACGAAGCAGCCCTCCTCGATGCCGAGGCTCAGGTCGCGCAGTGCCACGATCCCGGTGTCGTCCTTCACGAACTGCGCGCTCAGTCCGCGGAGTTCCAGGACGGCGGTCATCGGTCGTCCGCCGCTCCGGCCAGCCGGCGGCTGTTGTCCACGGCCATGACCCGGACCTCGTCCCGGGTGAAGCCGGCGGCGAGCAGCCGTTCGGCGAGCAGCGGGAGTCCGTCCTCCACCGGCGGGTTGAAGGGCTGGCCGAGGTCGCTGGAGAGCACGGAGTGCTCCGGGCCGACGGCCCTGATGTTCTCCAGCCACAGCTCCCAGGAGACCTTGCCGGTGTACGGGGTGGTGAAGCACCGCTCCAGCAGGGCGCCCTTGGCGGCGAGTTCGCGTTGCCGTTCGACGCCCACCCGTTGCGAGGTGAACTCCGGGTGGGTGACGACGATCCGGCGGACGCCCTCCTCGACCGCCGCGTCCACCACGGCGGTGATCTCCTCGGTGCCGAGGTGGCCGGTGGCGAGGGTCATGTCGTGGGCCGCGATCACCCGGAGCACCTGGCGGGTGATCTCCAGGACCTTGCCGTCCGGTCCGACCACGTCCACCGGGTCGGCCGTCATGCCGGCGTCGCGGAGTTCGTTCTGCAACTGCATCCACATGGGCGGTGTGGCGCCCTCGGGACCGCTCGCCGTACAGGCCCGTTCGTTGGCGCTGTCCACGGTGGGCAGCCAGACGACCTGGGCGCCGCCGCGGCCGGCGATCTCCACTGCGATCGGGTTCATTCCGCCCACCGAGCCGTTCAGGGTGATCGCCCCGACCGCTCCGAAGCCGGGGACCGCCCTGCGGACCACCGCGGCCCGTTCCGCCGTGGGCACGTAGTGCGACTTGAGGACGAAGCCGGATAATCCGACCTCGGCGAAGCGGGACGCCAGGGTGAGGTCGTCGACGCGGCGCTTCATCAGGTCGGGTGCGATGTGCAGATGGATGTCGTAGGCCCCCGCGACGAGTTCGCGGGCCTCGTCCGAGGGGATGGGGATGGGGTGCGTGCCTGGTCGGTCGGTCATACCGCCTCCCTGTCACCAATTTGGTGACCCAGATTGTTAACAATCAGTGGGAAGGCGTCAATGGGTTGCGCAGAAAGCGATACCGACCGTCGCCCGCGCCCGCCGCGAGCCGACCTTCACGAGCCGACGACAGCCCTAACTCGCCTTCGAAGACGACGAGTTGGCGGATTTCCGCAGTGCGTGGATGACACTGCCGAGGTGCCCCCGGGCGGCCTGCTCGGCGGCGACGGGGTCACGGCCGCAGACGGCATCGATGATCGCGAGGTGTTCGGGGAGCGAGACGGCCGGCCGCCCCGGCTGCAGGGCGAGCCGGAACTGGTGACGCACGGACTGGCCGCGCAGCCGCTCCAGCACACCCTCGGCCGTGGCCTGACCGCTCAGCTCCATGAGGCGGCGGTGCAGCCGGTTGTTCAACCGGGAGTAGACCATGACCTCCCCGGCCTCGACCGCTCCGATCATCCCCGCGCGGATCTCGCGCAGTTCGGCGATCTCCGCGTCGGTCACCCGCTGCGCGGCCTTGGCGGCGCACAGGCCCTCGACCACCATCCGGACCTCGGTGATCTCGATCGCCTCGGCCAGCGGCACCGCGCGCACCCGGGCCCCCCGGTTGGGGATGCGCTCCACCAGCCCCTCGTTGCCCAGCTGGAACAGGGCCGAGCGCACGGCGCCGCGGCTGGCCGAGAACCGCTCCGCCAGGTCGACCTCCACGAGCCGCTGGTCCGGTACGTAGTCGCCGCGCACGATCGCCGCGCGGATGACCTCGACGACCGGGTCGGACCCGGACGGGATGTTGGGTGCTGCCGACACGTGGTTCCCCTTTCCGCGACAGAACGATCAGAATGGCAACGATATTGTCGCCAATCCTGCCCTGCCGTGACGGCCTCCGGCCAGGGACGATGAACACGAACTGGGAGACACCTGTGAACTCCACCGCCGTGACGGGCCTTCGTGTCGCCGTACTGGGGCTGGGCGAGGCGGGCGGCGCGATCGCGGGTGACCTGGTCGCCGCGGGCGCGCTGGTGCGCGGGTACGACCCGAAGGCCGCGGCGCCGCCGGGTGTCGTGGGCACCGACGGCGAGGCGGAGGCGGCCGCCGGCAGCGATCTGGTCCTGAGCGTCAACAGCGCCTCGGCCGCCCCGGACGCGCTGCGCGCGGGGCTCGCCGGCACCGCGCGCGGCTGCCTGTGGGCCGACCTCAACACCGCGTCGCCCGCGGCGAAACGGCACCTCGGCGAGGCCGCGGCGGACGCGGGCATCGACCTCGTCGACGTGGCCCTGATGGCCACCGTGCCCGGCCGGGGCCTGCGCACGCCGATGCTCGTCTCCGGGGCGGCCGGCGGGCGCTACGCCGGCCTCCTCCGTCCGCTCGGCGCGCGGGTGGACGTCCTCGACGGCCCGGCCGGGCTGGCCGCCGAGCGCAAGCTGCTGCGCAGCGTCTTCTACAAGGGGTGGGCGGCGGCCGTCATCGAGGCACTGGAGGCGGCGCGCGCGGCCGGCTGCGAGGAGTGGCTGCGGGAGCACATCACCGAGGAGCTGACGCACGCGGACGCGGCGACGCTGGACCGGCTGGTCGACGGCAGCCACCGGCACGCGGTACGCCGCACGGCGGAGATGCAGGCCGCCGCCGACATGCTCGCCGACCTCGGCGTACCCCCGCTGATCACCTCGGCGAGCCGGGATCTGCTGCACCGGCTGTCCTCGCGGTAGGCGCACCGATCACCCATCCACCTCACCCGACCACTTCACCCATCCATGCTCACCCATCCATGTCGTTCACGTACTTGAACTTTGCGCACATGTGTATACGCGCGCTTCCCTGCATGCGAGACTCCTTCAACTCCCGCACGAATCACCTCAGTTGGAGAGGAAGGCACCCATGCACATGTCCCGCAGGGCCGTGCTGGCCACCGCAGGCGGCGCCGCGGTGGCGTACGCCGCCGTACCTCAGTCCGCGCAGGCGCTCGCCGACCGGCCGCTCGCCGGCCAGGTGCCGGCGGCCACGGAGGCGGTGCTGCGTGACGCGGCCGACTACGCGGTGGCGAAGGTGCGTGCCGTCGCGCCCGGGGTGAGCGCCTTCCCCGTCGGGACGAAGTTCGAGAAGTGGGTCTACTCCCAGAACGGCGACTGGGTCGGCGGATTCTGGCCGGGCGTCCTCTGGATGAGCTGGCTCCACAGCGGCGACGACGACCTGCGCGACCTCGCTCTCGCGTCGGCCGCGAGACTCGCCCCCCGCCGGTACGACACCGGCACCCACGACCTGGGCTTCCTGTTCACCCCGTCCTGGGTCACCGCCTGGCGGCTGACCGGCGACACGTCCTGGCGGGACGGCGCCGTACAGGCCGCACGCTCACTGCTCCAGCGCTACAACCCCCGCGGCCGCTACCTGCGGGCCTGGGGCGCGCTCAACACCTCCGACAACGCCGGCCGCGTGATCATCGACACGATGATGAACCTCGACCTGCTCGTCTTCGCCGCCCGGCAGACCGGCGAGGACGCCTTCATGGACGCGGCCGTGGGACACGCGCGGACCGCGGGCCGCCTCTTCCCGCGACCGGACGGGTCCACCCCGCACGTCTACGACGTCGACCCCGCCACCGGCACCCCCGTCGGCCCCAACACCGTCCAGGGCTACAGCCCGACCTCCTGCTGGGCCCGCGGCCAGGCCTGGGGCATCTACGGCTTCACCACCATGTACCGCCGCACCGGCGACCGCGAGTTCCTCGACACCGCCCGCACCCTCGCCGACTTCGCCGTCCAGGCCCTCGGCCCGGACCACATACCCGTCTGGGACTACCGCGCACCGCAGCAGCCGTACGACATCAAGGACGCCTCCGCCGGGACCGTCATGGCCTGCGGGCTGCTCGACCTGGCCGCCGCCACGGGCAGCAGGACGTACCGCACCACCGCCCTGCGCATCCTCGACGCGCTCTGCCGGACCTGCCTCACCGCCCACTCCACCCGCGCCGAGGCCGTGGTCGCCCGCTGCACCCGCAACCGCCCCGCCGAGGACGGCATCGAGATCTCCCTCCCCTACGCCGACTACTACCTCCTCGAGGCGATCCTGCGCGTCCTGCGGCCGCACGACCTGGACCGGGCGATCGATCTGTCGACGGTCTGACGCCACCCGGCCCCTACGGGGTGGAGTCCTACGGCGCGGAGTCCGTCGTCGCGGGCACGTCCGTCGCCGGTGCGGTGAGGGGGGACGACGGCGGCGGGGACGCCTCCCCCGAGTCGGCCTGGACGACGAGGACGACCGCGATGACCGCCGTGGTCAGGGCAGCCATGGTGACCAGCCACCAGACCCCGATCGCTCTCGCGTGAGCGGCCATGGCACCCTCCTTCGCTGCGGAGCGTACGCCGTTGCCCGAGGACGGAACTCTCTTTTCACAGCACTCGACGACCGGCGCCCCACATCACCACCGGCCTCACCGCCACATTCTGGCCGTCTTTCACGGCTGTCGCGCCGAATTGGGGAATCTGCGAGGCAATCGACCCGGTGGGCCCTTCCCGGCCTATGCCCGGGGCGTGCCGTCCCAGCGCCAGGTGGTGAGACGAGGGTGTCCGGGAAGTTCGGCGCGTCCCGTGGCCCACAGGAGGGTGGGCCACGGGTCAGTGGCCGACGGGGCGTCCGGAAACAGCCGGACGAGCACGCGAGAGCACAGATCGGCAGGCGGATCCCATGCGAGACCGAGCCCGTCCGCCAGGTCGTACGTGTGCACCAGGGTCTCCACGATTCCCATCGCGGCGAATCCCTCGGGGTCCGAGGCGCCGAAGACATGGTGGGCGCGGGTCCCCGGAGGCGTCGTGCGCACCATGGCGACGAGCAGCGCGCCGCTCGCCTCCAGGACCTGCAGCAGGCCGGCGGGCCCCGCCGTGCGGTCCGCGTGAATGGCGTTCGCCGGACCGCCGGGCCGCCGCCGCTCCCACGCGAAGGGCACCTCCCTGTCCAAGGGCGGTGTCTTCGGGCCCAGTTGGGCGGCGTAGGCGAAGAGGTCGTCGCTGAGGTGCTCGACGGTCTCCCAGCAGTCCCATTCCAGCGAACCCGCCTTGCCTTCCCAGGCGGCCGGCGGCGCCTCGCGCAGGACGGCCACCGAGAGCTGCACGGCAAGGTCGAGGTCGTCGGCGGTGACAGAGGGCTGGGAGCGGTCACCAATGGTTGATCCAGACATGGCAGGACCGTACCCGTGCCCCGCAGGAACCGCCCCTCCCTTTTCGATCACCGGCCCGGCGGCCGGTGGTGGGCCCCGTCAGAGCATCGCCAGCCCGGGATCGTGCAGGACGGCCGCGATGTCGGCCAGCAGCTCGGAGCCCTGTTGGCCGTCGATGAGCCGGTGGTCGAAGGACAGGGCCAGCTGGGTGACCCAGCGGGGCTCGATCGCCTCCGCTCCCGACGCGTCCGTCACGACCCAGGGCATGCGCCGGATGGCACCCACGGCGAGGATGACCGCCTCCCCCGGATTCAGGATCGGTGTCCCGGTGTCCACACCGAACACGCCGACGTTGGTGATGGTGACGGTCCCGCCGGTCATCGACTGCGGCGTCGTCCTCCCGGCCCGGGCCGTGCCGGTGAGTTCGGCGAGCGCCTCGGCGAGCTCCCGCAGCGACATCCGGTCGGCGTGCCTGATGTTGGGGACGATGAGCCCGCGTCCGGTCGCGGCGGCGATGCCGAGGTGGACGTAGTGCTTGGGCCCACCTCCTCCTCGACCTGACCGCCGACGGCGCCCTCGCCGATCGCGCGCAGGAGCGGATCACCGTGCACGGCGGGTCGCCGGACCGGGCCCACGACGGCTGGGACGACGGGCGCGCCGCCCTGATCCGGCCCGACGGGCATGTCGCCCGCGCCTGGACGGAGCAGGACGACGCCAAGCTCGGCGCGGCCGTGGACGACGGCATCACCGCCGCTCTGGGGCACTGAGGGGACACGGACCATGGATCTCGAACTCAAGGACAGGGTGTACGTCCTCACCGGTGCCACCCGTGGGCTGGGCTTCGCCGTCGCCCGCGAACTGGTCGCCGACGGGGCCCGGGTGGTCGTCGCCGGCCGCGACGGGAAGCGTGCGGCCGAGGCGGCGGCGGAGCTCGGTCCGAACGCGGCCGGCGTCGGCGTCGACAACGCGGACCCGCGGGCACCGGAATAGCTGATCGCCACCGCACGGGAGCGGTTCGGCGGCTTCGACGGCATCCTCGTCAGCGTCGGCGGCCCGCCCGCCGGCCGCATCGCGGACCACACCGACGCACAGCGGCAGGCGGCCTTCGAGTCGGTGTTCCTGGGTACGGTGCGGCTCGCTCGCACGGCCGCCGCGGAGCTGCCGGCCGGGGGCTCCATCGGGTTCGTCCTGTCGATCACGGCGTACGAGCCGGCCCCCGGGATGGTCCTCTCCAACGGGCTGCGGCCCGGCCTCACCGGCCTGGCCAAGTCGCTCGCGGACGAACTGGGGCCGCGCGGCATCCGCGTCTTCGGACTGCTGCCGGGACGGATCGGCACCGATCGCATGCGTGAGCTGGACGGGCTGTCCACCGACCCCGAGGCCACGCGGGCCGCCAACGAGTCCCGGATCCCGCTGCGGCGGTACGGCACACCGGAGGAGTTCGGACGCGCGGGCGCGTTCATGCTGTCTCCGGCGGCCTCGTACCTGACGGGGCTCATGCTCCAGGTGGACGGCGGCGCGCGGCACGGCTTCTGACGGTGCGCGGCGGCGCGGGTGTGAACGTCCACAGGAACCGCCCAGGATTCGGGATCATGCCTGTAGCTTTCACTCTTGAGAACCCAGGTTCTCCCTGTCAACTCCCCTTTCCGCCGCAGCACTTCGCCGAGAGGCCCGTATGTCCAACCCCCCATCCCCCGCCCCGACGACCGCTCGTCACCGCAAGGCGAAGACCCTGCACCCCGCACTGCGCAGGGTCGCCGTCGTCGCGGTGACCGTCCCCGTCGCCGGGACGATCCTCTTCGGTACGACCGCCTTCGCCGCCGGCAACACCGTCTCCACGGCCACGGCACTCGACCCCGCCGAGCAGAAGATCGCGGACGATCTCGGCACCCGCGTCCAGGACACCCGTCTCGGCACCACCCTCAGCGGAGTCGTCATCGACGCCGAGTCCCAGAAGGTCGTCTGGGGCCACGACGCGGCCACCGCGCTGATGCCCGCGTCCAACACCAAACTCGGCACCGCCACCGCCGCGTTGACGGTGCTCGGCCCCGACCACCGGTTCACCACCAGGGCCGTCTACGGCAACGGCACGCTCACCCTCGTCGGCGGCGGCGACCGCACCCTGACCAGCGCCGACCTCACCGCGATGGCGAAGAGTGCCGTCGCGGGCCTCAAGAGCGCGGGTCTCACCTCGGTCGCGGTGAAGGTGGACGACAGCCTCTTCCCCGCGCCCACGCTCGCGACCGGCTGGAACGACGGCTACTACCCGGACTCGGTCGCACCGGTACGGGCGTTGGTGGTCGACGGTCACCACGTCACGGACACGTCCCTCGACGCGGGCCAGACCTTCGCCAGGCTCCTCGCCGCGCAGGGCGTCACCGTCACGGGCACCGTCGCCCACGGGACCGCCGGCACGGGTGACGTGCCGGTCGCCCAGCACCAGTCCGACGCGCTGTCCACCATCGTGAAGCACATGCTCAAGGTGAGTGACAACGATATCGCCGAGACGCTGCTGCGGATGACCGCGATCGGCGCCGACCGCCCACCCACCTTCGAGGACGGCGCGGCCGTCGTACGCGAGGTGCTCGCCCGGTACGGCGTCTCGCTCGACAACTACGAGATCCACGACGGCAGCGGCCTGTCCCGCGCCAACCGCATCCCGGCACAGACCATCGCCGACATCCTCGACGTGGCCGACGCCCCCGGCAACGCGCAGGTCCTCGGCTCCATCATCGATGGCCTGCCCGTGTCGGGAGAGGCCGGCTCCACCCTGGGTCCCGAATGGGGCCGGTTCGACACCGCGGACTCGCAGTGTGCCGTCGGCAAGGTCATGGCGAAGACGGGCACCCTCACCGGTGCGATCGCGCTGAGCGGGCTGACCAAGGCCGGGGACGGCCGCTGGAAGATCTTCTCCTTCATCGAGAACAACTCCACCGCCGACCCGGCCGCCACCAAGGACGCCCTGGACGGGCTGGCGGCCACGGTCAACGGCTGCTGGGCGTAACCGATCCCCAGGAAATGATCTCCGCGGTGGTCGACGCCGAGCCGCGGGCGGCGACGGGGCCGCTGCCGCCCGGGCCCGAGCGTCGGCCACCGTCCGGTCAGAGGGAACCGCCGCTCCGGCCAGGTTCGTGTCCAGGTACAGAAGGAAGGCGAACCAGACGAAGTCCGCGGGGGAATCATGCAGATCATCGAGGTGACCGGATACTCCGTCAGATCTGCCGCCATCACGATGAGGCGGAAGGGGATGCCACTGGAATTCGTGATCTTCCCGATGCTGCACGTGGCCTCGCCCACGTTCTACTCCCAGGTCCGCCTCCGGCTCAAGGAATGCGATCTCATCGTGCTCGAGGGAATCCGGGGGAAGTCGGCCGGAGTGAGCGCCCTCACGCTGGCCTACCGGTTCGCTCCCCGCCGAAGGCGCAACGGCCTTCAGGAACAGCGCGAAGACACCCTCCTTCCCAAGGACGTGCCGGTCATCAACCCGGACGTGACCGCGGCGGAGGCGATCGAGGACCTCAAGACACTGCCGCGGTGGATGTACCTGCTGCTCATGATCGCGGCCCCGGTGATGGGCCTGGTGTTCGCGCTGCGCGGTCCGAGCGCCTTCCTCGACGAGGACCTGGCGGTCGAGGACCTGCCGTCGACACTGCGGGCGGAGATGCTGGCCGACAATCCCGTGGAGCAGGCGATGACCGGCCGGCGGGACCAGCGGTTGCTCGACGCGCTCGGCCGGATCCACACGGAGCGCGGCAACGAGGCGATCCGGGTGGCCGTCGTCTACGGGGCAGGCCACGTTCCGGCGATCGTGTCGGGACTGTGGGACCGCTATGGGTACCGGCCCCGGGAAGCCGAGTGGATCACCGTCTTCATCCAGCGGTGAACCCTCCGGACCGGCACCACGGCGTCCCGGGTCGCCTCACGGGGCGCTGTCTCCGCCGGTGTCCGTGAGGAACGCCGCGCGGAGTTGCAGCGGCGCCATGCCGTGCCAGCGGTGCACCGCTCGGCGGAGCGCACGTTCGTCGGAGAAGCCTGCCTGGCGGGCCACCTCGCGAAGGGTGAGGTGGGGGCGGTGCAGGAGGTGTTCGACGCGTTCACGCCGTACCCCCTCGACGATCGCCTCGTAGGAGGTGCCGCAGCCGGCAAGGCGGCGGCGCAGCGTGCGTTCGCTCGACGCGTGTCTGCGGGCCTGTTCGGCGAAGGACGGAACCTCCGGAAGGCTCTGCGCGACGGAGATCTCCAGTACCTCCAGGAGGTCCTGCTGGCGGCGACGTGAGGCCATCTGCGCTTCGAGGAGTTCGAGGGTCGCGGCGTAGGTGACCGGATCACGGCCCGGCATGGGTCGGTTGATCCATGTCTGGGGTACCACCAGGCGGTTGCGGGACGCGCCGAAGTGCAGGGGGCAGCGGAAGAGGTCGCGGAACGGCTGGACATCCTGCGGCGCGGGGAAGGCGAAGTGGATGTCCTGCGGTGTGAGGCCGGCGCCGGCGGCGAGGCGGCCCAGCGTGACGACGCTGGAGAACGCCTCCTCGACGAGGAAGACGGCGACGAGCGGGTCGACCTCCGGATCCGGCAGGTCGGCCCGCACCACGTAGTCGGGGCCTTCCGGGCCCGCCGACCAGACCGTCATGGCCCCGGACACGTTCTGGAAGCGCACGCCCGCGTCGATGGCCGCCCGGAGGGTGTCACTGGCGAGCATGGCGAAGCCCAGCAGCCCCCAGGCGGTGAGGTGCTGCGCCGCTCCCACTCGCAGGCCCAGGTTCTCGTCCCCGGTGAGTTCGATGGCGCGCCGGATGACGGCACTGCCCTGGCGGTAGGAGACCCGCAGGGCCGCCGATCCCAGCAGGGCCTCGGTGAGGCCCACCTGGGTCAGCTCCGGGCGCAGGTCGACGCCGTACTCCCCGGTGATCTGGCCGAGATAGCGCAGGATGTTCGGCGAGATCGTCGCCGACGTGCTGCGCGTGGTGCCGTTCTCCGGACGGGGTGGCTCGGGCATGGCTTCTCTCCAGGGCCGTACTGGCGACCACTTTAGGCAGTCGCGTCCGCTTTCCGCCTTGTCAGCGCGTGCGGATCCACACCGTCTTCTCCCTGGTCCACTGGTCGAAGGCGTTGGTGGACCGCTCCGCCCCGCCGAATCCGGACTGCTTCCAGCCGCCGAAGGGGGAGGTGATGTCGCCCTCGCTGTAGGCGTTGACGGAGACCACTCCGGCCTGGATGCCGCGGGCGAGACGGACGGCGGTGTCGAGGTCGCGGGTCCACACGGAGGCGGCGAGGCCGTAGTCGGTCGCGTTCGCCGTCCGGATCGCCTCCTGCTCGGAGGTGAAGCTCTGGACGGTGACCACGGGGCCGAACAGTTCCTCGGTGAGGACCCTGCTCCGGGCGGGGGCGCCGACCACGACGGTGGGCGGGTGGTAGGCCCCGCGCGGGTGGAGGCCTTCCGGCAGCCGGGGTGCGTGCGCCACGGCTCCGGCGGCGACCGCCTCGGCCACGGCGCCGGCGACCCGGTCCCGCGCCGCAGCGCTGATGAGCGGTCCCATGCGGGTGTCCGGGTCGGCGGGGTCGCCGACGGCCAGCGCCCCGGCGGCGGCCGTGAACCGGGCGACGACCTCGGCGGCGATGTCCTCGTGGACCAGGACACGGGAGCCGGCCGTGCAGTTCTGGCCCGCCGTCAGGAACGCGGCCTCGATCATGTCGTCGACGAGTTCGGCACCGAGGTCGAGCGCGTCCGGCATCAGGACCTGGGGGCTCTTGCCGCCCATCTCCAGGGAGACCCGTTTGAAGTTGGTCTCCGCGGCATCCGCCAGGATCCGCCGTCCGGTCGCCGTCGAGCCGGTGAAGGACAGGGCGTCCACCCCGGGATGGCGGGCGAGCGCCCGGCCGGCCTCCGCCCCGTGGCCGGGCAGGACGGTGAGCGTCCCGTCCGGCAGACCCGCTTCGGCGGCCAGCCGGGCCAGGTGGAGGGCCGAGCGAGGGGTCGCCTCGGCCGGCTTGAGCAGCAGGCTGTTGCCCGCGGCGAGGGCGGGGCCGACCTTCCAGGCGGCCATGGCAAGGGGGTAGTTCCACGGGAGGATCGCGGCGGCCACGCCGACGGGTTCCCGGCTCATCAGGCCGAGGTGGTCGTGGCCGGTGGGCGCGACGCGCCCGAAGACCTTGTCGGCGGCCTCCGCGAACCAGCGGATCGACTCGATCGCGCCGGGCACGTCGCCCGTACGGCAGTCCGTGATCGGTTTGCCCGCGTCCTCGCAGTCCAGGCGGGCCAGGATCTCGGCGTCGCGTTCCATCAGGTCCGCGAGGCGCAGGAGTACGGTGGCCCGCTCCCGGGGCGGTCGGCCCGACCAGACCCCGCTGTCGAAGACACGGTGGGCCCGCTGCACGGCTGCGTCCACCTCGCCCGGGGTGGCGGCGGGCAGGGTGTCCAGGGTCTCTCCGGTCGCCGGGTTGACGATCCTGAGCAGACGGACGTTCGTTTCGGTGATCACGGTCATGCCTCTTTCACCAGTTCCCAGTGGCCGTCGACCTGACGGGCCAGCCCCCTGCGCCGCAGGTCCTCCAGGTAGCGGGCCAGGCCGCGTTCGCCGCGCCTGCGGAAGAGCGGGAGCAGCCGGGGGAGGAGGTTCGGGGCAAGCATGGAGAAGCGGACCAGGAGCGATTCGCCGACGCGTGGATACGCCTCGAAGCGCGGCCGGTCGAGCAGGCTGACCACGGCGGCGACGACGTCGGACGGCTGCTGCGGCGGGTCCTGGAACTGGAGGGAGTTGCCGCCGTCGACGGCCTCCCGGCGCAGCATCGGGGTGTCGGTGGCCGACGGCAGGACCGAGCCGACGCGGATGCCTTTGGCACCCAGGTCGAGGGCGATGGACAGCATCGCGCCGCGCAGCCCGAACTTCGACGCCGCGTAGATGGGGGTCTCCCCCTGGGGGAAGATCCCGGCGAGTGACACGGTGGTGATGACGCGCGGGTCGGCGGAGGCCCTGAGCAGGGGAATGGCGAGCCGGGTCGCCACCAGCGGCGAGATCATGTTGAGGTCGATCTCCCGCTCGATGCTCTCCACCGCGCGCACGTCGAAGCGCTCGGTGCTGGTCATGCCGACGTTGTTGACCAGTACGTCGAGGCGGCCGAAGGCGGAGGCGACGTGCTCGAAGAGGGCCGCCACCCCGGCCCGGTCCAGCAGGTCGCAGCCGAGGCCCAGGTGTCCGGCGCCGGGCAGGGCGTCCGCGACCCGCCGCGCGCGCTCACCGTCGATGTCGACGACGACGCACACGGCGCCGCCGGTCGCGAACCGCCGGCACAGCGCGCTGCCGATGCCGCCCGCGCCGCCGGTCACCAGCATCACCTTGCCGGTGCAGTCGTAGCCGCTCATGCCACCGTCTCCCTGCTGCGGAGGGCCGGCACGGCCGGAGGGCGCCCCTCGGTGGGCCAGCCCATGGCGGCTGCGACCTTCCTGAGGTATCTGGTGTACGCGGCGCTGTCGACATAGCCGGTGTGGCGCGGGGAGTCCACGAACCGCAGGCCGCCGGTCAGGTCGGGGCGGTCGTCCCGGATCATGCGGGCGAACCGCTCGGCGTTCGGCAGGCCCCGGCGGGAGTCCTGGACGAAGCCCGCGATCAACTGCGCTTGTGTGTCGAACAGTTGGTAGGCGCCGGAGTTGGTCTCGATGAAGCCGACGCCGAACAGCCCTTCGTGCTCGCGGGAGAACGAGGACAGGTACAGGTCGGGGTGCTGCTCGTCGCCGAAGTAGCGCTGTGCGACGGGCACTTTGTGGACGTAGCCGGTGGCCAGCAGGATCAGGTCGAAGTCGTTGCTGGTGCCGTCGGTGAAGTGGACGGTGCGGCCCTCGGCCCGTGCGATGCCCGGTCGTGCGGTGATGTCGCCGTGCTGCAGGTGGTGGAGCAGCATCGAGTTGACCGTCGGATGGGTCTCGAAGAGCTTGTGGTCCGGTTTCTGCAGGCCGAGGCGGCGCGGATCGCCGTTGATGATCCGCAGGAGTGCGCCGAACAGCTTCTGCTCCAGCCACTTCGGCATCCGGGGACCGACGCCTTCGAGGGTGTCCACGGGCCTGCCGAACACGTGCTTGGGGATGAACCAGTAGCCGCGGCGCATGCTGATCTCCGCGTGGTCGGCGGCCCGGGCCGCGTCGCAGGCGATGTCGCAGCCGGAGTTGCCGGCGCCCACCACCAGGACCCGCTTGCCGCGCAGTTCGTCGCTGCTGCGGTAGCCGACCGTGTGCCGGATCTCGCCGCTGAAGTCACCCGGGATCTCGGGGATGTTGGGGTGCCACTGCGCGCCGGTGCAGACCACGACCTGCCCGTGCCGACTGGTCCGTCCGTCGGACCGGGTGACCGTCCAGGTGCCGTCCGGGTTCTTGACCACGTCACGGACCTCGGTGCCGAACTCGATCCGCTCGGTCAGCCCGTACGCGTCGGAGAAGGACGTCAGGTACGACAGGATCTGCCGCCGCGAGGGGTAGTCGGCGAAGTGGTCGGGCATCGGCCGGCCGCCGAAGCCCGAGAGGGTCCTGCTGGAGATGAAATGCGCCGACTCGTACATCGGGCTGCCCGGGTTGTCGATGTCCCACAGACCTCCCGGACCCGTGTGACGCTCGATGTGCGTGTAGGGAAGCCGTCGCTCACCGAGCGCCCGTGCCACTGCCAGCCCCGCGGGACCCGCACCGATGACACATATGTCGAATTCGGACTCCGTCACGAGTCCACCTCCTCTCGTCGCCACGTTTCGGCGTGGGAGGAACTTAGGCAGCGGGCGGGCACCGGCGGACTGGCCCGTGCG
Source organism: Streptomyces sp. NPDC047061 (assembly GCF_040643955.1). Taxonomy (NCBI): domain Bacteria; kingdom Bacillati; phylum Actinomycetota; class Actinomycetes; order Kitasatosporales; family Streptomycetaceae; genus Streptomyces; species Streptomyces sp. NPDC047061. Next base: position 150,661 of record NZ_JBEYVI010000016.1, read on the forward strand.
GCCACATAGGGGGCCGCAGCGGCCAGCCCGCTGACCTCCTGGGGCACGCCCGGCCGACCGCTGCTGGCCGCCAGGGTCCCCGGTGTGGCCGTCGGTGTCCTCCGCGGGGTCGGTCCGCATTCCTACCGTTGCTCCAACTCGCGCGCCCCGGCCCGCCCACGGTCCGTGACAGGAAGAGGCCCCATGACCCAGTCCCTCGGAGCGACGGCTCCGCCTCTGTCCGTGAGAAGCGGCCCGCTCGCGGGGGCCCGCCGGGTCACGGCCACCGTGTTCGCCGCCCAGGGCGTGGCGGTGGCCGCGGTGTCCACCACCGTGCCCGCCGTGCAGAGCCATCTGCGGCTGTCGTCCCTGGCGATGACCGCGCTCACGGTCGCCCTGACGCTGGCCGCGGGTGCCGGCAGTTTCGCGGGCCTGGCCGCCGTACGCCGCTCGGGCACCGTGGCCGTCATGCGCGCGGCGGTGCTGACCGCGGCCGTGGCCCTGCTGTCCGTGGCCTGGGCGCCGGGCCTGCCGGTCGCTTCGGCGGCCTATGTCGTCTTCGGGCTGGCGCTGGGTGCGATCGACGTGTCCGTCAACACCCGCGCGGCCACCGTCGAACGTCACTACGGGCGCAGCATCCTCTCCTCCTTCTACGCCGCCTGGAGCGCCGCGGGGGTGGCGGCCGCGCTGCTGACGGCGGGCGTCTCCCGGCTGGGCTGGCCGGTCGAGTACGTCCTCACGGTGCACGCCGCGCTCGTGGCCGTCCTGGCCCTGACCGTCCGGCCCCATGTCCTCCCGCCCGCGCCGTCACCGTCGCCGTCCGACGACAGGCCGACGCCGGCCGAGGAGGTCCTGGGGCGGCGCGTGTGGGCACGGCTCGTCCCCTTCGGTGTCGTTCTCCTCGTCGCCTACGTCGTCGACTCCGCGGTCTCCGCCTGGTCGACCGCCTACCTCCACCAGACCCTCGCCGCGTCCCTGGCGGCCGCGCCGCTCGCGTACGCGGCCTACCAGGCGGGCACCGTGACCGGCCGGGCGGGCGCCGACCTCATGGTCCGCCGGGTCGGGCCGGTGGCGGTGGTCCGCGCCGCCGCCCTGCTCGCGGCCGTCGCCCTGGCCGCCCTGGCAACGGCCCCGAGCTGGCCGTACGCGGTGGTCGCGGCCGGGTGCACGGGCCTCGGGGTCGCCGCCCTCACCCCGCTGTGCGTCGCGGCGGCCGGCCGGCTGCGGCCTAGTGCCCCCGAGACGGTGCTGGCCCGGCTGAACGTCTTCAACTACGTCGGCGTTCTCGTCGGGGCCGGTGCGAGCGGCGGCCTGGGGGCGACGGGCCACTTCCGCATCGCCTACGCGATACCCGCCGCGCTCGCCCTGGTCCTGGTGACCATGGCACGCTTCTTCCGGACCGGCGGCACCCGGGCCGCCGCGTCGACCGCCCCGTAGCGAGCGCAGCCCCGCTTCAGACGCACTCCAGGGACTGTTCCGCCCAGATCGTCTTCCCGTTCTGACCGTAGCGACAGCCCCACCGTGTGGTGAGCTGGGCGCCCGCCACCAGCGCGGCCATCGCGACGACCACGCTGGAGTGCCCGAGGGCGAACCAGAACCCCACCGACACCGGCCGCCTGCCGTCCGCCATCAGCTTGCGGGTGGTGTTGTCGATCGCGGCCATGTGGTCGGCGTCGAAGGCGTGCCGCATGCCGAGCGTGTAGGCGGTGACGCCGAGCCCGATGCCGAACGCCTTGGAGCCGATCTCGTAGTGCCCGGGGACGACGAGCAGGAAGAGGATGCCGAAGGCGACGACGTGCAGGGCGACGATCAGGATCGCGCCTTCGCCGGCCCGCCGACCGTCAGCAGGACGAGGGCCAGCACCTGAACCGTGACGACCACCGCGATCAGCGCCGGGATCGACACCCCGTAGAGGGCGCCGATCAGCGCGCCGCCCACCAGGCTCGCCGCACCGACCACCCCCGCGAAGACGCCGTAGGCCGTCGCGCGGCGCCCCGGCGGCACCAGGTCGGCGACCGTCGCCCGCAGCGTGGACTCCTGAATGCCCATGGCCGCGCCCCACACCAGGGAGCCGAGCACGGCCACCGTCACGGTGTCCGCGAACGCCAGCATCGGGACGGCGGCGGCCAGCACCGGCAGGGCCACCAGCACCCGCGCCCCGACCCGGTCGTACAGCCAGCCGGTCGCCAGCGCGGCGAGGGCGTCGACGGCCATCGCGGCGGCGTACAGCACGGGTACCCAGGCCGCCGTCATCAGGTGGTGCTGGACGAGGTGGTAGGAGAGCACGCCGAAGGTGGCGAAGCCTGCGGTGGTGGCGGCGGTGAACGCCGCGTACGTCCAGAACGCGCGGGGCAGGCGGCCCCCCGGCGCGGGCTCGTCCGCAAAGACGGCGGCCTCCCGCTCGTACGCCGCCGGGTCGGGCACGCGGGCCCGCAGCCACACCAGCACACCCAGCACCGCGACTCCCGGGACGGCGAGCACGCCGAGCGCCGGCCCGTAGTCGTCGCCGGTGAGCGCGAGCATCCCGGCCACGACGAGCGGGCCGATCAGTGCGCCGACCTGGTCCATCGCCTCGTGGACGGCGAAGCCGCGCCCGCGCCCGGTGGCGGCGGTCGCGTGCGACAGCAGGGTGTCCTTGGCGGGTGAGCGCACCGCCTTGCCCACCCTCTCGGCGATCACCAGCGCGCAGGCGGCCCAGAGCACCCCGACCGCGCCCAGCAGCGGTACGGAGATCACCGTCAGCGCGTACCCGGCGATCGTCAGCCCCCAGAAGCGGTGCGTGCGGTCCGCCAACGGCCCCGAGACCAGCCGCAGTCCGAGCGCCGCCGCCTCGCCCGCGCCCGTCACCACACCCACCACCAGTGCCGACGCCCCCAGTGAGGCCAGCAGCGGTCCGGTGATCGAGCGGGCGCCCTCGTACACGAAGTCCGCGAGCAGACTGACCGTGCCGAACCACACCACGAACCGCCAGGGCCGCATCCGGGCCGGTACTGCCGGGTGGGCCGCCCGGGGCCTCGAGACTGTCATGGACGTACGTCTCCTCGTCGCGGACGCCACCGGTTCCGGTACGTCCGTGCCGCCCATCATCCTCCGGCCTGTTTCCCGGCGGCGGCCGGCCCGCATGCATCCACCCCACCCGAAATGACAGGTTCCAGTCAAGGCCTGCCCAAGTTCCGGACACGCCCTCCCGCCCGTGATCGGGTCCCACCGACGGCCGTACGAAAGCCCGTTTGGGAGGATCCGGTGTCAGCACCAACCCGAAGAAGACGATGGCTCACGACCTGTGCCATCACCGCAACCGCCGCACTCGTCGCGCTCCCCGCAGGCGCCGCATCCGGCCGGAACAACACCCCGTTCGGCGCCCGCGCGCTCACCCGGCTCGCCGCCGAACGCACCCAGTCGGTGGGGTCCGCCGCCCCCAAGGTGACGGCCGAGGACGATGACGACGGCAACGAGGCCGACGAGATAGCCGAAGGCGCGGACCAGTACGCCGAGGCCCGCACCTCGCCCGGCATCGTCGCCCCCGGCGCCTACGGCGCCGCCTGGACGGATCTGAGCAACCTGCCCAGTACCGGCGGCAGTTGGCGGAACATCACCGACCTGCCGTACAACTCCGACGACGCCCGCTACCGCGACATCGACTCCAACTCCAGCGGGGGCTCGGGCAATGTCACGGGCCGGATGGCGGCCATGGCCGCGGACGACCACGGATACGTCTACGCGGGCAGCGCGGGCGGCGGCGTATGGCGGTCCCGGTCCGGCGGCGGGCACTGGCAGCCGATCAGCGACCGGCTCTCCTCCCAGTCCACCGGCGCGCTCGCGCTGGACGGAGCCGGCCGGCTGTGGCTGGGCACCGGCGAGGCCACCACCAACGCGGACGCCTACCTCGGCAGCGGCGTCTACGTCCTGTCCGACCCGCACCACGGCACCTTCTCCGCCCACAGCCGGGTCGGCGGCGACGAGCTGGAGTCCACGACCATCCACGAGCTGCGCTTCGGCGGCGGCAAGGTATGGGCGGCGACCAGCGAGGGCGTGTGGAGCCACTCCACGAAGACGCTGAAGGGCGCCTGGAAGCTGGAGTTCGCGCCCAACCCCGAGTATCTGCCGGGCGGTTCACTCGCAAGCGACCCATCGGCCGCGTACAAGAACATCGCCAACGACATCGCGATCGACCCGAAGGACCCGGGCAGGGTGGTCCTCGCGGTCGGCTGGCGCAGCGGTGACGACTACAACGGCTTCTACGCCAAGGACTCCAGCGGCACCTGGACGCGTATCACCAGCGGACTGGGCGACCTGCCGGCCGACCCGGACGACGTCGGCAACGTCACCTTCGCCCGCTCCGCCGACGGCTCGCGCTACTACGCCGTCGACCAGTCGCCGGAGCAGCTGAACACCAACCCGGACAGCGGCCTGGAAGGCATCTACGTCTCCAAGTCCGGTTCGCCCACCGGGCCCTGGACGAAGATCGCCGACTACCAGGGGCTGGCCGCCGACGGCTCGGCACTGACGACCAGCGGCTACATGCCTGGCGTACAGGCCTGGTACAACCAGTTCCTCGCCGTCGACCCAGCGAACGCCGAGCACATCTACGCGGGTCTGGAGGAGGTGTACGAGAGCAAGGACGGCGGCGGCACCTGGTCCACCGTAGGGCCGTACTGGAACTTCTCCTTCCCCTGCTGGTCCATCGACCCGGCGAAGCAGACCGGCGACTGCAGCCAGACCACCCACTCCGACCAGCACGGCGTGGCGATCGGCAGCTACCACGGCAGGAGCTTCGTCTACGTCGGCAACGACGGCGGCGTCTACAAGCGCCCGGTCGACGGATCCCAGGACGCCTCGGGACACGCCACCGACTGGACCTCGCTGAACGACGGCACGATCGACACGCTGCAGTACTACTCGGTGGGCGTCGGCAAGGACCTGACCTACGGCGGTGTCTCGGTCACCGGCGGCCTCCAGGACAACGGCCAGTCGGTCCTGCGCAGCAACGACACCGTGATGGGCTCCGACTTCGGCGGCGACGGCGGCGACACCCTCACCGACCCGGCCAACGGCTGCAACCTCGCGGAGGAGTACGTCTACCTCGCGATCCAGGTGACCCAGAACTGCGCGGTCAACGACGGCAGTTGGATCACCGATCCCACCAAGGCCACCTCTTACAACGTCGCCCCCGCCGACAACGCCACCGGCGAGGCCCGCTTCATCGCCCCGCTCGCGGCCGACGCGAAGAACCCCGCGACCTGGGTCGCCGGCGGCCGGCACATCTGGGTGCAGACCCATGGCTATGCCATCCGCAGCGGTGACGAGTGGAAGAGCGTGTACGACCTCGGTGCCGGCCGCACCGCCACCGCCGTCGCGGCCTCGGGCGGCAAGGTCTACGCGGCCTGGTGCGGCCCCTGCAACAACCAGGGCTTCGCCCGCGGCATCTCCGTCGGCAACGCGGACGGGACCGGGTGGCACGACATCACCCTCCCCGTGGACGGGACGGTACCGAACCGCTACCTGAGCGGCTTCGCGATCGACCCGAAGAACGCCGACCACGTCTACCTCGCGGTCAACGGTTTCTCCCGGCACTGGACGGAGGGCCCGGGCGCTGGCGTCGGCCATGTCTTCGAGTCCACCGACGGCGGCACCACCTGGAAGGACATCTCCGGGAACCTCCCCGACGTACCGGCGAACTCCGCGGTCGTCACTCCCAGCGGCGGCCTCGCCGTGGCCACCGACCTCGGCGTCGTCTACCGCGCGCCTGGGCGCACGCAGTGGGAGCGCGTCGGTTCGCTCCCCGCGGTCGCCGTGCTCCAGCTGAAGCCGGGCCCCGACGGCAGCACCCTGTACGCCGCCACCCACGGCCGCGGCATCTACACGATCAAGATGCGCGGCCGCGGCTGACGCAGCGGCACGACGGGGGTGACCCGGACTTCTCCGGGTCACCCCCGCTCCGGGTACGGCACCACGTTCACGTCGAGTGTGAAGGCGACCCGCGCCGCGCCCGCCACGTCCGGCGCCTTCGCCGTCACGGTGACCACGGTCCTGCCGCCCCGGGTGCCGGCGCAGCGCAGCGAGGCATGGGCGGTGCCGTCCGCGTCCAGCCGCCACCCGGAGGCCACGGCGAAGGCGGGCGCCGAACTCCGCACACCCGTCCAGCGCTTGTCGTCGACACGGGGCTCCAGGAGGAGCGACACCACGGTTCCGGGCCGTACGCACAGCTCCCGCCGGGGCGCGTCCCCCGGCGCCACGGCGACCTCCGCGTGCCCGGCGCCGCAGTTCCCCGCCGACGGCACGGTCCCCGAGTCGGACGCGCTCGCGGAGACCCTTCCGGACGGGCTTCCCGCCGCTCCGCCGCACGCCACCAGCAGCACCGTCCCGGCGAGCGTCCCCACCCCGGCCCACCAGCGCATAGCGCCACCTCCCGATGCACTCGTACACCTACCAGCATGCCCTCCGCCTCGCGTTCCCCGACGGGGTCCGGCCGCGCGCGGGCGGGCGGGCGAGGTGCTCCGTACGGATGGTCGCGGTGGGGGTCTTGGTGAATTCAGCGTGTCCCGGTCGGGCGCTCACGGGGTGAGCGGTAACGCGGTGTCACAGTCATCTGGCCCGATGAGCAGATCTTCAGGGTGTTTGTACCCCGGCCGGACCAGAAGGAGAGGGATGAGCAGGACCAGAGAGGGGGACCCATGTTGAACAGACAGGTTCGACGGCGCGTCCTCACCGTTGTCGGCAGCACTCTTCTGATGCTGCAGTCACTCGTGGTCATGGGGCCCGCCGCTTCACCCGCATGGGCGGGCGACGACCGGAGTCTCGCCACCAACGGCAACGAGCCGCACAACGCCACCGTCAATCCCCGCAGGCCGAGCCAGGTCGCCGTCATGCAGGGATGCACCGTCCGGATCGACAACAACTTCGGCAAGGACGGCTTCCCGATCACGCGGACGTCGACCCTCCCCTGCTCGGGGGACCCGTCCCTCGCCTTCGACTCGCGGGGTCGTCTGTTCGTCGCCCATCTCTCGACCAGTTTCAACACCGCCCCCAGCTTCGGGGTGGGCGTCGCCCGGATCAACGACCTGACGACGCCGGGGACCCAGACGTACACGGCGACCCAGGTGAGCGCGAACAGTGCCGTCAACGACGACAAGCCCTGGCTGGTGGCCGACACCAACCCCGCCAGCCCGTACCGGGACAACCTCTACATCGTCTGGTCGCACCTCGGCACCCCGTGGCAGATCCAGTTCTCCCGCCTCGTGAGCGGGAGCACGACATGGTCGGCGCCGAGGGTTCTCTCCGCGGTCGGCGAGGGGAACGTGTGGCCCTCCCACGCGGCGGTCGGCCCGAACGGCGACCTCTACGTCGCCTACCACGCCAACGGCTGCAACGAGGGAGCCGACGGACTGCCCGGCCTGGGCACCACCCAGCTCCTCCGCGACGGCTCCGGCGGCGCCGATTTCGCCGCCGGCACGGTCGAGCAGAAGACAACGGCGTTCGGGGCGGGCCAGGCCACCATCACCTGCAACGTGGTGAACTCCCCGGGCGGTGACATCCCGGGAACCGACTTCTGGCTCCAGGGCAGCATGCAGCCGTGGATCCTGCCCGACCCGGCACGGCCGGGGAGCGTCTACGTCGTCGCCAACGACGACCCGAACAACGTCTTCGGGAACGGCGACGACGCCGACGTCGTCATCGCCCGCTCCACGGACAACGGGCAGACGTTCACCCGGGGCAGGGTCGACCACGGGCCGGGCCACACCTTCGCCGTGATGCCCACCGCCCACATCGACCAGGACGGCAACGCGGTCGTCACCTGGTACGACAACCGCAGCGGCCGGCGCAACTTCGGCACCGGGCCGAACGGCACCAACAACTTCCTGCTGGAGCTCTACGGCACGACGAGCCGCGACGGCGGGCAGACCTGGGCGCAGGACTTCCGGGTCAGCGACTCCCCCTTCGACCCCGACCGCAACGCCCCCTGCCGTTTCGCCTGCGGCGCCGGCTCCACCCAGCAGACCCTGCGCATCGGGGAGTACAACGGACTGTGGTCGGCCGACGGGATCGGTTACGCGACCTGGACCGGCAACACCACCCCGCCGACGGCCACCGCGTCGGCCCAGGGCAGTCAGACCACCTACTTCGACGTGTTCTCGATGCTCGGCGCCTTCCCGGACGCCTTCGAACCGAACGAGTCGATCGACACCGCCGTCGCCACCGCGCTCGGCACGAGGAACAGGGTCACCAGGCCGCGCCTCACCCTGCACAGCGCGACCGACGTCGACTTCTTCAGGGTCGAGCCCCGCCGCACCGGGCACCTGCGGGCCGAGATCGCCTTCAACGAGGTGATCTCCCGGCTCCAGGTCCGCGCGTACGACAAGTTCGGCAACCAGGTGGCCACCGGAACCACCGCCACGACCAGGCCGGGCAGTTCGACCAGCAGACTCGCCATCCCGGTCGTCGCGGACGAGCCGTACTTCGTCGCGGTGAGCGACGCCGGCATCGCCGACCCGACCAGACCGGGTGACGCCTCGCCGACCGACCCGCCGCAGGCCACCTACGACCTCACCGTCCTCAACCGGGCGGCCCCCGAGCCCTACGGCCTCGACCTCGCGCACAGGTCGGACTCGGGCCGGTACGACAACGACGACGTCACCAGGATCCGCGGTCCGCAGCTCTTCCTGCGGGTCGACGACTCGGAACTGCGATCCGCGGGCATCCCACTGTCGCCGCAGAACTCCACGGCCACCCTCACGGACGACTCCCCCGGCTACAAGGTGGCCGTGGAACGCGACGGACGGCGCGTCGGCTTCGCCCAGCCGGTGGACCCGGTCGCCAGACCGGGGCTGTACCGGATCCGTCTGAACCCCGTCCTGGTGGAGGGCGAGAACCAGATCACCGCGGAGGTGGTGATCGTCGACCGGTCCGACGACCCGGGCATCCCCGGGGTGTCCCACGTCGTCGGTTCGGGCAGGGAGAGCGCGCACCGGCTGTTGATCACACTCGACACCACCGCACCGAGGCGTCCGGCCGCCCCGGACCTGCTGCCGTCGAGCGACACCGACAACCGCAGGGACGACATCACGTCGATCACCAAACCCGCCTTCCAGGGCCGGTCCGTCGAGTCCAACGCGCTGGTGCGGCTGACCGCCGATCCGAAGGGACCCGTCGGCCCGGCCGTGGCCGGCAAGGACACCGTCACCTCGGGCGGCTCCTACGAAGTCGTCAGCGCCCCGCTCGACCTGGGGAAGTACGGCTTCGCGGTACGCCTCGAAGACCTCGCGGGCAATGTGAGCCCGGCATCACCGGTCCTCAAGGTGGAGATCGCCAAGTCCCCGGCTCATGGCGACGCGCACCGCCCGAAACCCGCTCACCACTGTCGCTCGGGTGGCTGTCACCGTCTGCTCCCGCATCCCCTGTAGGCGCCGGGTGAAGTGAGCCCTCCGCCAGCGGTGTTCGGCCCGGCCCCGGTCCATCCCGGGGACCGGGCCGAGCACTTGAGGGAGGTCGGCCGGCCGTGTCGCACTGATCAGTGCCGTCGTTGATCCGCGTGATGCGCCCGGCACCGGCAAGCGTGGGAGACGACATGCAGACGAACCGCACCTGGGGCAAGGCCGTTGTCATCGGCGGGAGTTACGCGGGGCTGGTGACCGCGCGGGTGCTCGCCGACTTCTTCGCGGAAGTCGTCCTCGTGGAGCGGGACGCCGTGGACGAGGACACCGGTGCTCACCAGGGTGCGCCGCAGGGCTATCACGCGCACGCGATGCTGGCCAAGGGCGGCGAGATCCTGGAGCGGCTGTTTCCCGGGCTCCGGGACGAGCTGCGGGAAGCCGGTGCGCCGGTGTTCGACTACGGGCAGGGAATCGACTTCCTGCTGCCGACCGGACTCGCACCCCGGGCCCGGACGGGGGTGCAGATCCAGACGTTCACCCGCGACGAGCTGGAGCGCCGGCTGCGGCGCAAGGTGCTCGCCCGCTCCGAGGTCACCCTGCTGGCCGGCACACAGTGCTCGGGGCTGACCCGGGACGCCTCGGGTCGGGTGACCGGACCGCCACGATCGACAGCGACATCCCGCACAAGGTCATGCTGGCCAACCCGATGCACTACCTGGAGAAGCACAACCCCCGGCGGGCCAGGCACTGGTGGCTGCGGATCGGCACCAGTGACACCACGCACTCCCTGACCGCGATCACCAACCTCGCCCTCAGGACACAGAACCTCGGCGACGACGTCAACCTCAAGATGTACTGGGACGGCGGCCACGGCGCCAACGAGGACCCGGGCGACCTGATCAAGTGGATGGGCGAGATCACCGGCTACGGCATCGGGTAGCACCGACGCCTCGGCTCCGGGACTCCGAGGGCCCGGCGAGCGTACTGCTGCTCGCCGGGCCCTTTCGCCGACGGGCGAGAGCTCAGGGGCGTGCCGTGAAGTGGACCAGGATCCGGCCCGTGTTGACCGTGTCGATCTCCACGCGGTCGTACAGCTTCCTGATGTGCTTCTGGCCGAGGAACGCGAGGACGCGCCCCTTGAGCTGCCCGGTGCCCTTTCCGTGAATGATCTGCACGACGGGCTCCCCCGTGCTTTTCGCCTGGAAGACGACCTGCCGCAGCGCGAGTTCGATGTCGCGGTTGTTCCGGAAGACCGGGTGCAAGTCCAATGTCAGCAAGGTGCTACCTCCCGTCGCCGCCATCTGTGACGACCCGGACCGAGTGTGTCATGCGGGCCCCTGCCGGGACCCCGGCCCGTACCGGAGGACGGCTCAGTGCGGGAATGCCCGCGGCGGACGCTGACGGGGCAGCGTGGTGCGGAACTCCTCGATCACGGAACTCACCTGCCGCATCAGCGAAGTCCGTTCCAGCAGACCGAGGTAGAGGTTGCGGCGGGCCAGTCCGGGCAGGTCCACACAGAAGTACAGTGCCATCAGCGGGTTGACGAACAACTCGCCGCCCTTGGTCCGTTCCGTGAACCGGACGTCGCCGAAGTCACCGCGCACTGCGGCGGCGACGGATCCGTGCACGATGCTCGGGTGGCTCGCGGTGTGGCGCTGGGCGTGCGCCACCGCGTCGAGATACAGCGCGCCCTCCCGCGCAGCCCCCAGCAGCGAGAACGCCCCGAGATAGGCGCCGTCCCGGTCCAGGGCGGCCAGGTTCTCCAGTACGAGCGAGTGGTTCACGCCGTGGTACGCGTCCACCCCGAAGCCGAGGCAGGCCACCAGCCGGTGCGGGACCTCGTCGAGCCCGCTCACGGCGGCCAGGCTCGCCATGTCCTCCTCCGGGGTGCCGAGACCGTGTTCGTCGCCGCGCATCAGGATGTCGGTCCCGCCGTCCACCAGCACGACCGCGTCGACACCGCCGAGATGCGTGATCAGCGTCCGGTAGGCCGCCCGCAGCGGAGCGACCCCGATGCTCGGGAACGCGTACACGGTCGACGGCAGATCCTGCGTCGCGAGCCACTGGGCGAGCGTCCGTTCGGGGAAGTAGTCGCCGCGCAGGGGGGTGTCGGGCCCGACGGCCGCGACGTCCTGGTCCACCCACACATCGAGGTCCAGGCCGTACAGGTCGGCGAAGGACAGGTTGGCGAGGTGCACCTCCTTGCCGGCCGACCGCAACGCGAGTGCGAGCGGCAGCCCGGCGTACACGTCGAAGCCGCCGCCCGCACCGGCGACGAGCACCCGTCGCGCGTCGCGCAGGCGGGTGAAGAACGCAGGTTCCCCCAGAGAGATCACCGCAGGACGCTAGCAGGAAGGCGAGCCGGCACGGGTCGACCGATGCCGCCTGACCGAACGCCGCTACGCGCCGCCCACCGGCATCCCGCCCACTGGCATCCCTCGCATGACAAGGCGGGGGTGGCGACCGGGTGTCGTGGCGGTGCTGGCGGCGGTCTGCGTCTCCGCCTCCGACCGTCCGGACGTCGTCCGCACCGCGTCCGACCTCGGCCCCCTGCCGGCCGACCGCGCCCGCACCTCACCGGGCAACGGGACCTCGCAAACCTCCTGAGATCTATGCTCGGACACGTGATCGAGACTGAGCGGCTGCTCCTGCGACCTCTGCGGGTGTCCGACGTCGACGTTTTCGTTGAGCTGCACGCCGACCCGCGGGTCAACCGGTTCGTCGGGTCCTACTCGCGTCAACAAGCACTGGAACGCCTCACGGCGATCGAGCGGCAGTGGGCTGAGCGAGGCCATGGCCTGTGCGCGATCGAGCTGAAGTCGAGCGGGGAATTCATCGGTCGAAGCGGTCTGCAGTACTGGGAACAGTTCGACGAGGTGGAACTGGGCTGGACCCTTCGAGCGGATCACTGGGGGCACGGCTATGCGACCGAGGCTGCTCAAGCGTGTCTGGCATGGGGGTTTGCCACCCTTGACGACGACTACTTCACGGCTCTCATTCGGCCGGGCAACGAGGCTTCCGTGAGGGTGGCCGAGCGCCTGGGCTTCGCGCCGCGTCGAGAGGACCGTCTGCAGGGACGCCCTGTCACGGTCCATGCCGTGGGCCGTCCGGCCGATCTGCCCGCCTGCTGATGTTCCGCGTGCGTCACGGCAGCAGGACTCTCTTCGTCAACAGCGCGAGAGGGCCGACCGGGCCTTGTCGGGGTCGTACCGCGCTGCGAACATTCGTTCAGCGCAGGCTTGTTGCTCGCGAGGGGTCTCGGAAGGGGAACACGGGATGGCGTTATGGCGGCGCAGAAGCCAGCACGACGGCGCATCGGGCACCGCGCGACCGCACTTACCGGGGACGCCGTTCCCCGGGTCCTCTGCCCCGCAGTCCGGCTCCACCTACGACCCGCTCGAAGGGCAGCCCGGCACCGAACCACTCGCCACTCTGCGGAGCGGGGCCCTGCTCAGCGCGGTGGACCAGGCCAATGACGCGGTGGACGCCGCGTACGACGACTGGTACGCCCTCGCCAGGAGCGCCGCCGTCCTCGGCCGGACCCAGGAGAAGAGCGGCGACGCCGAACTCGCCGTCGCCGCCTACGACCAGGCGGTCCGTCTGTACAACGACAACTCCCGCAACATGGGCCACGGCGCCGATGCCGTCACGGGGCTCGCCACCCTGGTGGACTGCGCGGGGCGGGCCATGCTCCTCCACCACCGCCAGGGCCGCGGCACACTGGCGGACGCCGCCTTCGACGTGGGACGCCTCTTCGCCGAGTTCCTCGCCCACAACAGACTGACCTCCTCCGCCTCCCAGCTCCTCGGCCGCCGGGTCGCGGTCCTGCAGCGCACCGGACAGCCCACCGACGATGTGCTGGACCCCGGGGTCCTTTCCCTGCTGCCCCCGCAGGACACCCTGCGCGAAGCCACCTGGGCCGTGGCGGAGTACCTGGAGCCCCCGGGCCCGCACACCCTGGCCGAGGCCCTGCGCGCCACCGGTGCCGAGAAGCAGGGGTGGGCGATCCATCTCGCCGACGCGCTGACCGTGGACGGCGGCAGCAAGGTGGAGGACTGGTCGCCCACCCTGCGCGGTAGCCGTCTCGCCTTCCTGCCCGGTGCCGCCGAGGCCGTCACCCGCGCCCTCGGCGATGCCACGGGCACGGCCGCGGACGGCTGGCGCCTGACCGGCCGCGAGATCCACATGTGCTACTCGGTGGCCTCCGGCCGCGGCGAGCTGCGCTACATCCTCGGCGACCACGCCGAATACTGGGGCGGCCTCCTGCTCGCCCTGGGCAAGGACGCCCTCCGCGCCGACGACACCCCGCTCGCCGCCGACTGCGGCAACTGGCTGCGCGGCGTGCTCACCCAGGCCAACCCCCACACCTTCATCGCCCCCTGGGGGGAGGCACTGCGGGCCGGGGTCGAGCAACTGCCCAGCTGAGGCCGCCTGCTCGGCCGGCGGGATCCGCCCGCGCGGCCATGCCCGCCCTCCACCTCTTTCTCCTCCCCCGAGAACTCCTCCTGCGGGAGCCGAGGCCACACAGGAGTCAGGAGCGGGGAACCATGACGTCCCAGTGCTCGACGCACTTGCCGCCGGCGACCCGGAACAGGTCGTGGAACACGAACGGCGTCCCGGCGAACGAACCCTCCGAGCGCAGGTAGGCGAAGTCGCCCTCGACGACGACCTGGCGGATCCCGTCGTACGACATGGTGACGCCCTGCTCGGCCAGCGCCGTGAGCGCCGCGACCAACCCGCTGACTCCGTCGGCGAAACGGGGGTTGTGCTGGACGTAGTCCTCCCCGGCGAGGTAGTCACCCAGCGCGGCCGTCCTGCCCTCGACCAGGATGTTCTGGACCGTCTCGGTGGCGATGCGCCGCGTCTCCTCGGGGTCTGCGGAGTGGTCGACGGCCGTGCCGCCGTCGATCTGCGAGTGCCCGTTGACCGGCGCCGGCACCCAGGCCTCCTCGTCGGACCAGTGTTCGACCGTTCCACCCTCGGAGTTTCGCCACAGGTCGAAGCGGACCGCGGCCGGTCCGGAGGCACCGACGACGATCGAATGGTTGACGACGAAGTCGCCCTCTGCCAGCACTCGGCGCACGATGCGGTGGGGGGTCTCAGTGGACATGGATGCCTCCGTCAGTCTAGTTGGTATGAAATCTGGACCGACTCCTGCGAGTACCCTAGCCACGTGAGTCCAAAAGTCAAACCAACCCCCCGCGAGTGCTCGGTCACCGACGCCCTCGCCGTCGTCGGTGACCGCTACACCCTTGAGCTGGTCCGCGAGCTCTTCTACGGAAACCACCGGTTCGTCGACCTGGCGGCACAGCTCGGCGCGCCCCGCAGCGTGCTCTCCGCCCGGCTCACCAGACTCGTCGACGCCGGCGTCGTGTCACGACGCCGGTACAGCGAGCGCCCGCCGCGCGAGGAGTACCTCCTCACCCCCGCGGGGCGCGACCTCGCCCCCGTGCTGCTCGCACTCAAGCAGTGGGGCGACCGCTGGAGTCGCGACGGCGCACAGACCGCCGAGTTCACCCACGTGTGCGGCTCCCTCCTGCACGTCGACAGCACCTGCGCCTCCTGCGGCGAGATCGTCCGGTTCGAAGACCTCACCGTCACGGGCGGAACCCATCCACCCGTCATCGCCGGAGTCACCGAAGCTGCCGAATAGGGGGCACCCGTCCGCCGCCGTCGCCCTCGCCACCCTCCGTCACGACAGAGGCATGACCCTGCGGTAGGTGAACACCGCGATCACCGCGACGATCACGTGCATCAGGAGCAGGGCGAGGACACCCGTGGCTCCGCCGTCCCCGAAGAGCAGGAAATCCGGCACGAAGGAGACCACCACGACCGCCGGCACCAGTCGGCGCACCAGCGCCCCGGGGTCCTTCGCCGCCTTGCGTACGACGGCCCATCCGGCCGAGCCGAGCACGACCCCGACCGCCGTCAGGAAGACGTACGAGGACGCCTTCAACGGCTGGAAGTCGTCGGGCGCCCCGACGGCATGGGCGATGAGCGCGATCAACGTGTTCGCGACGGAGGAGACGACGATCGCGCCGAGCACTCCTCCCGCCACGACGAGCGGACCACGGCGGACAGCGACTGCGGGTGAGGTGACGGACACGGCTGCTCCCAGGGACGTCAGAGATCAGTTTGAAATATCAAACGCAAGTGTCCCCTTCTCTGCTTGAGGTTTCAAGCGTCATTCCTCGCCGCTCAGGGAAAGTCGACCGGAGCGTCGGTGAGGATGGATACGGCGGCGGCACCGGCGCAGTCGGCCGTGAAGGTGTCCACCGCGGCGATCTTCGTGCCCCAGCGGTCGATCATCTCGGACATCACGGACTGCGCGATCCGGTCGATCCAGACCTTCTGGGCCGCCCATCCGTTCAGGGGCTCGGCCAGGCCCGCCTGGATCTCCGGCAGCGAGATGTTCCCCAGGGTCTTCTGTGTCGTGGTCCAGAAGTCCAGGAAGAACTCACGTGACTGCCTGACCTCCGCGCGGGTGCCGGTGCGGTAGATGTGGCCGCCGACATAGGTGGTGAAGTCGGTGCCGAGAATCGCGTCGTGCCCGGCGAGAATGCCGGGCAGGTAGTCGGCGTTGCCCCAGGCCCGGTACGGCGCCCAGCCCGGCATGACGACGTCGGACATCGCCGTCAGCCCCTGCGCGGGGAAGTGCACGAGGATGTTCCCGGACTCGTGATTGGCTCCCGGGTAGACCACGTGGATCTCCTCGCCGCCGATGTACAGCACCTTGTGGTCCTCGTTGATCACGACGTGCGGCTTCGGCCGGGACGGATCGTTGTGCAGGGTCAGCAGTGTCGCGGTGTCACGGTGCGCGATCCGGGTCGCCCTGGGGTAGTTGGTGACGCCGGCGACATGGTCGGCGTGGCTGTGGGTGTAGAAGAAGTGCGTGACCGGCTTGTTGGTCACGGACGCTATGGCGGCCCGGAGAACCTTACTGGTCAGAGGCGGTGCGTCGACGAGTACGACCCCCGTACGGGTCACCACGAACACGGACTGGACGTACTGGTAGATCAGGACGTACCCGTTGCGGCCCACCCGTTCCAGGCGGTAGCCGTCCGCGTTGACCGGCAGGGGCTTCACGCTCTCGGGCAGCGGCAGGAAGGCCGGCGGCGAGGGTTGTCCGGCGGCACTCGCAGGGGAGATGCCGGCGAGGCCGAGGGCGGCGGCACCGGCAGCGATACCGCTGCCGCGCAGGACATGACGACGGTTGATCACGGTGGCTCCTGTGTTTGCTGACCATGGGTCACGTGGACGGCGCCACTCCGCGAGGCACTCGGGTGACACCGCGGAAGCGCTCCCCTCACATGTTGTCCAGGACCACCCGGGCGCGGTATGGACGCACCTCTCCGATGTATGGACGTTCCCCATCGACCAGTTCAGGGGTTCGGGGGTTCTCGGGTGACGACCGTGCGAGATGCCACCTAGGGTGTTCCTGTCACGGTTCTTGTCACGGTTCTTGTCACGTATGTGTGCTGCCGAGCGAAGAGAGTCCATGTCCGACACCCGGCCGGTGACCTTCCCGACGGTCCCGGGCCCACGCATCGGCGATCTGGCCGTCGTACGTCTCCCGGAGGCCCGGTCCGCGGTCTTCGTCCACCTCTACGAGCACGAGACGTTCGGCGACCCGCAGTGCCCCGTGAGCGGCCCGCACCGGCACGAGTTCTACGAGCTGGTCTGGGCGCGCGAGGGCGACTGCTCGCATCTGATCGACGACGAGCGCCGGCTGCAGAGCGCGAACACACTGCTGTTGATCGGCCGTCGCGGCGTCCACCAGCTGGAGCGGGGACAGGAGCTGTCCGGAGCGGTCGTCCGATTCGGTGACGAGCTGCTGCACGACGAGCCGGCGGCACGCTCGGTCGTCGGCACGCTGCTCGCCGGTACCGGCGTGATGTCGGCCGAGGTGCCGTACGGCGACACGGCCCGGGTCGACGCCGTCGTGAGGACGCTCGCCGCGGAGGCGGGAAGGTCTCCCGAGGTCCACAGCGTCGACATCCAACGTCATCTGCTCATGACACTGCTGTCCTGGACAGCGCGCTGGCACGACCGTGACACGCCGCACGGGCCGGAACAGACCGATCTCCAGTTGTCGAGACGCTTCGGTGAACTGCTCGAACGCGACTTCGCACGCCATCGCGACGTGAGCCACTACGCGCGGCAGCTCAACGTGTCACCGGCCACGTTGTGGCGGGCGTTGTCGCGTGCGACCGGCCGCTCCACCCGCGCCCTCATCACCGAACGGGTCATGACCGAGGCAGCGCGGCTGCTGCGCTTCACCGACCTCACGGTCGGCGAGATCGCCACCCGTGTCGGCATCGACGACCGCCTCTACCTCTCCCGCGCGTTCAAGCGGCAGTACGGCGAGCCTCCCCTCGACTACCGGCAGCACACGCGCGAGAGCCCGACCCTGCTCAAGGACCCTCAGGCGTCCGACACGGCCCTGTGACTGCTCGATGTGCTCGTCACCGGCTGGGCCGGCGTGACCACGACCACCTTGCCCGGCGGCCGCTCGGTCACGGCCTCTCCCGGAGGCGACGGCGAGCGGCGCCGACCGGGACGGGGGCGGGACCGGCCACCACGGTGTTGGAGACGGTACCGATGCCCTCGACGGTGAGGGCGACCGTGTCGCCGGGCTTGAGCGGCGCCGGGTCCTGCCTGCCTCGCAGGCCCCACAGCTCGGCCAGGCAACCGCCGTTGCCGCAGGTTCCGGAGCCGAGGACGTCGCCGGGACGGACGACGGTACCGCGCGAGGCGTAGGCGACCATCTCCTCGAAGGTCCAGCTCATGTTGGACAGCAGGTCCCTGCCGACCACCTCGCCGTTGATCTCGGCGGTCAGTGCCAGGCGCAGGAAGCCGTCCGGGTCACGGTACTTGTCCAGTTCATCGGCGGTGACCAGGTACGGGCCCAGGGTGGTGGCGGTGTCCTTGCCCTTGCACGGACCGAGGCCCACCCTCATCTCGGCGGACTGCAGATCGCGGGCGGACCAGTCGTTGAGGACGGTGTAGCCGACGATGTGGTCACGGGCCTGCCGCACGGTGAGGTCACGGCCCTCCTTCCCGATCACGGCGGCCACCTCCAGCTCGAAGTCGAGCAGTCCCGACCCCGGCGGCACCGGGACGTCGTCGTAAGGGCCGTACACCGCGTAGGGGTTGGTGAAGTAGAACGTCGGAGCCGCATACCACTGCTCCGGCACGCCGGAAGCACCGTCCACGGACCGCCGTACGCCCTCGACATGCTCCTCGAAGGTGACGAAGTCCCGCACGGTGGGCGGCTGGAGGGGCGGCAGCAGCCGTACGTCCAGGACGTGGGGGCCGGCCGGGACGTCGAGGGTGACGGAGCCCGCGTCGAGCAGGCCGGGCAGACCGCCGCCCTCGGCGAGCAGGCCGGTCAGCGAGCTGACGCCGGGCAGGGGGTAGAGCGTGCCGTCCTCTTCGACGACGGCCACCTGGCGTCGATCGCGGTGTTCGTACGTGGCGAAACGCATGCAAGGGGTCCTGTCGGGGTTCGGGTTCAGACCGGCGGGGCGACGAAGCAGCCGCGGTCCACGTCGTTGAAGGACTCCTTGGTGACCAGCTCGTTCATGGGGTTGGCGGTGCCCCACTGGTCGGTGACCTCGGGCCGGGAGAAGTCGTGGACATGAGGGTGCCAGGTGTCCTCGTCGAGGACTTCCAGTTCGGTCGTGTACTCGACGGTGTTGCCGTGCGGGTCCAGGAAGTAGCTGAAGGTGTTGTCGCCCGCCATGTGCCGGCCCGGACCCCAGACCTTCTTGAAGCCGGCCCGTATGACACGGCCGGAGCCGCGCATGTACTCGTCGATGCCCCGCATCTCGAAGGAGACATGGTGCAGGGAGGTGTGCGGGCCCTTCGCGATGGCCATGGAGTGGTGCTGGCTGCTGATCCGCATGAAGTGCATGACGTCGCCGATGTGCGGGTGGCCGAGCGTGTCGGACAGCCGGAAGCCGAGGTGGCGTTCGTACCACGCGCGGGTCCTGTCGAGGTCCGGTGAGTTGAGGACGACGTGCGACAGCTTGACCGGGATCGACTCCTTCTCCTCGATCCTGCGGTGCCGGCGGACCTCGACGTCGGCCGAGACCTCGACGGTGCGGCCGTCGATGTCGAAGAAGCGGAAGCCGTAGCCGCCGCCGGGGGTGTCGACCTTGCCCGGCTGGGAGATCAACTGAACGCCACCGGAGGACAGTTGCCCGGCGAGGGTGTCGACATCGGCGGCCGAGGCGGCACCGTACGAGACCAGGTCGAGGCGCTTCTCGTCGGCCTGCCGCAGCCGTACGACGTACTGCTCGGGGCTGCCCTCGGCGGCGAGGAACGAGATCCCGGTGTCCTCGGCGACCTTGGTCAGGCCCCAGACACCGGAGTAGAAGTCGAGCTGCCTGTCGTAGTCGGGCACGGCGAGGTCGACGTGGCGCAGGTGGGTGAGCAGACGGTCGCTCATCGTGGGGGTTCCTTCTCAGTCGAGGTCGAGCAGGGCGGCCGCGTTGCCGCCCCGCACCGCGTGGAAGTCGTCGTCGGGCAGGTCCGCCGCGCGCAGCGCGGACAGCGGGTCCTCGGTGCCCATGTCGAAGGGGAAGTCGGAGCCGAGCAGGACCCGCCGCGCACCCGCGGCGCGCAGCAACTCCCTCAGTACGAACGGGTCGTGGACGAGGGAGTCGAAGTACAGCTGCTTCAGGTAGCTGCTCGGCTCCCGTGCACAGCTCCGCGCGTCCGGACGGACCCGCCAGGCGTGGTCGGAGCGGCCGAGGTGGGTGGGCAGGTAGCCGCCGCCGTGTGCCGCGATCAGCTTCAGGTCCGGGTGGCGGTCCAGGACACCGGAGAAGACGAGGTGGGAGAGGGCGACGGCGTTCTCGACGGGCTGGCCGACGGTGTTGGACAGGTACCACTGGTCCAGACGCTCGTCGAGGGTGCAGCCGAACGGGTGCAGGAAGACCAGGGCGCGCGTTTCCTCGGCACGGGTCCAGAAGGGTTCGTACGCGGGATCCGAGAGCTCGCGGCCGGGGGCGTGCGAGGAGATCTCCACGCCCTTGAGGCCCTGGTCCAGTGCGTGGTCGAGCAACTCCACGGTGAGGTCGGGGAATTGGAGAGGGACCAAGCCGAGCCCGTGCAGCCGGTCGGGAGCCTTCGCACAGTGCGCGGCGGTGCCCTCGTTGGCCAACCGGCAGACGTTCTCGGCCAGTCGGGACCCGGCCCAGTAGTGGTAGTGCGACGGGGACGGGCTGACCAGCTGGACGTCCACGCCCTGCGCGTCCATGGCCGCCAGGCGTACGGCGCCGTCCGTCAGCCTCGGCACGCGCGCCCCGACCATCGGACCGTTGACGGTGAGGGCCGCCGGGCCGGTGCGGCGGGCGTCGAGTTCGCGGGCCTCGGCGAGGCCGGGCCGGCCGGCGACGGCCTCCTCGACCTCCGGCAGCAGGAGATGGGCGTGGACGTCGATCGTCGGCGCGTCGGACGCCGTGGACGCGGTGACGGTCACGGGAGTTCCTTGAGGAGGTTCATGGTGCGGCCGACCAGCCCGGCCATGTCGGCGTCGCGCACGCCGTCCAGCTGCCACCGGCCGATCTGCACGGAAGCCTCGACGACGGTGCGCACCCGGGGGATGCGGCGGTCGTGGTAGCCCTGCAGCAGTTCGTCGTCCCAGTCCCGTCCGCCGGTGAGCAGTTCGGCGAGGACGAGGGCGTCCTCCAGGGACATCGCCGCGCCCTGGGCCAGGGTCGGCGGACAGCAGTGGGCGGCGTCGCCGACGAGCACGACCCGGCCGCGGTGCCAGGAACCTTCGACCAGCAGGCGGTCGAACCAGGTGTAGTTGACCCTCTCCGGGTCGGTGATGTGCTCGGTGATCTCCGGCCAGGCGCCGCCGTAACCCTGCGCCAGGCGGCGCATCTCGTCGGCGTGGGCGGCAGGGTCGATGGCCGCGCGGTCCCGGCACGCCTCGACGACATAGGCGTAGAGGGTGTTCTCGCTGGTGGGGCAGTAGCCCGCGATGTAGGCGGGGCCGCCGTACGTCAGGTCGGTACGTGTCACGCTCGCGGGCCGTGGGGCGGCGATGCGCCAGATGGCCATGCCGGTGGGCTCCGGCTTGTCCGTGATCCCGATCGCGGCGCGGGTGGCCGAGTTCAGGCCGTCGGCGGCGATCACCAGGTCGTAGCGGCCGGTGGTGCCGTCGCTGAAGCGCACCGAGACACCGTCGGCGTCCTGGTCGAGGGTCTCGGTGGTGGTGCCCAGGCGTACGCCGGCACCGGAGGCCCGGACGGCGTCGATGAGGATCTGCTGCAGCCGGGGGCGCTGCATGCCGAGGGTGGCGGGCAGGTCTTCGCCGCCGGTCCGGAGGTCCTCGGCGACGAACAGGACGGTGCCGTCCGGGGCGGTCACGCCGAGCGAGCCGAAGGCGTATCCGGAGTCCGCCACCTGGTCCCACACGCCCAGTTCGCGCAGGACCCGCAGGGCGTTGCCCTGGAGGGTGATGCCGGAGCCGGTGCCGGTGTTCCAGTCGGGACGGGCCTCGACCAGGTCGACGGCGATCCCGGCGCGGCGCAGCAGGACGGTGACGGCGTTGCCCGAGGCACCTCCGCCGATGACCAGGACGGCGGGGGTCCTTCGGGTCGGCGGCTGGGCAGGAGTGCGGCTGTCGGCCATGTCGGGGATACCTCCCGGGGTCGGGCCGCGCGGCTTCGGGCGGCTGGGGTGCGGCTGGCTCGCCCGCTGCGAACGCGGGCCAGGAGTGGGGACGGGGGTGCGGGCCGGAGGTGCGGGCCGGAGGTGCCGTCGCTGTCCGGATACCGCGCGTCCGGCGACCGAACCGGCGTCCTGGGCGGGCTACTTGACGGCGATCGGGTTGACGGGTGAGCCGACGGCTCCGGTGATGGGCAGCGGTGCCGCGGTGAGCCAGAACTCGTACCCGCCGTCGGCCGCGCAGTCGGCGGCGAGGGCGTCGAGGTCCCACATCTCGCCGATGAGCAGGCCCAGATGCGGGATGGCGACCTGGTGCAGCGGCTGGAAGGCGTGCTCGAACTCGTTGGGCCGCACCTCGAAGCCCCAGGTGTCGGTGGCGATCGCGGCGATCTCGGTGCGGTGCAGCCAGCCGGCCGTGGTGAAGGACAGCCCGGGCGAGTCGCCGCCGGCGTAGTCGCCCCAGCCGTCGCGGCGGGCCCGGGTGAGCCGTCCGGTGCGTACGGCGACGATGTCACCGCGTCCGACGCTCACGCCGTGGGCCTCGGCGGTCGCGGTCAGGTGCTCCTCGGTGATGGCGAAGCCGTCCGGCAACTCGCCGTCCGCACCGATGACATGGCCGACGTCGAGGAGCACCCCGCGTCCGGCGACGTACGGCGCCATGTGCTCGATGCCGGTGACCAGGTCGCCGTCGGAGGTCACCGTGGTCGCGGCGTCCCGGCCGTTCCACGCCTTGCCGTGGTCGAAGATGTGCCCGAGCCCGTCCCACTGGGTGGAGCACTGCAGGGGCATCGCGATCACGTCGTCGGCGCCGCCGATGCCGTGCGGGAAGCCCTGGTTGCCGAGGGCGGCGTCGGTGCCGGTGTCCAGCATGGTGTGCACGGGGTTGGTCCGGCGCCGCCAGCCCTTCTGCGGCCCCTCCATGTCGAACCGCTGTGACAGCGAGAAGCTCACCCCGCGCCGGACGAGCGCGGCGCCCTCGCGCCGCTTGGCCTCGTCCAGGAAGTTGAGGGTGCCGAGCACGTCGTCCGCGCCCCAACGCCCCCAGTTGGAGTACGCCTTGGCGGCCTCGGCGACGGCGCCCTCGGGATCGTGACGGTCCAGGCTCATGCCGGCGTCTCCGCCACACAGCGGGTGCGCTGCATGCCCAGACCGGTGATGGCCCCTTCCATGACATCGCCCTCCCGCAGCAGCCGCCCCCAGTGGATGCCGTTGCCCGCGGGACTGCCCGTCAGCACCAGGTCGCCCGGCAGGAGCCGGGCCGTCTGCGAGATGTACGACACCAACCGGGCCACGCCGAAGAGCATGTCCTTGGTGGACTCGTCCTGCATGGTCTCGCCGTTGAGCTTCAGGGTGACCCGCAGGTCACCCGGGTCGGCGACCGACCCGGCCGGGACGAGCCACGGGCCGAGCGGGGTGAAACCGGGCGCGTTCTTGCAGCGCAGCCAGTCGGTGCCGATCGCCTTCATGTCCCGCCGGAAGACGGTGGCCCGGTCGGTGAGGTCGTTGGCGATCGTGTACCCGGCCACGTGGTCCAGGGCTTCCTCGGCCGACACCCGATGGGCCGTCCTGCCGATGACAGCCGCCAACTCCAGCTCCCAGTCCGGCTGTTCGGCCCAGGACGGAAGTTCGACGTCGTCGTAGGGCCCGGCGACCGTGCTCGGCAGACCGATGAACACGTACGGCAGGTCCTCCGCCGCCCGCCGGTCCATCACCGCGGCGATCTCCGCCCGTGCCTCCTCGACCGTGCGCGGGTCGTCACAGGCGCGGTGGGCGACCTCCAGGTCGATGACGTGCTGCCGGTAGTTGGCACCCGACTGGAAGATCTGTAGCGGCTGCAGCGGGGCGTGCACCCGGAGGCTCTCCAGAGGCTGCCAGTCGAGGCCGTCCTCGTCCGCCAGGACGTGCAGGACGGGGAGGGATTCCTCCCAGCGCTCCACCACGTCCCGCACCTCGGACGGTGCCCAGGCGAGCGCTCGGCCGAGATCGAGTACGCGGCCCTTCGCCAGGATGCCGGGGAACGGCCGTCCGTCCGGAGCAGAGAACGTGCCGAGCCCGAACGGGCCGGCAGGTTGCACGAGTGTTGCCATCAGATGTCCTCCCGCTGGGATGGGGTCTACTCTGACCTCGATCCGTCAATCACGGAAATCAATCCTGTGGATGCGCCTCATCCATGGCGTGGATGGCGTTCCCTTGCCTTGGATGGTGCTCGGTGAACCTGTCCCGACTCGATCTCAATCTGGTCCTCGCCCTGCGCGCACTGCTGGAGGAGCGCAACGTGACCCGGGCCGGCGAGCGCGTCGGACTGAGCCAGCCCGCGATGAGCGCGGCGCTGTCCCGGCTGCGCCGCCATTTCGACGACGAGCTGCTCGCCCGCACCGGCAACACCTACGAACTGACCCCGCTCGGCGTCGCCCTGCGCGACCGCAGCGCCACCGCCTGCGACCTGCTGGAGCGCGTCTTCGCCAGCCAGGCCGACTTCGATCCGGCCGCCGAGATCCGCGAGTTCACCCTGCTCGCGTCGGACTACGGCGCGGCCGTCTTCGGTGCCGCCCTCGCCCGTGCCCTGCACCACGAGGCGCCCGGCATCCGGCTCACCTTCCAGCACCCGGCACCCTCTGTACAGGAGAACACCGCGGCGCTCCTGAGCACCGTCGACGGCCTCCTGATGCCGCACGGCGTCATCGACGGCTTCCCCGCCGTCGACCTCTACACGGACCGCTGGCTGTGCATGGTCGCCGACGACCACCCGGAGGTGGGTGACGCACTCACCCTCGACCAGCTGGCCGGCCTGCCCTGGGTCGTCTACCAGCGCCCCTACGACGCCCCGGTCGCCCGTCAGCTGAGCATGATCGGCATCAGTCCCCGGGTGGAGGTCTCGGTGCAGACCTTCCAGCTGCTGCCGCACATGGTCGAGGGCACCCGCCGGGTCGCGATGATCCAGGAGCGGCTGGCCCGCAGGGCGGTTCTGGCCGCCGGGGTACGCGTCCTGCCCTGCCCGTTCGAGGCCGTACCGGTCCGGGAGGCGATGTGGTGGCACCCCGTGCACACCCAGGACGCGGCCCACATCTGGCTGCGGCGCAAGGCCGCCGAGGTGGGCGCGACCCTGACGGGCAACGGCCCGGACGCACCCGCGTCCGCCACCGCGCCGGGCGAGGGGCCGGGTGTCCCGCCGTCCCGGCCCCGCGCACCCCACGCCGGCCGATGACCGGCAGGACACCGCACACGGCACGCGGTGTCCGCCTCGTGCCGGTGGTGCCGCCGTCCGACACGACGGCATCCCCGCCGGACGGGCCGGGACGCCTCGTGCTCCCGGCCCGTGGACTTCAGCGGCCTCGGACCAGTTGCTCCGGCAGCGGCCGCGGATCCACGGCGCCCACCCGGCGGCGGGCCGTCCACAGCACTGCCGCGGCGGCCGCGGCAGCCAGCCCCAGCGCGCCCACCGCACCCGCGAGCGTGCCGACCGCCGACTCCCCGGCGAGCAGCACGAGCGGGCAGACGAACTCACCGCCGAAGAAGGCCGCCATCCACAGTCCCGTGCCACGGCCGCGGTCCGCGAACGCCAGCCGGGACATGGCGCTCGTGAGCAGGGCGGGCAGCAGCATGCCGGTGCCCAGGCAGTTCACGACCGCGCCGACGACCAGCAGCGGAGCGTTCCCGGCAAGGAAGATCACTCCGAAACCGATCGCGCCGAGCCCGAGCGCGACGGGCAGCAACGGGTCCGGGGAGCGCTTGAGACGGGCGAAGGTGACCGCCCCGCCCACGGTGGCGGCACTGGCGACCGCGGCGGCCAGGCCGATCACTGCGGAGTTCTTCACCCCGAGGTCGTCGAGCAGGTACGACATCTCGACCGGCACGGTGTAGAAGACCACCGCCCCGAAGAAAGTAAGACCGCAGATACCGCCCATCTGCCGCCAGGGAAAGGGACGTCTCACCTCGGCGACCGACGTCCCGCCGACCGACGTCCCGGCGGCCGCCGCGCCCGTCGCCGGGTCGGCCAGGAAAGCGGCCATCAGGGGGGCGAGCACCTGGCTCACGGCATAGATCCAGAAGGGCCCCCGCCAGCCCGCCGATCCCGCGGCGCCGCCGACCACGAAGAAGACGGTGGCGGACGCGGACGCGCACATCGTCTGCAGGGCGAGGTACCTCACCCGCCGAGCACCGCTGTAGTAGTCGCCGATCAACGTGGTGCAGCATGTCATGATCACGGCTTCGGTGACCCCGACCAGGGCCCGGCCGGCGATGACGGCCACCAGTGAATCCAGCCAGAGCGGCGCGGTGCCGAACACGGCGTACAACAGGGTCGCCGCTGTCAGCAGGCGTTTGCGTCCCAGCCGGTCCACGAGCGCGCCCGCGAACGGGGCCAGCAGCGCCAGCGAGAGGGCCGGAACGGTCAGCGCGAGGGGCACCAGCGCCTTGGCCCCGGGCACCGACGCGAAGTGGTCCTGCATCTTCGGCAGCACCGGGGCGATCAGCACGGCCCCCAGGATCGGCAGACAGCTGCCCGCCATCAGCAGGGTCACACGCAGCATGTGCGCGGGGCCCGAGACGGCCACGGACGACTGGAGGGTGTCGTCGATCGCAGACGACGAGGGCGAGGGAACGGAACCAGGCATGGCGACTCCAGGGGACGGTGCGAGGGAGCGGGCATACCGTTCACGGGCGCCTGTGGCGCACAGCATGCCGCGGACGACCGCACGTCGGCGACTGGTCCGGACAGCGGCGTGCGGGTAGGGACGACTATGGGCGGCCGGGAGGCCCGCTCGCCATCCTCCACGCGATCCGAATCACGTATCCGGCTCATCCACGGCATGGATGAGCCGCCGACCCGATCCCCGACCGGCAGCAGGTACTCGGTCAACCCGGTACCGGTCATCCTGGCCGATCGGCCACCTGCGGCACCGGGGCAGCGGGCCCGGCAGGCAGCCCGCCGCATCGCCGGGGAACAGCCACCCGCCGGCGACTTCTTCGGCGGGCCGGGTCGTCAAGCCCGTCCTGGTCCCCTAGGGCGAACAGCAGCCTGAATTCTCCGGACCGCCGCAGGATCCGCGTCCGTGGACGCCGATGCGGTGGCGGGCTCGCCGGGGCCTGACCCGCGGCTTCGCCGGGAGTTCGCGCGGTGGCCGAGGGCGGACAGCAGCGGACTGGTCATCAGCGTCGTGATGACGGCCATCAGCACCAGAACGGTGAACAGGCGCTTGTGGATGATGCCCGAGGCCAGGCCGAGGTTGAGGGCGATGAGTTCGGTCAGGCCGCGCGTGTTGAGCAGGACGGCGACGGTCGCGCTCGCCTGCCTGGGCAGGCCGCCGACGCGGGCACCGAGGTATCCGCCGCCGAGCTTGCCCGCACAGGCGACGGCGCAGAGCACCACGAGGAGCACGAAGTCGTCCAGGCGCAGTGATCCGACGTCGAGGGCGAGGCCGGTGGTGACGAAGAACAGGGGGAGGAAGAGGTGTTCGACCGCGTGGATGGCGGCGGTCAGGAAGGGGACGGGGGCGCGACCGGAGCTCGGAACCGAGTCCGGCTCGGGGCCTTCGTGCAGGTGGGGCATGGCGGCACCGGCGAGCAGGCCGCCGAAGACGGCGTGCAGCCCGAGGGCCGTGGTGGCCGCTGCCGCCCCCGCGGCGAGGGCGAACGCGACGGGCAGGTGATACGGCACCGTGACGGAACTGCGCATCCAACGGCGCAGCAGGGGCCGGACGACGCCGAGCAGCGCAGCGGCGAGCGCGAGCAGCAGGACGATCCGCAGGCCCATCTCCTTCGCGCCCGAGTGCCGGCCGGCCGTGGTTCCGGCGCCGAGCGTGATCGCCGCGAGGGCGAACCAGGCCACCGCGTCCATCAGGCCCGACGAGGCCAGCGCCACGGTGCCCGCGCGCGTGCCGTCGAGACCGCGGTCCCGGACGATCGCGGCGAGCACCGGAAGGGCGGTGACGGCGACGGCCAGCGCCATGAAGAGGACGAACGTGCCACTGCCGGCGGCCGTTTCCCCGGCGGAGCCGAACCCGGTGCGCCCCAGCACGGCCGTGGCGGCGCCGAGGCCCATCGGCACCGCCAGGGCGCCGACCGTGACCGTGGCCACGGCGCGGCCGGCCGCCTGGCGGCGATGCGCGGTCAGTTCGTGTCCGACGGAGAACATGAAGACCGTCACCGCGACCTGCCCGAGCATGGCGAGGAACGGCAGGACGTGCGCCGGGAACAGGCTCGCGGCCGGATCACCGGGCAGCCGGCCCAGCAGGCTCGGGCCGAGCGCGATCCCGGCCAGGATCTGTCCGATCACCGGGGGCTGCCGCAGTGCACGTGCCGCCGCGCCGAACAGCGCGCACGTGAACACCGCCACGGCGATCGCGGCGAGAACCGCTGCAGTCGTCGAGTCGTCGGGCATCCTCGTCCTGCCTCCTTCGGTGGGTACCGCGCATGGCGCCGCCGGGCCGGCCCGGCCGCCGGAACCGGTGGGGTCAGTCCGTCATGACGGTGTGGTGGCGGTGGGCGGGAGTGCCTCGGCGGACACCTCGGCCGCGCCGCCGTCGGGGTCCGGGACCGGGACCGGGCGGCGGCCCGAGAAACGATGGCGGACCTTGCGCAGCGCCGTGTCCGCCGCGTCCAGTGCGTATCCGTACGCGAGGATGCCGATGACCCCGTGCGTACGCAGGTTGAGCACCCACTTGAGGCGGGTGTTGACGCTCATCGGGATCCGGTGCACGAGGGGGCGCCGGGCCGAGGGTCGCCGCAGCGCCGCGGGCGCGATCTGGTCGAGCGGGGAGACGTCCACGACGCCTTTCGCACCAGCCGTGAAAACGCGCCACAGCCGCGGCAGCGGACGCGCGATCGAGATCTGGCAGTGGAAGCCGGGTACCTCGCTGCCGTGCTCCAGCCGCCACCGCGCCCGCTCGGCGATCTTCCGTTGCAGGTGTGACTGGACGCGTTGCACCGTCTCCGGCGGCAGCCAGGCCCACGGCTGGGACCTGCTGTAGAAGAGGCGCTTGCTCAGCCGCTGGCGCAACCGCCGTTCGCGCGGGCCCTCGCGCTTCGTCTCGCCGTCGGTGCGCACGAGCCAGGTGGCGAAGTCCGAGCGCGCGGTTCCGGTCGACCAGAGCACGACCAGGTCCATCAGATGCGTGAGCAGGAAGTAGCGCGGGTCCTGGATGGCCGGCGTGAACTTCTCGCGCAGCATGTTGCGGATCATCAGCCAGTCCTGCCGCGCGTTGCGGTTGATCCGGTCGATGTACGCGTGATCGAGTGTGCCGTCGTGCACGTCCGCCTCGATGACGTTCGTGAGGTGCCACAGCTGCTGGCAGGACAGGCCGATGCCCTGGCTGTAGTAGGCGTCGATGATCGAGGAGGAGTCCCCCACCATGCCGTAGCCGTGCGGGTGGACGAACGTGTCGGTCAGGTACTGGGTGTTGCGGTACATCCGGAACTCCAGCAGCCGCTCCTCGGTGAGCACCTCGCGCAGCACCGGGTAGCGGTCGATCAGGCCGAAGAACTTCTCGCGGGGCGTGCCGCCCGGCAGCGGGGTGCGCTGGTCGAAGATGACGCCGACGCTGATGCGGTCCTTGGACAGGCGGATGACCCAGATCCAGTAGCCCTCGCCCCAGAGGTGGACGGTGTACTTGTCACGCGGGGTCGATCCGCCGTTCGGGTCCCGGTACTCCCAGACCGGTGCGAACTGCTCGTCGGTGATGTCGTTGAACTGGCCCCAGATCGAGGTGGTCTGGAATCCGTCCGCGGCGATGATCTCCTTCTCGACGGCGTGGCCGAACTTGCGGGCGAGCATCCGGTTGCGTCCCGAGCAGTCCACGATCCAGTCGGCGACGACTTCCCCGGTGTTCGAGGCGTCGTGGTCGGCCCAGGACACGGTGTTCGGGGCGTCGGCCTCGACGTGTACGTCCACGACGCGCGCGCTGTCGAGGAAGCGGATGTGCGGGTGCGCACGTACCGAGGCGCGGATCTCGTCCTCGGCCTCGGGCCGCACGATCTGCTGGTCCACGGCCAGGCAGCGGAACCACAGCTTGTCCTCGGCGCTCTGGAAGAGGTAGTGGTCCCGGTGGTCCTCCGACTGCCGGGTGAGGGTGTGCTCGCTGAGGGGTGCGATGCTCCATTCGCTGCGCGGGGCGAAGGTCTCGGCGCCTTCCATGCCCTCGGTGAACCAGACGCCGAGTTTGACGAAGCACTCCTCGTCGAGGAAGGTGTCGAGCCGGCCGATGGTGCGCGGCAGCGCCGTGGACACGAGGAACGACTCGCCGACCTTGAAGCTGCGCTTCTGGTGGACGATGTCGTCGATCAGCACGACGTCGATGCCGCGCTGGGCCAGTGACAGGGCGGTGAACATGCCGATCAGCCCGGCCCCGACGACCACGGCCTCCGCCCGCTCGGGCGCCTGCGGCGCGCTCACAGCAGACCGCCCAGGAGGTCGAGGGCACGGCGGGTGTCCCCGTCGAAGGCGTCACGGACCGGCAACCAGCGCTCCAGCGCGCGCACCGCGGCGTCGGCGAGGTCGCCCGGGAGGCCTTCCTCGCGCAGGGCGTCGGCACACTGCGTGAGCTCGGGCCCCCACCGCCAGGCGCGGGACGCGACGCTGGGCAGCATTCCGTCTTCGAGTACTTCGGTCAGAGGTGAACGGGTTATCAACGATGCCTCCCCGACAAGGGGTTCGATGACGCCGTGGGCGTCTGCGTATGCGAATGCGATACCTGCCAGCACGTATGCGACTTTCTGATACGTGGCATAGGACGTCTTGAGGGCCGAGGCGGCACCGAGCGAGCCGCCGGTGTCCAGCACTCGAATCCCGGTTCCGTCGAAAAGCGAGATGATCCGCGTGACATCGTCCCTTTCGCCGGCGAGGTGCAGCCGGGCGCCCGGAGCGTCCTGGGGGCAGGGTCCGATGACGCATCCGTCCACGACGCGGATGTCCGCCGCCGAGAGTTTTCCGGCCAGTTCGAGCAGCACCGTGCGGGTCGTGCCGTTGGCGTCGAGGAACAGTCCCCGGAATCCGGACTCGGCGACCGCCGCGGCGACCTGCTGCGCACCGTGCGGCGGGCAGATCGAGACGATCACGTCACTCCGGGCCGTGAGCTGCGCGAGGTCGTCCACCGCTGCCAGGCCGAACTCCTCGGCCCGCCGCACCGTGGCGGCACTGCGGCCCGCTCGGCACCAGAGCACCTGGTGGCCCGCTTCGGCCAACGCGCCACCGAACCCGCCGCCCATCCGGCCGGGGTGCAGCAGGCCGACCGTCGTGGCTTCGGCATGGCTCATCCGTGACCTCCTTTGGGGCCGAAATCCCTTGCAGCCAGCAGTACATGACGTGAATGCAGAATTCGAGGAACTGCAACTTTCGGATACCCGAAAGCGCGCGCGGACCGGAAATTCGGCCACAGATTCGGGGGATCCCTGGCCGGGCCGGACGCCGCCGCTAGCCTCGAATCGCATCAGCTGCCCACGAACGTGACAGCAGCCCGAGTTACTCCAGGATTCAGAAGGGGAGAACATGTCGAACGACTTCGGATCCACCCTCACCCGCGGCGCGTCACGGGCCCGCCGGTACCTCGTCGAAAACGGCCTGCCGTACAGCGACGAGATCGAACTCAAAGCGTCCGGAGTGGAGTTCGCGGACGGCGGGCACTACGGCGTCGAGATCCCCGTCGTCAACAGTTTCAAGGTGCTCGACGCGACGCTCCGCATGCTGCAGGCCGAGGAGTTGCCGGTCACCCGGTTCAACGAGACGCTCGGCGCGATGCTGCTGTCCGACTCCGAGGTCAAGGACATGCTCGACCTGTGCCGGGAGAACGGCGTCGGGATGCTGTTCGCGCTCGGCCCGCGCCCGGAGTACGACCGCAAGGCGGCCTTCTACCGCGGCGGATTCGGTGCCTCCCAGGGCCGGCGGATCAACAACAACGACGCGATCGCGCAGAGCGTCGAGGAGGCGTACCGGCTGACCGAGCTGGGCTGCCGCGGCCTGATCGCGTACGACCTCGGGGTCATCAGGCTGCTGTCCGACATGCGCGCCGCCGGTGAACTGCCCGCCGACCTCATGCTCAAGGCGTCCTCGCACTGCATCGTGTCGAACCCCATGACCTCGCGGATATACGCGGAGAACGGCGCGGACAGCGTCACCACCACCCACGACCTCGGGCTCGGGGTGCTCCAGGAGATCCGGCAGGGTTCCCCGCAGCTGACCATCGACCTGCCGACGGACGTCTACGGCAGCAAGGGCGGCTTCATCCGCTTCTACGAGGTGCCCGAACTGGTGCAGATCTGCTCGCCGATGATGCTGAAGATCGGGGCGAGCGCCCAGTCGCACCCGCACGACCCGGTCAACGAGAACACCGTCCGCCAGCGCGTCCAGCGCGTCGCGCTGTGCCTGGAGTACCTGGCCAAGTCGGGGATCGAGGCGAAGTACATCAGCGACCTGTCACCGCAGCGCTGCGTGCCCGCACCGGTATGAGGCTGGTCGACGCGCAGGTCCACGTCTGGGGCGCCGACACACCGACCCGGCCGTGGCCGGCCGGTGGTGCGGCGGCCGCCCACCGCGCCGCTCCGGTCACGGTGGGCGAGACCCTCGCGGTGCTGGACGCCGCCGGGGTCCACCGTGCGGTTCTCGTGCCGCCGTCCTGGGAAGGCGACCGCAACGATCTGGCCTGGGCGGCCGCGGAGCGGCATCCCGACCGGCTGGCGGTGATGGGCCGGATCCCACTGACCGGCCCCGGGAACGCGGCGGCGCTGGCCCGCTGGCGGGACCGCCCGGGCAGTCTGGGCATCCGCCTCACGCTGCACCGCGAGCCGTGGCGGACCCGCTTCCGGGCCGGCGACCTGGACTGGTTCTGGACCGCCGCGAACGCCGCCGCGCTGCCGGTCATGGTCTACGCGCCCGGCATGAGCACCGCGCTGGGCGAGGTCGCCCGGCGCTTCCCGGACCTGCGCCTGATCGTCGACCATCTGGCCGTACCGGTGGACGCCGCAGCCCCCGAGGCGTTCGCACACCTGGCGGACCTGATCGCGCTCGCGCGGCATCCGCGGGTCGCGGTCAAGGCCACGGCGGTGCCCTGCCATTCCCGGCTGCCGTTCCCGTTCGGCGACCTCCACGCACCCTTGGAGCGGGTGTTCGACGCGTTCGGCCCGCGCCGGGTGTTCTGGGGCAGCGACTGGACCCGCCTGCCGTGCCCCTACCGCGAGAACATCGAGCTGTTCACCGACGCCCTGCCGTTCCTGAGCACGGCCGACCTCCGATGGGTCATGGGAGACGCGGTCCTGGAATGGCTGGACTGGCCGGCCGGTCCACTCGGGAGTGCGCCGCCCGCGCCGGAGGACCGGGCTTGATGGGGAGGGAGCCGCGTGGCTCATGGCTCATGGGCGGACCGGGTCGGCCGCGAGGCCCTGGGTGAGTCCGGCGTCCTGGGCGATGAGGGCGGCACGCACCCGGTTCCCGCAGTCGAGCTTGGTCAGCAGACGGCTGATGTGAGCCTTCACGCCCCCTTCGCTCAGGTGCAGCGCGCGTCCGATCTCACTGTTCGCCATCCCCTGGGCCACCAGCGCCAGGACCTCGCACTCCCGGTGGGTGAGGCCACGGATGAGTTCACGCGCCCGCTCGACCCGCTCGGTGTCGATCCGGGCGACGCTGTCGAGGACGCGCTTGGCGGCCTCCGGGTACAGGACCGCTCCGCCCGTCGCCGCCACCCGTACCGCTGCGACCAGGTCCTGCGGGTTGCCGCTCTTGAGCAGGCAGCCTGCGACTCCGGCCCGCAGGATGCGGTCGAGGTGGCTGCCGCCCGGCGAGGACGCGAGCACCACCACGGCCGTCGAAGGGGAGAGCCGGCGCACGGCGCGCGTGACCCGGGCCCCGTGCGTGCCCGCCATGCCGCTGTCGATGAGCAGCACGCCGAGCTGGTGGCGCAGTGTCATCTCGAGCACGGCGCCCGCCTCACCCGTGTCCGCGACGACGTTGATGCCGTGCGCCCGTTCGAGCGCCGCCCGGATGCCGCCGCGTACCAGGACCTCGTGGTCGGCTATACCGACCACGACGGCGGCTTCGGCGCCCGGGACGGTGCCGTCGGCCGGTACCGCGTGGGACGGCGCCGCTCGCCGCGCGGCGGGGGCGGTGGTCCGGACGTCCCGGACGGTGGCCGGTCTCGTGACGTTGACCGGGCTGAACGGCCACTCGGTCCGGGGCAGAGGTTGTGCCATGTCGACTCCTCACGAACGCATGGTGCGCCGGACAGCGCTCCCGGCGGCGCTGCCGGTCTCTGCCCGCTCGAACGGGACGTACCTCGATGCGTGGGTCACGGACATCGTCATCACCGGGGCACCGCCCGATGCGGGTCCCGCTGTCGACACGGCCGGAACACGAGATCGGTTCGGTCGGGAAGGGCACGATTTCCGCCCCCGGTCCGTGTAGTGGGCGTTCGGGGCCGGCGTCAGTCTGCCGTCGGCGATCCTTCTCCCGGTCACGGCTCAGACCCGGACGCGCAGTTCACGCATGCCACGCAGGCCCGTGCGCCGACGCCAGCGGAGCTCGGCGGCGAGTTCGGGGCACGGGTCGTCCTGGACGGCGGGGCCGCTCGGGTCGTGGTGGAGCACGGCGGCCGTCCGCTGTCCCGTGCTCATCCGGCCCGCCCCAGACCGGTCCGGGTGGCCTCGGCGACGGCCGCCAGGTGCGGGCGCATGAAGAGGGTGAAGTGGTTGCCGGTGACCGGGATGACGCTCAGGTCGCCGAGTTCGACGGTGTCCCAGCCGTTCGGCGCCTCGAAGTGCATCGGGACGCGGTGGTCCTCGCGGGCCAGCGGGGCGAATCCGGCCTCCGGTTTGACCAGGACCACCGAGAGGTCCGAGGGCCCGGGCTCGTACAGGGCGAAGGCGCGCAGGCCCGCCTGGTAGGTGGCGAGCAGGTTGACGAGGTGCGACTCGTACGTCTCCGGGTCGCGGGCGCCGAGTGCGCGGGCGATCCGCGCGCCCTGGTCGCCGAGCGGCCGGGACCGGTCGACGCCGCATCCGCAGGTGTCCAGGGCGAGGCAGACCATGTGGCGCAGGGCGAGGAGTTCCTCGACGGCCCGCAGGTCGTCGTCGGCGGGGGCGCCCCGGCCGGGCAGCGGGACGTAGGTGTCGTAGAGGACGACCCGGTGGACCGGCTCGCCGCGTTCGCGCAGCAGCCGGGCCGCTTCGTAGGCGACCATCCCGCCGAAGGAGTGCCCGCCGAGGAGGTACGGGCCGTGCGGCTGGACGCGCTGGATCTCGTCGGCGAAGAGGGCCGCGAGTTCCTCCATGTCGTCCAGGGGCTCCTCCTTGCCGTCCAGGCCCGGGATCTCGAAGGCGTGGCAGGCACGGCCGTCGCCGAGCGCGCGGGCCAGCGAGGTCAGGTAGAGCGCGGAGCCGCCGAGTCCGCCGGCGCAGAAGAAGGGCCGGGGGGTGTTGAGGGGGACGAGGTGGGTGGCGGGCGGGATGTCGTCCGCCGGGTGGGGTTCGGGTTCCGCGAGGAACCGGGCCGCGGCGTCGATGGTGGGCACCTCCAGGAAGAGGGTGTGCGGGATGCGGTAGCCCAGCCAGTCGGAGAGCCGGGCCTGCAGGGCCGCCACGGACAGCGATGCCAGGGCGTACTCCTCCAGCGGCCGACTGGTGTCCAACTCGGCTGCGCTCACTTGGAGTTCGGTTGCGATGTGGGTGACCAGCCAGTCGCGTACGGCGGTCACGGACGGCCCGGCGGCGGACTCGGCGGCGGTCGCGGCGCTGTCGGGGGCGGTGCGGGTGCGGGCCGGGGCCGCGAAGTGCCGGCGGGCCAGCTCCTGGGCCTGGGCGACGACGCACTCGACCAGTTCGAAGGAGGGCAGGCCGCCCGCGTAGTAGGTGTGGTGGCGGCCCTGCAGCGCCTCCAGGCGGTCCAGGGCGCCGTCTCGCAGGTCGTCGGTGCCGAAGTACGGCATGAACGCCCACGCACGCCGCAGGTGCACCTCCTCCAGGCGGCCGCCCAGGGCCGCGACGTCCTCGGACAGCAGTGCGGCGACGTCGTCGGGGCGGCCGTAGGAGTAGAAGGTGCGGATGTCGCTGTCCTCGTAGCGGTGGTGGTAGGCGACGCAGTGGCCGGTGGCGGCCCGGCTGTCGTTGTGCTGCTTCAGGAAGTGGAAGGCAGCGTCGGGCAGGCCGGAGGCGGTGGCGACGGTGGTGTGGTACGCGCGGTCCCGGATCCGGGCGGCGAGCGCACGCTCCTCGTCGGTGGCGTCCAGGAACGGCAGGGCCCGGTCCAGGGAGACGGTGAGCACCAGGTCGTCCGCCTCGATCGACTCCGTTGCCGTGCGCACCCGTACACCGCCCGGGTGCCGTTGGACGGACTCGACGCGCGCCCCGAGCCGCAGGTCCCGCAGTTCCTCGGCGGCCCGCCGCCACAGGGTGGCGAATCCGCCCTTGACGGTGAACGCGCCCGGGTGGCCGAGGAGTTCGGGCTTGTTGCCGAGCAGCCCGGTCATCTCGGCGTACTTGACGAAGTAGAGGGCGGGCAGGTCGTCGTCGAGGTAGCCGTAGCCCGCCGCCGTGCAGCCGGTGCCGAAGGACGCGGCCATGGCTTCCAGACCGTGTTCGGCGAGCCACTCCCGCACGGGGGCGGCGAGGGCCTTCGCGGAGTGCGCGAGGCCGGGTTCGCCGATGTGCGGGAACTCTTGGGCGCGCAGCGCCTGGTAGCGGCGGAAGGTGTCGCTGCGGAAGAAGGAGGTGTCCTGCGGGGTGGTCGTGCCGCTGGGGACGTCGAGGATCCGGTAGGGCGTGGTCGGTTCGGTGGCCACGCCCAGTTCGGTGACGAGTTCGGCGACCCGCTCGTACTGGTTGGTGCAGATGTGGCCGCCGAGGTCGTAGGCGTGGCCGTCGATCTCCACGCTCTCGCACTTTCCGGCCACCGCGTCGGCGGCCTCCAGGACGGTGACCCGGTGGCCGGCCCGCTCCAGTTCGCGGGCGACGGTCAGGCCGCTCGGTCCGGCGCCCACCACCACGACCCGGCGGGGGCCCGTGGGGTTCGGCCGGACAGGCCTCAACAGCGCTGCCAGCTCAGGTGGTTGGGGTTCGCCGCGGCGGGCGTGGGAGGCGGCCCGGTAGACCAGCGCGCGCAGGTGGTTCAGGGAGGCGGTGGTGTGCGGGGAGCGGGCGAGGGCGATGCCCAGGTCGGGCGGGGCCAGGGCGGGGTCGAAGGCGGTCCGGTCGACGTCCTCGGCGTCGGCGGGGGCGTCCAGCCGCAGGTCGGCGAGGTCGAACCAGGGGCAGCGGTCCTCGGGCCAGGCGCGGGCCGGGTCGAGGGCGGTCTCCGTGGTGCCGGGGTCGCCGTCCAGGGGGTGGAGCTGGGCCTGGACGACGTTGCGGACGCCGGTGGTGCGCAGGCGGGTCTGCAACTCGTCGCGCAGGAGAGCGGGTTCACGGGTGTCGCCGGCCGGGCGGGGGATCTCGTTCGGGGCGTCCGGCGGCCACCACAGGTCGCCGTGGTCGAAGTCACCCCGCACCAGGGGCTCCTGGACGGGGTACACCCGGAAGCGGATGAGCCACTGACGGCCGTCCGCGGCGACGAAGCCCTGCGGCACCTGGGAGTAGAAGTCGTATGTGACATAGCACTGAGCCGTGCGGATGTTGTTCCAGATGACCGAGCGGACCGCGGGCCGCTCGCCGATGACAGCGGCGCGTTCCTCGGGGGTGCCGAAGGTGCGGCGGAAGATCTCGGCGGTGGAGGCGAAGAAGGTGGGGCCGGTGTTGAAGGTGAGGTCGAGGAGTCCGGTGTGGCCGGTGCCGTCCTCCAGGAGGCGGAGGGTGAGGCCCCGGACGGTCGGCTTGACGTCGTCGGTGCCGACGGAGTTGCTGTAGCGGGCGAGTACCGGGAAGCGGCGGCCGGGACGGAGGAAGCCGTGGGCGGGCAGCCGGGGGGCGTCGAGCACGGTGAGGGTGCCGCGGGCCGCGGTCGACGTGGCGTGGAAGAAGCGGTCGCGGCGGCCGGCGGAGGCCACGGTGAGCGCGGACAGGTCGATCAGGACGCGCCGGAAGTCGTCGTCTACGTCGTACAGGCGCGGGTCGTGGGGGCCCGTCGCAAGGATCAGGCCGTGCTCGGGGTTCATGAGGATTCCTCGGTGGGCCGGCCGGCGGTGCCGGCCTCCTGTACCGACACCAGGAGGGTGCCGGTCTCGCGGTCGATCTCGCCGCCCAGCAGGGCCGCCTTGCACACCCGGCGGCGTACCTTGCCGCTGGTGGTCTTGCGGACCAGGCCGGGGCGGCCCAGCACGACGGTGTGGCAGTCGAGTTGGTGGTCGGCGTACACGAACTTGCGGACGGTGGCGCAGATCTCGGCGGCGAGGCCGGCGTCGATCCGCTTGCGGCCGGTCTCGGCGAACACGACGAGGCGTTCGGTGACGCCGTCGCCGGGGACGTCCCCGGGGAAGGTCTCGTCCGGGGCGAGGGCGAAGGCCACGACGCCGCCGGGCCGCACGTCCGGATGGCACTCCCGGACGCTGTCCTCGATGTCGGAGGGGTAGACGTTGCGGCCCCGGATGATGACGAGGTCCTTGATCCGGCCGGTCATGAACAGCTGGCCTTCGTGCAGGAAGCCGAGGTCGCCGGTGCGCAGGTACCCGGTCGGGTCGTCGTCGCCGGTGACGGTGGCGTGGAAGGTCTCGCGGGTCGCCTCGGGCCGGTTCCAGTAACCGGCGGCGGTGGTCGAGGACCGCACCCAGATCTCGCCGACCCGCGCGGGCGGGCAGGGGGCGCCGGTCTCCGGGTCGACGATCCGGATGCGGTCCCCCGGCTTGCTGGAGAAGCCGCAGCCGTAGTACTCGACGGACCGCCCGGGGGCGTACGGATTCTCCGCGGCGGGCACCACGTCGCCCTCGACCGGGGCCATATCGGTCTCGACCGGGACCGCCTCGCCCCGGGCGAGGGCCTGTTTGTCGAGCCGCAGCACGCCCTGGCCGCGGTTGGTGACGCTCGCCGTGTTCTCGGCCAGGCCGTAGGCGCCATAGAAGACGTCGGGCCGGATCCCGGTGACGGCGAAGGCGTCGAGGAAGCCGCGGACGGTGCGGGTGCGGATCGGCTCGGCCGCGGTGACGGCCATCTCCAGAGTGGAGAGGTCCCAGCCGGCGCGCATCTCGGGAGTGGTCTTGCGGACCGCCAGTTCGTAGGCGAAGTTCGGCGCCGAGGTGATCGTGGCGCGGACCCGGGACATGACGTCGAGCCAGATCCAGGGCCGCTGGAGGAAGGTGAGCGGCGACAGGATGTGGGTCGCCGAGTTGCCGACGGCGGTGCTGAGGATGACGTTGATCAGGCCCATGTCGTGGTACTGGGGGAGCCAGAACACGCCCCTCGTGTCGTCGTTCAGGCGCAGGTCGGTGACGTTGGCGGCGATCTCGTGGACGAGGTTGCCGTGGGTGACCATCACGCCCTTGGGGGTGCCGGTGGAACCGGAGGTGTACTGGAGGAAGGCGGTCTCGCCCGGGTCGGCGGGCCGGTACCAGGCGTCGGGGTCGCAGGCGGCGCGGTTCCGGCGGGCGGGGCGGCGGTCGGTGCGGTACCAGGGGATGCGGGGCCAGGCCTGCTCGGAGCGGCCGAGCAGGCGGCCGACCGAGGCGGTCCGGCGGGTGCGGTCGAAGAGGCCGTTGGTGAGGGCGGCCCTGGCACCGGAGCTCTCGGCGATCGCGGTGAAGCCGGCCAGGTCCCGGCTGAGCCGGAAGGGGTTCGGGGGGTAGACGGGCACGGGCAGCACGCCGGCCGCCAGGCAGCCCATGAAGGCCTTCACGAAGTCGAGCGAGGGCGGATAGACCAGCACCGCCCGGTCTCCGGGGACCAGTCCCCATAAGGACAGGGAGCGGGCGATGTCGTCGACCGCTTCGGCGAGTTCCGAGGCCCGGAGGGTCTCGGCGTCCTCGCCATGGTCGTCGACAAAGGTGAAGAGAAGCCGGTCCTGATCTTTTTCGTAGAGATCCCGAAGACCGGAAAGCAGTGAATTTCGCTGTGCGATGACGAACGTCATTGGGCCGTCCTGCAATGGGGGAACAGGGGTACACCAAAAGACCGATCACGCCGGCGAATGACCAGCCAGGCGTTGTTGCACACTCAAGAACTTACGGGTGGTCCAGTCCATTGTCAACGTCGACCGGAACCATCACGTCCACCACTTTGACCTGGCCTTTTATTGGCATTTCGGACATTGGGTGCACGCTCTGCGAGCATTCGACGCAATCTTTCCTGTGCGTTTCCCAAGAAATGAGAGAAGCCCTCCGGGGTGCATCCGGGCGAGCCCCGACAGCTTTCCGGGCATACGCCCGTCAATTTTCAGGACTTATCTTTCGTCGTTAAATTTGACACGCGTAAACAGGGGGTGACGATTACCCGACAGAGGTTTGCGAGGACCCCTGCGCGCCATGCACGGATCTGGTTCCCGCCGGTCGCTGTGGTTTGTCCCACCACGGAAGAGCCGAACCGCACCCGGCCGCCCGTCGTGTTGTGGCCACGCTCCCGTGACGGGGGAATCCACGGAAGGTGACCACACCATGAAGGCTCTGCGTATCGTCCTGACGACCCACGGCACCCGCGGCGACGTCCAGCCACTGGTGGCCCTCGGCCGGGAGCTCGTCCGGCGCGGGCACACGCCCGTGCTGGCGGTCCCGGCCGGGTTCAGCGGCATGGTACGGGCCGCCGGCCTGCAGCTGGTGGAACTGCCGGTGGACTGGCGGGAGTTCCTGACCTCCCCGGCACCGGACCGGAGCTGGGCCACCTCCGGCGACAGCGCGGAGTTCCTCGCCGGGCTGCGCACGGTGATGGCGGCCCACACCGCCGACATCGCCCGCACCCTGTACCGGACCTGCGAAGGCGCCGACCTCGTCGTCTCCGGCTCGCTGACCGAGGACGTCGCGGTGCTGATCGCCGAGGCCCGCCGGATCCCGCTGACCCTGCTGCACCTGTTCCCCGTGCGGGCCAACGACGCGGTACCGAACCCGTTCGTGACCAGCCGGGCGAGCGCCGAACCCGGCGCCGACCGGAAGACGCACCTCGACTACGAGCGCGCCGCCTGGCAGTCGCGCCGGGACGGCGTCAACAGGCTCCGCGAGGCCTTCGGACTGGCTCCCACGGATCTCTCCTCCCCGCTGCGCGCCCGGATGCTGGGCGCGCTGGAGATCCAGGGCTACAGCGGGCTGCTGGTGCCGGGCATCGAGTGGCCCGCGTACCGCCCGTTCGCAGGGTGGCTGGAACTGACCGGCGAGGACCGGGCGGCGGCGGCCGAGCACGGCCTGGACGCCGGGCTGGAGAGCTGGCTGGACGCCGGGGAGGCCCCGGTCTACTTCGGCTTCGGGAGCACCCCGCCGGCCGATCCCGCGGCCGTTCTCGCCACCGTCGAGCGGGCCACCGGGGAGCTGGGGCTGCGCGCGGTGGTGACCGCCGGCTGGGCCGTACTGCCCGCCGACGCAGTCGGTGACCCGACGCGGGTCCGGGTACTGGAGGGCGCGGACCTCACCGCGCTGCTCCCCCGCTGCCGGCTCGCCGTGCACCACGGCGGCGCCGGGACCACCGGGTCCGTGGTCCGGGCCGGGGTGCCCTCGCTCGTGGTGTCCGGGACGCTCGACCAGCCGATGTGGGGCGAGCTGGTGCGGCGGCGGGGGGTGGGGCTGCATCTGCCGCGGCACAGCCTGGACGCGGCCGAAGTGCGGGCCGCGCTGCAGCGGTTGGGGGAACGCCGGGTGGTGGAGGCGGCGCGGGATCTCGGGCGGGCGGTGCGGGCGGAGGGCGACGGGGTGGGGCGGGCGGCCGACCTCGCGCTGGGGTTCGCGGTACGGGGGCGCAAGCGGAGGGTGTTGGCGCCGACGGGTCGCTTTCAGGTGTGAGTCGGGTGGCGTCGGGGGCGGGCTGGGGTTGTCACTCGGCGGGCAGGCCGGTGGGGGTGGACCGCGCCGTTCCCCGCGCCCCTGACAGGGCGCGTCCGAGCCTCTCCGGCCCGCGAAGGCGTGAAGCCGGTAGAGGTCAGGACATGCAAAGACCGGCGGTACGGCCGCGCGGGGTGAGTGCGCGGCCGTACCGCCGGGTGCTGAGGTGGTGCCGGGGAGGAGACGGCGTGTCAGATCTTCAGGGACACGTATTCCTTGCCCTCGGTGTTCTCGACCACGATCTTGGCCACGTCGTCGATCGGGACGTCCGCCGAGCCGTCGAGGTTGGCGCCCTTGTCCTCGTCGGCGACGACCCAGCTGCCCGCGATCTCCCGGCGGCCGTCCTTGCGCTCGACGATGAGGCGGCAGTGCTCGCCCACCGGGATGCCGGCCACCGAGGCGTTCACCCGGACCCAGGAGGTGGCCGGGGTCACCCGGACCGTCATCCGGCTGCCGGTCGCGGTGTTGGTGCCCGAGGCCGTCCTGGTGCCGGCCGGGGGCAGGGTGGCAGGTGCCGAGATCGAGGACTGCGGGGGGTCCGCGACCTCGCCGGTGGTCCCGCCCATGCTCTTTCCGATCAGCACCCCGCCGCCGAGGACGGCCGCCGCCGCGACCGCGGCCACCGCGGCCAGGACGGTGCCACGCCGGCGGACCTCGCCGTCACGTTCGTTGCGCACCTGCCGCAGCGTGCGCTGGAGCAGCAGATCGCCGCCCTCCGGCGGACCGTCGAGGAACGCCTCGGGTGGCACTTCGCCGAGTGCCGACTCCATCTCCCGCAATCCGTCCAGTTCTTCGCGGCATCTGTCGCACGAGGCGACGTGTTCGTCGACGGCGCGCACCTCCTGCTCGTCGAGCGTGCCGAGGACGTAGGCGCCGAGCAGTGCGCTGTCGTGTTCCTTGATGCTCATGCCGCCACCTCCTTCAGCGCGACGAGCTTCGCTGTCGTGGGTCTGTCCCTGTACAGGTCCCTCAGTTGTCTCAGGGCATAGTGTGATCGGGATTTGACGGTACCGGGAGGTATTCCGAGAGACTCGGCGGCCTCGGCGACGCTGCGGCCCTGGAAGTAGATCTCGTTGAGCACGTCCCGGTGGTCCGGGGAGAGCCGGTCGAGGGCCTCCATCACGAGCATCGAGTCCACCACGCCGTCCGCGTGGTCCTTCTCCACCGGGGTGGTGGCCACCGACTCGGCGACCTCGGTCGGCCGCACGGCCTTGGCGCGGTAGCGGTCGGTGATGATGTTCCGGGCCACCGTCAGCAGCCAGCCACGCACCGATCCCTTGCCGTTGAGCAGTGACTCCTGGTTCTTCCAGGCGCGGATCAGGGTCTCCTGGACCACGTCCTCAGCCGCGGCGTGGTCGTTCGTGAGCCGCTGGGCATAGGCGAGAAGGGCTCTGCCGTGCTCCTCGTACAAGGACCGGATGAGCACTTCGTCGCTCGTTCTCTGCTTGTCCCGCGCGCGGGACCACAGCGCCGCCATCCACTTTCTCCCGTCCTCTCCTGGGCTGACGCGTCACACACGGATGGCAGCCGGAGCCGGTTCGATCTGGTTCGGACTTTTTCCACGCTCCCGTCGGCCCGGGTCAGGCCGCTCGGCAGTGCCTGCCCTCGTTGAGGCAGTTGACCAGCGTGGCCGTCTGACGGTCGGTCATGACGTCGATGAACATGCCGTGGTCGGTGCTCGGGTCGCGCTTCTCCTCCGGGAAGGAGTCCACGGCGTAGCGGACGCCGGCCGGCACCGCGTAGGTGAGCGTGATGCGCAACTGCGGGATGGCGAAGGTGGCGTGCGGACAGAGGCCGTCGGCCGTCGGGAACACGGCGTGGGTACGGTGGTCGGGGCTGTCGGTGGACAGGCCGTCCCAGCAGCTGGGGAAGTCCAGGGTGCGGGTCGGTCCGCTGCCCTCGGGACACACCGCGTACTTGGTGGTGAAGCGGTCCTGGTAGCCCGAACAGCCCCACTGCGCATGGACGTTGGCGCCACCCGTGTAGAGCGCCACCGGGTCGCCGGTGACCAGGCGCAGGAACCGGGGCATGGCGACGACCTTGCTCACCGGGTTGCCGCGGTACTCGATCACGACCGAGGACGGCGTCAGGATCTGGCCCATGTTGTCGTCCAGACCGCCGCCGACCGCGTGCATGTCGGTGCCCATGCGGTCCAGCCGGCGCAGCACGGGCCAGTAGTACGTGGAACGGTCGCCGCCGACGCAGGTGGTGCGGGCCGCGGCCAGTTCGGTGTTGCTGGACATGGCGTTGGTCGACACGTTGCCCACGTAGTCGTGGATGTGGTGGGCCGAGCCCGTGACCCCCGGCGAGACCACGAGGTTGTCGGCGTTGCGGTGGGCGTCGAGATTGCGGCCGCAGTTCTCCGTGTAGGTGCCGGTGGCGGCGTCCGGTCCGATGGCAGGCAGTACGGCCCGCGGGACCGAGGCGATGTCCACGTAGCGGTCGGCGGCGGGTGCGCCCAGGGCCACGGCGGGCCGGCCGGCGGCGATGACGCCGGCCCCGATGACGGCTGAGACGCCGACCGCTGCGGGGACGAGGATTCGGAGTAGACGGGCTCTCAGGCGGAAGAGTCGGATCCACACGCGAGCAGAGTGACAGTGTTGTCCAGACCAATTCAAGTTCAGGCTTGGACTATGACGAAATCTCTACCCAGCTTCGCCGAACCATGGCCGGTTGTTGAACGGCGGGTCAGTTGCGCGCCCGACTCGGCTGAACCACGGGTCAGTTGAAGAGCTGGCCGCGGACCGCTCCGTCGGGGAACTCGCTGGTGTGCAGGTTGGAGTAGAAGCCCGTCGGGTTCTTCTTGATCTGCGCGAGCACCGAGGGGTCCTGGACGCCGACCGTGCCGGAGATGGCGAAGACGTGCTGCGGGACCGGGGTGACGAACAGCGGGATCTTCACGTCGCCGTTGTGGCCGAGCGTCCCCTGGTGGATGTGGCCGGCCAGCGGGGCGCCGATGTTCACCCAGGCCAGCGAGTAGCCGACCTGTCCCCGGGCGCCCGGGTACAGGAAGGTGACGGCGTGGCCGTCCGGGTCACCGACCCGC
Organism: Streptomyces sp. NPDC047061; assembly: GCF_040643955.1. NCBI lineage: Bacteria > Bacillati > Actinomycetota > Actinomycetes > Kitasatosporales > Streptomycetaceae > Streptomyces > Streptomyces sp. NPDC047061. The sequence goes on from NZ_JBEYVI010000016.1 coordinate 195,597, forward strand.
CTGGGGTCCGCGGTCGGCACCTCCTGGCTGCCGTCGGCGAGCGCGCGCAGCTTCCCGCCCCGGATGATGCTCAGCGGGTTGACGGACTTGGCGAGCGGCCGCAGCTGGCCGCGCACGGCGCCGCCGGGGAACTCCTCGGTGTGCAGGTTCACATAGAAGTCGCCCGGGTCGGTGCGCAGTTGACGGGCGAGCCCGGCGTCGGTCACCGAGGTCTGGCCGGCCGCGGACTGCACGGTGGACGGCATCTGGGTGGTGAACAGGCCGACCTTCACGTCGCCGTTGGTGCCGGCGGCGCCCTGGTGGATGTGGCCCAGGGTCGGACGGTCGATGCCGTTCCAGGACAGGGCGAAGGTGATCCGGTCGCCCTTGACCTTGACCAGGGCCACCGCCCTGCCGTCCGGATCGCCCACCGCGGGACCGCCCTTGACCGGGATCTCCTGGTCCCCCGAGAGCTGGGCTATGAGGGAGACGGCGGGCTCGGTCGCCGGGACGGCGGTGGCCGGCGCGGCCGAGGCGGTGCCGTGGCCGCCGTGGGCGAGCGCCGGGGAGGTGGCGCCCAGACCGGTGGCGAGCACGGCGACCGCCACCGTGAGAGACAGCTTGCGCATTTCCTTTTCTCCGTCCGTCCGGGAATTCGGTCCGATGTGATGCCCGAATCACGGGTGGGCGCCGAGGGCGGTTCAATTCGGAACCGCAGTCGGAGATGTACTCGGAACCGTGGTCACAACCGTGGGAGAAAACTGAACCGGAAACCCGCTCGGCACGTGTGGGACGCGGGGACGCGACCCCTTCCGATTCACTGCTGAGAGAGGTCACCACCATGCGCGCACGGACGGCTCTGATCGCGATACCGCTGGCTCTGGCGCTCGCCGCCTGCAGTGGCGGCAAGGACACCGACGGCACCGCGAAGGGGGCCGGGAAGAGCGAGGCCATCGCCGTCGAGGACTCCGGCCTGGGGTCCATCCTCGTCGACGGCGAGGGCCGCACCCTGTACGCCTTCACCGAGGACAAGGACGGCGCGAGCAACTGCGACGCCAAGTGCATCGCCGTGTGGCCCGCGCTGACCGGCGACGCCAGGGCGACCGCAGGCAAGGGCGTCCGGGCCTCGCTGATCCGGGAGGCCAGGAAGTCGGGCGGGGCCGTGCAGACGACGTACGGCGGCTGGCCGCTCTACTACTACGTCGGCGACGCGGCACCCGGGGACGTCAACGGGCAGGGCCTGGACGGGCAGTGGTTCGCGGTCGGGGCGGACGGCAAGCTCGTACGCAACGGCGCCTGAGGCTCGCGCCTCTGCCGCGCGCTCGCGTTGAACCGCCCCGGCCATCGGGGCGTTCCTGGAGCGAGGCACGACACGCCCGCCCGACACCGCCCCCGGAGAGGAGCCCCATGGCCGAGATCGACATGCCCGGAGACGAGGTGGAGCGCCTCGGCACACTGCTGCGCCGGGTGACCGAGCTCATCGAGACCAGGTCCACGGGCTTCGACGCCGACGCCGTGGGCCGGCCCCTGGTGGACGCCGGCTCCCACTTCGACAAGAAGTGGGGTGACGGGCGCACCCAGTTGAAGCGGAACAGCAAGGACCTCCAGGACGCCTGCGAGGCCATCGTGAAGGCGTTCGCGGACGCCGACGAACAGATGGGCTCGCAGCTCCAGAACACCGACGGAAAACAGTCCTGAGACGGCGACGGCCGGACGACCCAAGGAGCACGGTCCCATGACCAACGGTTCGCAGACCTTCGGGATCTCCATTCCGGAGAACTGGACGGAGTACGACCTCGGCGGCGACACGCTGGCCGAGCGCCGTGCCGAGATGCTGCGGCAGACCCCGGACAAGCCGACCCGGGACGCCGTCAACCAGGCCTTCCGCAACGCGCGGCGGATCATGGAGGGGGCCCGCCGGCGCGGCGCCGTCTACGCCGCGGGCACCACGACGATGTACGAGGACGGCCTGCTGATGGCCGGCCTGATGGTGTTCAACCTGACGCCGCCGCCCGGCGAGGACTTCTCCGCGCAGGGCCTGGCCAGGCAGTTCTCCGCCTCCGGCGACCGCAAGGCCGAGGGTACGACCCGCACCTTCACCACGGAGACGCTCCCGGGGATCGGGCCGGTCGGGCGGCTCGTCGGTATCGAGGAGAGCGAGATCGGCGGCGGGGTGTCGTACAAGGTGGTGGTGATGCACACCGTGGTGCCGGTGCCCGGCAGCGCGAAGGTGCTGATCATCACCTGCTTCAGCCCCAACCTCCCGGTGGCCGACCAGCTGTACGACCTGTTCGACGCCATCACGGGCACCTTCGCCTTCGGCGAGCAGGCACCGGTACCCGCCACCGCGGGCTGACCGCGCGCGAGAAGGGGCCCGGCCGTCACCAGGACGGCCGGGCCCTTTCGCGTGTGCGCGTACGGGTACCCGTACGTCTGCCGCGTCGTCGTGGCTGGTCGCGCAGTTCCCCGCGCCCCTTCGGGGCGCTGCCGGAACAGGGCTCGGCCCCCGGTCGAAGGGACCGGGGGCCGGTTGTCGTACGGGGGGGGCGGTCAGTCGATCGTGGTCTTCGGTACCCGGACCGTCAGGAAGCGGCCGTCGCCGACCTGGAGGTGGGCCCGGCCCGGTTCGTTGTCCTGACCGATGAGGCCGCGCGGCAGGCGGGCGCCGACGAGCTCGCCGTCACTGGCCGAGCGTGGCGAGAGCAGGGCTCCGCAGCGGTTGCGGCGCACGATGGACTGCCAGCCGGACAGGCCGCCGAGCAGCACCTCGTTGTTGCCGGCCACGATCAGGCCCCAGCCGTCACCGGCACTTCCCCGGGCGAGCGAGGCGAGGTCGTTGTCCAGCTCCGAGTTGATCATCAGTTCGGCGTCGTCGACCAGGATCGCGCCGGCCGGTGAGTCCACCTTGCCGAGCGCGGCGCGGAAGTCGGCGACCTCGACGTCGGCGTCCGTGAACAGCCCGACCACGCCGGGGTGTCCGGCGAGCCCCCGCAGCGGCGAGGTGCGCGGGGTGACCACCAGGATCTTCGTGCCCAGGTCGAGCAGCGAGCGGGCCATGGTGAGCAGCACGGTGCTGCGGCCGGAGCGCGGCGGCCCGCCGATGACGAAGGACGGGACCTGGGAGAGGTCGGTGCCCTGGGCGGAGAGTTCGTCGCCGCCGACGCCGACCATCGCCCACAGCGGGGAGACGTGCTTCGGCCTGCGCGAGAGCGCCTCCTCGAAGCCGAGCCGGTCGGGCAGGACGTCCACCCGGAACGGCCGCCGTTCCGCCGGGACCCCGGCGTCCCGTTGCGTGCTGCGCTCGGCCAGTGCGGCCAGGGCGCGGGTCTGGGCGGCGCCGCTCGGGTCCGTGCCGTCGACCAGCGCGATCTGGGCGCTCGTCGAGTCCTTGGGCTGGAGGGCGCGGCCTGCGGGCAGGTCCTCCGGGACGTTGCGCACGGTCAGCCCGACCGTCGAGTAGTCGTTGCGCTCGTTGAGGCGCAGCACCAGCTTGTCCTCGGTGGTGGCGGAGAACCGGCTCTGGCCGAGCACCCGGTCGCCGGAGATCACCAGATGCACGCCGACGCCGGCCCCTTCGCGCATCAGCAGGACCATGGCGTCCAGCACACTGCCCTGGTCGAAGGCCGAGTACTCCCGTTCGAAGGCCTCGAACCGGTCGAGCAGGAGCACGATGTGCGCGGGTCGCTCCTCCTCCGGCAGGTTCCGGCGCAGTTCGGTCAGGTCGGCGACGCCGTGCCGGCCGAGCAGCGCGCGCCGCCGGGCCACCTCGGTGGTGAGCCGGTTCGTCAGCCGTACGACCCGCTCGGCCTCGCCGCGGTCCACCACCGCACCGCAGTGCGGCAGTCCGGTGAGGGCCTGCAGGGCGCCGTTGCCGCAGTCCAGTCCGTAGAGGTGGAGGTCGGCGGTGCCGTGCGCCCGGACCAGGGCGGCGGCCAGGGTGCGCAGGGTCTGCGAACGGCCGCTGCGCGGCGAGCCGATGACGTGCAGGTGGCCCATCCGGTCGAGGTCGAAGACGAGTTCGCGCTGCGCCTGCTCGGCCGGGACGTCCACCAGGCCGTACGGCACCGCGGGCAGGTGCCCCGGTGCGGCGAAGGCCGTGGACAGGCCGGCCAGGTCGAGGGAGTCGGGCAGCGGCGGCAGCCAGGGCCGGCGCGGGGGCTCCACCGCGAGCTGCTCTACCGCCCCGCGCACGGCCTCGACCAGCACGGACAGGTCGGTGACGGGCTGCACGGCCTGCTCGGTCTCGGCCGCGCGGGGCAGCGGGTCGCCGAGCTCCTCCCAGTGGAGTTCGGTGAGGACGGGCGCGGGGCGCTTGTCGTCGGCGGCCCCCGGGTCGAGGCGGCGGCCGCCGATCCTGCCGGTCTGGAAGGGCAGCAGGGCCGCGTGGCCGAGCCGGGCGTAGGCGCGGCCGGGGGTGCGGGGCGAGAGCTGGCCGGAGTCGGGGGCGTCGATGATGTCCCGGCTCTCGGAGGTGTCGGTGGTGCGCAGGGCGATACGGAGGTTGGTGTTGGCCCGGATGTCGGCGGTGACCGCGCCGGAGGGCCGCTGGGTGGCGAGCATCAGGTGGATGCCGAGGGAGCGGCCCCGCTGGGCGATGTTGACCAGCCCGCTGACGAAGTCCGGCAGTTCGCGGACCATGGAGGCGAACTCGTCGATGACCAGGACCAGTCGGGGCAGCGGTCCGAGTTCCGGCCGCCGGGTGCGCTTGTCGGTGTAGTCGTCCAGGTCCTTGGCGGCGGCCGCGGCCAGGATGTGCTCGCGGCGCCTGAGTTCGGCGCCGAGGGAGACCAGGGCGCGTTCCACGAGGTGGGTGTCGAGGTCGGTGACCATGCCGACGGTGTGCGGCAGGTCCTCGCACTCGGCGAAGGCGCTGCCGCCCTTGTAGTCGATGAGCACGAAGTTCAGCTCGTCGGGGCGGTTGGCGACGGCGAGGCCGGCCACCAGGGTCTGCAGCAGTTCGGACTTGCCGGAGCCGGTGGTGCCGGCGATCAGTCCGTGCGGTCCGTCGGCGGCGAGGTCGACGGAGAACGGCCCGTCGACGCCGGCGCCCAGGACCGCCCTGGTGCTGCGGCCACGCACGACCCAGCCGGCGGCTATCCCGTCCGGGACCGGGGGTTCCAGGCCGAGGACGTCGAGCAGCCGGACGGAGCCGGGCAGCAGGCTCTCCTCGGCCTCGTCGCCGACGTCCCGCAGGGGGGCGAGGGCACGGGCGACGCCGATGGACCAGGCGCGGCCCGGGGCGTCGGTCAGGACGTCGTCCACCGGGTCGGCGCCGGTCCGCTCGACCCGCAGCCGGCCGTCGGTGCCGACCACGGCGACGGCCTGGCACTCCTCGGGCAGCAGCCGGGCCTCGTCGTCCACGCACACCGCGTACACGCCGACGGCCGGGCCCTCGCGCAGGATCTGGATGACGCCGGGCAGGGCACGGAGCCGGCGGGCGCCGTCGAGGACGACCAGGACGTCGGGCTCACCGGCCGCGCCGCCGCGCGGTGCCTTCTCCCCCGCCGTCTGCCGGGCGGCGATGACGGCGCAGATCTCGGCGATCCGGCGGCCGGTGGACTCGGCGGTGGCGCCGACCATGCTGCGGGTGTCCTCGCCGAGCGGGGCGGTGTGCGGCAGCCAGTGCACCCAGGACCAGCGGTCCTCGCCGCCGCTGCCCGCGAGGACGCAGATCCGCAGGTCGGTGGGGCTGTGCAGGGTGGCCGCCTGGGCGGTCAGCCAGCGCACCAGCGGATCGGCCGTGTCCCGGCCGGCCACTCCCAGGACCCCGGCCGCGCGCAGCGGCACGGTGACGGGGACGGCCCGGGTGGTGCGGGTGAGGCGGCGGCGGTGCTCGGCCTGGGCCGGGTCCTCCAGTTCCACGAAGGCCGGGCGGTCGGCCACGCCGAGGCGCAGCAGCAGGAAGTCGTCGTCGCGCCAGCGGCGCTCCCACAGCCGCAGGCGGGGCCCGGCGGCGATGAGCAGGGCGCTGGCCGGATCGGGGCTCGCGGCGCGGCGGGCCCGCTGCTCGGCGAGGACCGCCGCGGTCACCTCCTCCTCCAGCTCGGCCTTCTTCCGCTCGTACTCGGCGACCTGCTGCTGGTGGTTCTCCTTGCCGCGCTTCTTGCCGTAGAGCTGGTTGACCAGGGCGAGGACCGGGGACAGCAGGCCGAAGACCAGGAACCGGGTGTTGTGCAGCAGCAGTACGGAGACCAGGGACATCACCAACGGCGCGAAGATCAGCGGCAGTTGGATCTTACTGCGGGGCGGCTTGCCGGGCGGCACCGGCAGCTTGAACCGGTTCTGCACGGGCGGCGGCAGCAGCCTCGGCGGGCGGTTGTAGTCGAGGCCGACCCCGTCCTCGGAGGGGACGAGGGCGGCATCGGGCAGGGTGGGCTCGGTCAGCTCCAGCAGGGTGGGGCCGACCTTGAGGACACCGCCGGCCGGCCAGTCGGCCCAGTCCGGTACGGCGGTGTCGTCGAGCAGGGCCTGCTCGCCCGGCGCGGAGCGGACGGTCGCGGTACCGACGGCGGAGACCTTGAGGAGGGCGGCCGTCCCGGCAAGGCCGTCGGCGGTCAGCCGGATCCGGCAGGCGTGGGCGGCGCCGATCTCGTAGTCGCCGGGCGGCAGCCGGAACACGGCGCCGGCGCCGGCGCCGCCGACGGCGCGCACCTCGACGACGCCGTCCGGCTCCCGGCCGGGAACGGCGACGGGCCGGTCCAGGGACAGCAGGCTGCCGGCCCGCAGGCCGGTGGCGCCCACCGGCTGGTCGTACGGCAGCTCGGTGCCGCTGTGGAAGAGGGCGGGGGGCGCGTCGGGGTCACCGCCGCGCAGCCGCCGGCCGAGTTCCTCGGCGAGCTCGCCGACCGGAACCGACGGGTCGGCCTCGATCATGATGTCCGCGGTCTGGCCCTGCTGCGGGTCGACGGCGGTCACGGTCACACGCATGGTCGGTGCTCCTCGGTGCACGCGGGAGGGATGGTGTCGACGGCGGCCGGGCCGGGCCGGGCCCGCGGGGACGGACCCGGCCCGGCCGGTGTGCCCGGACCTACTGGCTGAGGCTGCTGCCCATGCTGTCGTCGAGCTGGTTGAAGCCCTTGCCGACGCCGTCGACGTACTTGGAGATGCCCGTCAGGCCGTCGACGACCTGCTGGTAGTGCTGCTTGAACTCGTCCACGAAGGGGAGGAAGTACTTCTTGGCACCGGGGGTGTTGTAGCCGTCCTCCGTCAGGGCGTGGAGGTCCCGCGCGATCTTCTCCAGCTGGGCCACTGCGGTGTCGTACTCGTTCATGGTGCTGGCGGCGGAGGCGGCGGTCTTCTCGTCGTTGACGATGTAGTCGGCCATTGGAATTTCTCCCGTTTCTCTTCTGTCTTTTCTGCCTTTTCGGTTCGGCGCCCTACACACGCGCGGGTAGCCGAAGTGGTTCAGAGGGTGATGGGCTTTTCGTCGTTGGAATGTGCGAGGTCGACGTCGGCGTTGTTGTTCAGGCCGCCGAGGACCTTCGTGGGGATGCTGGAGATGGCCGTCTCGGGGCCCTTGGTCTTGAAGATGTGGGTGTTTTCCAGCTTCGTGCTCGCGAGCCCGCTGCCGATGCCGTTGCCGAGGCGGATGCCGGCGTTCTCCAGGGTGGTGAGCGGGTCGGCGTGCTGGTCGTTGATGGCGTAGGCGGCGCTGATGCCCGAGCTGAAGACGCCCTTGAGGACGCCGGTGACGGCCTGGTAGCCGTACTCGCGCAGGTCGGTGACCGAGGTGGGGCCGCTGGTGTACGAGTAGTACTCGTGGACCGGTGAGTGCTGTTCGTTGACGGAGCCGGCCGCGTCCACGTCGGCGACGGTCCTGCCGTTGCCGTCCTTGACCTTGGCGGCGCCGCTGGTGCCCACGTCGACCTTGAAGGTGCTGCCGTCGGGCTTGGTGACCGTGCCGTCCACGCCGCCGTTCTTGACGTGGACGGTGGTGGTGTCGCCGCCCGCGGTGCTGGTGAAGGTGGCCTTGCCGCCCGGGTGCTGGGTGATCGTCACCCCGTTCGCCGGGTCGTGGGTGGTCGCGGTGCCGTGGTCGAAGGTGCCGGTGGCGCCGCCGTGCGGGCTGGTGACGGTGGTGCCGCCGGGGCCCTGGGTGATGGTGGTGCCGTTGCTGAGCTTGGCGTGCGGGGGTCCGGCCGGGCCCTGCTGGCCGGGCGGCGGGCCGTCGGCGGTCACCCCCGGGCCGGACAGGGTGCCGTCCTTGCCGACGGTGACGGTGCTGCCCGGGCCGTGGCCGCCTCCGCCGCCGGGGAGGGAGACCTCGAAGGCGCCGTTGCCGGCCGGTTTCACGTCGAAGTGGCCGCCGTGGACGGTGGGTTTGCCGCTGCCGACCGGTACCTCCACGCTGGGCCCGCCGTTGTTGCCGCCCACGGTGAAGGTCTCGGGTCCGTGCGGGGGTGTCTGGGTCTGCGGGTTGTGCGGTCCGTCGAGGATTCCGGCCTTCTGGCCCGCGGTGCCCGCGTTCTCCTTGTCGCCGGGGGTCTTGGTGACGGTGACGTTCCCGGTGTCGACGGTGGTCTTGCCGCCGAGGAAGCCCTCGTGGTGCACGGTGGGGCCGCCGCCGGGCGCGTTCACGGTGATGCCGCTGTGGCCGTTGCCGTCGATGGTGCTGATCGGGGTCTGGCCGGGGCCGTTGCCGATCGGGCGGCCCGCGGTGTCGACGGGCTGATGGGTGACCGGGTCCACGTGGGTCCCGGAGGGGCCGAGGCTGTGGACGCCGCCGGGGCCGAAGGTGCCCTGGGCCGGACCGTAGGTGGTGGTGAACTCGCCCTCGTGGCCGTCGGCGGTGTGGTGCACGACCGTGCTGCCGGGCTCGGCGATCGGGTCGGCGCCGTGGGTGGTGATGGTGGGCCCGTTCGGGCCGTTGGACAGGGTGTTCTCACCGCCCGTCGTCTTGGGCCTGCCGAACAGGCCCCAGCCCTCCTGTGCCGGAGTGTGGACGGTGACCTGGGTGTTGCTGCCGCCGATGTCGGCGCCGGACGGGGAGTTGTGGACGGTGGCCTGGCCGTTGCCGTCGATGCTGTGGCCGACGCCGGACTTGTCGTGGACGGTGCTGGTGGTCGGGCCGCCCGGGCCGTGGGTGATCGTGGTGGTGAAGCCGCCGTCAGAGTGGGTGACGGTCTGCCCGTTCGAGGTGATCACGTTGCCGTCCGCGCCGATGACGGTCGTGCTGGTCGCGGGGGCCGGGGCCCCGCCGCCCTCGGCGGGGTCGTGGGGGGCGCGCGGGCCGCGGCCGGCGATCGAGCCGTCGGGGCCCTGGGCGGAGAGGGAGCCGTCCTTGCCGATCGTGGCGGTGCTGGGCGACTGCGCGCCGTTCGGCTGGTGGGTGAGGACGACGTCTCCGTCGCCGTTCACCGTGGTGCTGACGCCCTGGGTGTCGATCCCGTTCGGGCTCAGGGTCGCCTGGGCGCCGCCGTCAGCGGGGTTGGCGATGGTGGCGTGGCCGTCGGCGTCCGGGTGGACGGTGAGGGTGCCGTCGGTGACGGTGCCGTTGTTGTCGACGGCGAAGCCGCTGCCGTTGTCGGTGGCGACGGTGCCGTTCGGGCCGTGGTCGACGGTGGTGTGGGCGCCGGCCGGGGCCGAGGTGGTGACGGCGCCGTTCGGGCCGACGGTGGCGTTCGCGGCGTTGTTGCCGCCCACGTCGGTGTGGGCGCCGTTCCCGGTCAGGGTGGAGGTGCTGCCGTCGGCGGTGGTGACCTGCACCGGGTTCCCGCCCTTCGGCGGGGTGACGGTGACCGCGGGCGGGGTGACGGCGCCGTGCGGGCCGACGGTGGTCGGGGCGTTCGGGGCGGTGCTGACCGTGGTGCCGCCGTGGCTGACGGTGGAGGTGCCGTCGGGCCCGTGGCTGATCTGGACGGGGTGGGCCCCGCCCGTGGTGCCGGTGATGCCGTTCGGGCCGTGACTGACCTGGACGGGGCCTTGGTCGAGGGTGGTCGTGCCGTTGTTCACCGAGACGGTGGTGCCGTTCTTGCCGGTGAGCGTGACGGTGTGGGAGCCGCTGCCGTCCACGCTGATGGTGGCGTTGCCCAGGGTGACGGGGTGGCCGGGGGTGGGCTGCGGGACGCCTTCGGTGGTCGGGACGCCCCCGGTGGCAGGGACGCCTTCCTTGCCCGGGGTGCCGTCGGCGCTCGGGGCGCTCTTCGGCGGGGTCACGGTGATCTGGCCGTCGGGGCCGACATCGAACTTCTGGCCGTCGTGCGCGATGGCCGCGGAGCCGTCCTTGTGCAGCGTGGTCGAACCGGCCGTGACGACCCCGCCCGGGGTGTGGTGAATGCCGTCGACGTCGAAGCGTCCGCCCGGGCTGATGCCGAATCCGTGGCCGTCCGCGCCCTTGAAGGTGACGCCGTGCGGCGAGAAGTCCACCGTGTGGGTGCCGTTGGTGGCGCTGCCGCCGCCGGTGTGGTCGGTCCTGATCCCGCCGACGGAGACGTCGCCGTTCGGATGCACGGTCACCGCCGGGTGCCCGCCGGCCGGGGTCACGTCGAGCGTGCCGTTGCCGTTGCCGCCGTGGAACTGCACGGTGTCCGGGTTGGCGCCCCCGGTGTGCACGGTGAAGCCGGTGTTGTCGAGGGTGGTGGTGGGCCCGCCGGGTGTGGTGACGGTCGCGCCGCCGCCCCGCGGCAGGGTGGTCGTGGTGGCGCCGTCGGTGACGGTGACCGGCTGGGTGGAGTGCGCGGGCGGCACGGTGACGCCCTGTCCGCCCGGACCGCCGTTGTTCACGTGGACGGTGCCGGCGTTGTCGACCGAGGCGTGCGAGCCGCTCGGGAAGGACACCCCGTTGTCGAGGTGACCGGCGTCCGCGGTGATCGTGGTGTCGTGGCCGAGGTTGACGCCGATGCTGTTGTCGGCCGGATCGTGGGTGATGACCGGAGGGGTGCCGCCGTCCGGGTGCGGGGTGGTGAAGACCGAGTGGACGCCGTTCTGGTGGTCGACCGAGATACCGGGGGCGTGCACCGAGCCGAAGTCCGGGCGGTCGGTGGCGCCGACGCCGCCGGGCGTGCTGATCTCGTGGCCGTTCAGCGTGAACTGGGGCGTCGGGCCGTTGCCGTCCGCGCCGGGCGTGCTGATGGTGGTGACGCCGTTCTGGTGGTCGACCTCGCCGAAGGAGGCGGAGGTCTTGAAGCCGTTCGGCGACAGTTCGGTGCCGATCGTGGGCGCCTTCGCGCCGAGCCCGCCGAAGGAGTCCTTGATGGTCCCCGCGAACTCCCCGGCGCCGACGTCGAGGGCCTTCTCCCCGAACTCCGGGCCGCGCAGCAGGGTCTCGATCTTGGTCGTCGTGCCGTCCGAGGTGACCTTGTCCCCGACCGGCGACGTGATGGTGTTCGCGCCGTTCTTGGTCTCCGAGGTGAAGCCGTCGGGGGTGGTGGTCTTGGTCTTGGTGTCCGCGTCGGGCGGCGCGAAGGGAAGGTCGTCGCCGCGCGGCCCGTCGACGTCCTTCGGGCCGGGCGGCACGACCTTGGCCTCGGTCTTGGTGCCGTCCGGCGTGGTCACCTTGGTCTTCAGTTCGCCGGTGGACGCGTCCGTGGCGGTCGAGCCGTTGATGCCGTGGAAGCCGGTCTTCTGGGGCAGTCCCTTGCCGTCCACGTGGAAGATGCCGCTGGGCTTGAACTTGCCGTTGGTGACGCCGAGGCTCTCCAGCGAGAACGCCTTGTCGATGTTGCTCTTGAACTTGCCCTCGGTGGTGAAGGCGTCCTTGAACCTGTTGGCGAACTTGGTCCCGCCGAACAGCGAGAGCGCACCGCCGGAGGCGGCGCCGATCAGCGAGCCGATCGCGGCGGGCCCGAGGTCGAACTTCTTGCCGTCGGCCAGCGCCGTGATGCCCGACGCCGCGAACCCGAGGGTGAACTCGGTGCCCACGTCGACCGCGACCTTGCCGAAGGCGGCGAGCGCCGGGTTCTCGCCGAGCCCCACCAGGCCCTTGCCCAGCGGGGCGATGACCTTGCGGAACGCGGTGGAGCCCTGAATGATCTTCGTCAGGGTGGCGGAGATGGTGCCGGCCCCCTTGCCCAGCTTGGCCAGGAACGGGGCGATCTTCGCCAGCTTCGCCACCGTGCCGCCGGCCTTGCCGAGCGCGCCGAGCAGCACACCGCCGGGCACCAGCGTCAGGATGCCGATGACGATGTCTCCCACGTCGAACTTGCCCTGGGAGGCCATCCGGATCAGGGAGAGGCCCAGCAGGGCCGCCCCGAGGAGCACGCCCACGAAAGGGAAGAAGACGGCGACGATCCCGACGATGATGCCCGCGATGATCTCGATGAACGGGTTGTCGGCGAGGAAGTCGCCGAGCTTCTTGAAGAAACCGCGCTCCGGGATCGCCTCGTTCGCCGCCTCGTCCAGGATGACCGAGGCCCGCCGCGACCCGTCCTGCCGCAGCTGCTCCGCCTGCCGCCCCAGCCCCTCGGCGGCCGACAGCCGGCTCTTCGCCTCGTCGACCTGACCCTGCTGGGTGTTGTGCGCCTCGACCTGGTCCGGGGTGGCGTCCGCGGCCAGTGCCGGTACGTCCGACTTCGCGGTCGCGGCCACCTCCTGGCCCTCGTCGATCGCCCGGTCCAGCATGTCCTGGGCGTTCGTCAGGGTGTCGGCGTACGTCGTGTACGCCTCGGCCGCGTCCCGGAAGGAGTCCCGGGTCTTGGCCAGCATCCCCGGCAGATCCTTGTTGATCTTCTCCCGCAGGGCGTCCATCGCCTTGCCCTTGCCCTGCCGGATCGCCCCGTCGGAGCTCAGCAGGTCGAAGGCCTCACCGGCCCCGTCACCGAGTTCCTGGTACGTGCCGGCCAGCGTCCGGATGGCCTCCGGATCGCCGGGGGTGGGGTCGTTGGTGAACCCCAGGACCTCCCAGCCCGTGGTGTGCCGTCGTGCCATCTCGGCGCCTCCCCGCTTCTCGTTCTTCGGCGCCCTGTGCACGGCTCAGGTCCGGGAACGGTTCAGCGAGTTTGAACCGACCGGGCGATCCACCCGTGTGACGGCCGACGCGCTCCCAGTCGCGCGTCGACGGCCCTGACGGAGGAGGACGAGAAAGATGCGAGACGCACCGGCGACGACGGTCCGGGTCCGGCGGACGGACGTGCAGCGCAGGACCGCACAGGCGATGGCGGTGTGCTCCCTGGCACTCGTCACCTGGATGGCGCTGCCCGCGCCCGCCCACGCGGCGGTCCCGGCCCGGCCCGGCCACGTGCTGCTGGCCGAGGACGTGACGAAGTTCTACGTCGTCAGGTCGCCGCAGGAGAACGGCGGCAAGCCGGACACGCTCTTCGACATCGCCCAGCGCACCCTCGGCGACGGCAACCGGTTCGAGGAGATCCTGGTGCTCAACAGCGGGCGCCTGCTGCCGGACGGCTCGGTGTTCGTCAGCCCCGACCAGCTGCAGCCCGGCTTCGCGCTGATCCTCCCGGAGGACGCGGCCGGCTCCGGTGTCCAGGTCGGCGTCCTGCCGCAGTCGAAGTCCACCGGTTCCGCCGGGTCCGCCGGCTCCGGGCAGAACTCGTCGACGGCCGCGGCGAGTACGGCGCCCGCGAAGGCCGCGAAGGCCGCGAAGGCGAGCGGACCGCTCGCCGCGGTGAGCGGAAAGGTCCCGCTCCCGTTGCTCGCGGGCGGGATCGCCGGGGTCACCACGCTGACCGTGACGATCGTCGCCCGCCGCCCGCTCGGCCTTCTTTCCACAGCCGTTGGGGCCGGTCACCAGGGTGGTGGTGCCCGGCTCGGCCTCGAAGGCCACCGCCGTCCCGTCGGCCGGCGGACCGGGCACG
>NZ_JBEYVI010000017.1:0-194896 GCF_040643955.1 Streptomyces sp. NPDC047061
CTCCGCCAGCGCATCCTGCTCAGCTGATGCTCCGCCAAACCCGGCGATCACCCGCTACGAAAATCTTGGAAGACCCGCTCGCTTTACAGACCCGTTTTCCTCCGTGCAGAGTTCCCCGGTACGCGATCGCGTTGGCCAGTCGCATCACCGCCGGACCGAAGCGGTGCTGCTCGGTCAGGGTCACGCAGGCCGGGTGCCGCCGGGCGTCTGCCGGGTCCCGGATGCCGCAGTGCTGGAAGACGTCCGGAAGCAGCCAGCGCTTGACGTCGGGGCGGTCAAGGTCTTTGAGTTGCTCCTCGATGACCGGGCCGAGCTGCATGAAATCACCGAGCAGGACGGCCGCGCGGGTCGCTTTCGCCGTCGCGAGGATCACCTCGGGCAGCGTGGCCGCGCCGGCCTCGTCGACGAGGACCACGTCGTACGGGCCCTCGAAGACCGCCTTGTTGGTCCGGAATCGCGCGAGAGTCGTCGCCACCAGCCGGGCGCTCTTGATGATCTCGCCCTGGGCATTGCGGGCGAGGCGTTCGTACTCCTCCTGGAGCTCCTGAAACTTCTGCTCAAGGGAGGAGCGCTGTGCGGCATCCGCGGTGACTCGCGGTCGTAGACGCTCGGCACGGGCGTGTTGGGCCGGCCAGCCCCGCTGCTCGGCGAGGGCCGTGAGCGCGGTCGCCTCCTGCGCGCGGGTCACGGCCATTTCGACGCGGGTTGCTTCCGCACGGCGGTCGGAGACGAGATCCAGGGCCGACCGGTGAGCGGACCGTGCCGCAACGAATTCCTGCTCCAGGGAGGTGATCTGCTGCGGGGTATGGGCGATGCTGGCTGTCAGTTCCGTCAGCTGTGTCTCCAGCGCGGTGACGTGAGCGTTCGCGGTGGTGCGTGCGGCTCGCGCGGCGTGCTGTTCCCGGACGACGTCCTCCTCCGTGATGGCCGACTGCTCGCGAAGTTCCTGCCGCTTGTCACGGGTACGCCAACGCGCCACGGACCCCTTCTCGTCAAGTTGCCGCAGCTCCTCCCGTAGATCCCGGAGGTAGTCCTCGGTCATGAGGGTGTCGGCTTCTTTCCGCTCGGCTGCCCTGAGAACGCGGGACTGTTGGTCGCGCAGGGTGCCGACCTCGGCCCACTTGAGGCGTGATTCCTCCGCGTCCTTCCGGCGCTGCTTGGCTGCCACGGCTGCCTTCTCAGCCGCCTCGGCCGCGACGACGGCTTCGTCCGACAGGACCGTGGCCGTCGCGGCCCGAGTCCGTAGGGAGGCCGTGTCCTGGCCGGGCGTGCGCAGCATCTTCAACGCGTCGAAATATTCGGCCGGATCGAAGCGCACGAGGGAGGTGTCCAGTGCTGCCAGTTCCGCCGCGCGTGCCCTGATGTCCACCAGCGCGGCTTCGACCCCGCGACGGCGCTCGGCGGTCTCTGCCAGGCGCTCGCGCACCATGAGCGGCAACGACACCTCGGGGTTGTCGGCGATCTCACGCAACTGTGGAGGGCCTACGCGGACGATGTCACCGGGCTGGTGCCGGTTCTCCTTCACCACCCCCAACAGGGCGTTGTCCACCGCGATGTTCGTGGCGGACACCAGCAGGCCCCGGTCGCCGCGGGTGAGCAGGTCACCGATGGCGCGCTTCAGCACGGTCGTCTTGCCGGTGCCCGGAGGGCCCCACACAAGGTGCACACCCTCGCCGAGCAGGCACGGTAGGCATCGGCCTGCGCGGGGTGGAACCCCGGGGGGTTCGGGTCGGCCGAGGACGTACCGCCGATCGAGCCACCGGCCAGGGCGTTCGCAAGCGGGGCCTCGCCCAGCCCCGCGATGCCGTCGCGCAGAGCCTCGACGAGGAACGTCGGCGGCTGCTTGAGGATCTACAGATACGGGTCCGTGACGTCGGCGAACTCGGCGACCTTGACGGTGAGCAGAGAGCCGTTCTGCACCGTCTCCGAGACGGAGAAGCCACTCTTTTCGATGCCGTCCGACTCGGGGCCCGCCAGTCGCAGACCTTCGAGTTGGTCCGGCCCGATGTCCGAGCCGCGTACGTCGACCGCGTACCAGCCGTCCTCCCCGGTGCGGACCGCACGCCCGATCCGCTGCCAGCGCGGCCGTTTGCCCGCACCCCCCGAGATCGCCAACAGTTCCCCAAGGGCCGTAGCGATCTCCTCGCGCCACCCCACCTGCTGTCCCCCTGTCCGGTCTCAGTTCTGTGGATCCATGGAGCGGAGAAGTTCGAGCAGACCCTGCGCCGGCAGCAACTGGTCGTCGGTCACGGGGTCCGGGCTGAAGTGCATCAGGCTGTTGCGGAACTGGCGGCACTCCTCAAGCGCGGCCAGGAAGTACTCCTGGTCGATGGCCCAGTCCAGGGCGGCCCAGTTCTCCGGCACCTTGAGCAGGTGCCCATACGCTCCGAAGGTCAGATTCGCAGCCGAGTTCACCCGGGTAGCGCGTCGGCCGGGAATCACCGCGCGGATGAGGTCGAGCGGGATGCACCGGTCGACCACCCGGCGCAGCCGCTGCTCGATCTCCTCGACGAGCACGAAGGGACGTACCCGGGTTCCGAACTGAACCGTCAGATCGGCCGCCGTGACCAAGCCGCAGACCTTGTGATCGCGGTCCCGTACGAGCACGTACCCGGACTGCTGGACGGTGCCGATCCAGTCCAGCAGGTCGTCCGAACGGTCGGCCTCCTGGCCCCTGACCGTGGCGGCTTCGAGGCTCGCATGCGGATCGGCCATGTGGGCGCGCCCGATCGACTCCCAGCTGACGACGCCCCGCAGCCGCCCGCCCGCGTCGAGGACGGGTAGCTGGCTGTAACCGCGCAGCACCATGAGCGTCATGGCGCTCTTGAGGCTGGCCCCCACCCTTACGAACTCGGGCATGCGGTTCGCCGACTCGAGATTGCTGACATGGTAGGAGACGGTCTGTGTCTCGACCTCGCCGTCGGCCTCGACGTCACCACGCGGCACCGCGGCGGTGTCCGTGAAGCGGGTCATGGCGCTCGTTCCCGATGCGTCGGGCTCGGCACCGCCCGCCAGTACGGCGATCCTGCTGTTGATGCTGCCTTCCGTGAAGGGCGGTACGGTCACGAGGCCCCGCTGGTCGAGATCGTTCTTGATCTGCTCGACGGCCGCCGGGTACCGGCGCTGGACGCCCCAGACGGCGAGGAAGTCACGGATGGACAGCGCGAGCGGTTCGTCCGCGGCGCGGCGGCGCACCTCTTCGTACAGCTTGGTGGGTTCCGTCAGACTAGCGGCGAACTCATCGGCGTCGGGCCGCCCCGGATCGGGCTTGCCCTCAGCCAGAGCGGCTACGCGCTCCGCCGCCGCGAACCGGCTGAGTTCGAAGACGGCCAGCAGCGATCCCATGCTGTCCTGCAGGTCGGGCTGAATCGACTGCCGGTCGATGTCTTTGATCAGCCACTCCACCCGCCTAATGTGACGCGGATCGCCGGCGGTAGCCGCCTGGTACTCGTAGCCGTCGACGACTCGGCCCACAGCCACGCGCCCCGATCTCAGCGGCAGGACGACGAAGTCCTCGGGCTTTATCTCGTGGACGAAGCGGTAGAGCTGACCGGTCCAGTTACCGACCGTGTAGGGGCCTTCGTCGGGGTAGGCGGCTGCGACGGCGGCCTTGATTTCCTCGCGGGTGGTGAGGGTGGTCAGGTTCCCCAGCCCCTGCCACGCGACCAGGAGTACGCCATCCTCCAGGGCCAGGTTCTCCCGTTCGCCGTTCTCTCCAGCCCGTATCACCCAGGCCCGCATGCCGTTCCTCCCCGTATGAACATGACACCCGATCGCGCAGCGTGCACATGTATAGCGTCCAGTGTTCAGTCAGCCGTTGATTCAAGCCAGGGCAGAAACAGGCGCCTTGCCGCCGTTCACCGACCGCCCCTGTCCTGGCACTGCCCGTAAACTGATCGACAGCAGTGCGGCCGGGGGGTCGTGACGTGAGCGTGGGGGTACGAGAGCTCCGATGAAGCCGCTGGACGCCGACAAAGACCCGCGTGTGCTGGGGCCGTTCGAACTGCTCGCCCGGCTGGGGGAAGGCGGCATGGGCGTGGCCTATCTGGCCCGCCGGATCCCGCTGGACGGCCTCACGGACGAACTGACCGCGACGTACCACCTGGTCGAGCCCGACGAGGGCGCGGACGCTGCTGAGCCGAGGCTCGCCGTGGTCAAGATGATCCAGCCGCATCTGCTGGACAAGCCGGGGGCCCGGAAGCGGTTCGACCGGGAGATCGACACCGTCCGGGCCGTGGTCAGCGACCGTGTACCGGCACTCCTGGCGGCCGACACCGACGCGGCGGAACCGTGGTTCGCCATGGACTACATCGAGGGACCGTCGCTGCACAACATGGTGAAGGAGTCCGGCACGTTCTCCGTGGGCCCGTACGTCGCCCTCGGCCTCCACCTGGCCGACGCGCTGCGCGCCATCCACGGCACGGGACTGCTGCACCGGGACCTCAAGCCGGACAACGTGGTGCTGGGCCCGGACGGCCCGGTCGTCCTGGACTTCGGACTGGCCACGCTCATCGAGCGACGGACCAGCCAGGCGATCACCGGGCCCGGTGAAGCATGGGGAACCAAGCCGTTCATGTCCTACGAGCAGCTTCACGACTTCCCCAGCGCCAAGGAACCCACCGACGTGTACGCGCTCGGCGCCACGCTGTTCTTCGCGTTGACGGGCAGGCCGCCCTACCCGGAGGAGCCCTTGCTCACCCCGCCGAACTGGAACGGTGTCGGCGCGGACTTCCGCCCGCTGCTCGCGCAGATACTGGTGGACCTCCCCGGCCCACGGCCGGATCTGGACCGGGTGGAGATGGGGCTGCGGGCCCTCCTCCACGAAGCGGGGCTGACTCAGGACCTGGCGTTCGAGGAGCTGCGGGTGCTCGTGGCGGAGGCCGGCCTGGCTCCGGAGCTGCCCCCCGAGGCACGCTCGGGCGGTGTCGATCCGGCGGTGCGGGAGCTGGCCCAACGGGCGGTCGATGTGGGAGTGGCGCCCGACGCTCCCTGGGCCGGTGGCACGCCCGTGGACCTGTCGAGCGGCGGCGCGGATTTCTTCGGCATCGTCGACACCGACGACATCGAGCTGGCCGTGGACGCCGCCGAGGACGGCGTCCCGCCCGGGTATACGCCGACGGCCGTCGACCAGCCCGAGGCACAGCCGGCCGAACCGCTTCCCGCCCCCGCGGACGGGAGCCCCGAGGCGCCCGCTGCCGAAACACCCGACCCCACCAGCTACCCCCTCCAGCCACCGCGGCCGCCCGAGGATCAACCCGCAGCCGCTCCGCCCCGTGCCGCACTGCGCGTGGCCGAGCGGTTGCGGAAGGCCTACGCGCACAGCGGCAAGCTGTAAGCAGCGGAGACGTCGCCGCCGGAGGTCGGGCGGAGTTGCCTCGATGCGCGACGGGCTCACGCACGGCCCGGCTGGTCGCGGGTGCTCCGCGCCATCCCCCGTCCGCTCCCACGTCACCTCTCCGGCGCTCTAGGCTTCAGGACGACGCCGTGCCCATTGGTGGCATCAGCCGCCACTCGGCCTGATCACCACAGGGCGTTCCCGTACGACCCGAAAGGACCCGCACACCATGCCCGACACCGTGCCCGGCAGCACCGAGGACCGCCCCGCCGCCCAGGCAATGGCGCGACCCGACGGAGCTCCGCCCGCCGGCACGGTGATCGAGGTGCGGGACGAGGAGTGGATGGTCCGCAGCAGCGAGGAGGTGCGGCCCGGCGAGTTCGTGATCGAGGCGGTCGGAGCGTCCGAGCTGGTGCGTGGCCAGGAGGCCCGGTTCCTCGTGCCCACGATGGACCAGCCGCGGATCCTGCTGCCCGAGGACACCGAGCTCCTCGGCGACCGCTCGCCGCACTTCCGGCGCAGCCGCCTCTTCCTGGAGGCGGTGCTGCGCAAGACCCCGCTGCCGCAGACCGAACGCCGGCTGGCACTCGCCGACGGCTTCCTCCTCGACCGCATGGACTACCAGCTGCGGCCCGCCGCGAAGGCCCTGGCGAACCCGCTGCGGCCACGTCTCCTGATCGGTGACGTCGTGGGGCTCGGCAAGACCCTGGAGATCGGGGTGCTGCTCAGCGAGCTGATCCGGCGCGGCCGGGGCGAGCGCATTCTCGTCGTCACGCCAGCTCCGGTGCTCGAACAGTTCCAGCACGAGATGTGGACGCGCTTCTCGCTGCCGCTGGTGCGGCTCGACAGCGCGGGCGTCGCCCGGATCGAGCGGAAGATCCCGGCGGGTCGCAATCCGTTCACGTACTTCAAGCGCGTGATCATCTCCATGGACACGCTGAAGAACCCCAAGCGCTACCGTCCCTGGCTGGAACACATCCGCTGGGACGCGGTGGTCATCGACGAATCCCACAACCTCATCAACCAGGGCAGTGACCGGCGCGCCCTCGCCGACCTCCTGGCCGAGCGCACGGACGCCCTGGTGCTGGCCAGCGCCACCCCGCACAACGGTGACATGCAGGCCTTCACCGGCCTGATCCGCCTCCTCGACCCCATGGCGGTCAAGGACCCCCGCCATCCCAAGGCCGAAGAGCTGGACCATCTGATGCTGCGCCGCACCAAGGTCAGCGCCGAGGTGGCGCAACAGCTCAAGGACCACTGGGCTCCGCGCGGTGCCTCCCACCCGGTGCGCTGCCAGGCGAACGATCTGGAGGAGGAGGTCTTCCAGGAACTGGCCCGGCACTGGCTGAAGCAGCCCGATGCCGAGGCCGGTACGGAGGACAGACTGTTCCCGTACGTCCTGCTCAAGTCGTTCCTCTCCTCGCACCGCGCCCTCTTCGTCACGGCTTGCCAGAGGCTCACCAAGACGGGGCACCGCCTCCCCGACGGACACAAGATCTTCCACGAGCCCCCGGCCGACGTCGCGGTACAAACGCCCGAGGCCGCCTCCCTCCTGCGTCTCATGGAACTCGCCCGTGCCATCGACCGCGCGGCCGGCGGGAAGGACGGGCTGACCGCCACTTCCAAGCTCGCAGGGTTGGTCGAGGAGCTGCGCCGCATCGGCGTAGGGGCGGGCAACGTGCCCCGGGCGGTCGTCTTCTCCGAGCGCCGCGAGACCCTCGACTGGCTCGGCGAGGTACTCCCCCCGCTGCTGGGCTGGAAGAAGAAGGACGACGCCAAGGCCGCGGTCAAGGTGCTCCACAGCACCGGCGTTTCGGACCGGGTGCAGATGGAGTACGTCGACGAGTTCGCCCGCGCGGGCGGCGACGTCCGCCTGCTGCTCACCGGCGACGGCGCCTCCGAAGGCGTCAACCTGCACCGTCAGTGTCACCACCTGATCCACTGGGACCTGCCCTGGAGCCTGATCAGGGTCGAGCAGCGCAACGGCCGCATCGACCGCTACGGGCAGAGTGAACCGCCCGAGTTCCGCGCGATGATCCTCGAATCGTCCGTCGAGGGCGCGCTCGACGACACCGACATCGCAGAGAAGGTCCTCGCCCGTGAGGCGCGAGTGCACGCCGTCCTCGGCGCCGTGGAGGCGGCGACGAAGGAGAACGACGGCGACCTGGAGGAGAAGCGCGTCATGGAGGCGCTACTCAAGGGCGAGGCACCGCAGGAGGCCGTGGCGGACCTGGAGTCCGTTCTCCTGGACGACGGCGTCACCGCGGCGGATCTGCCGCTCGCGCAACAGCTGAACGCAGAGTTCGGCGCGGACGGCGACCCGTTCGAGGACGCCGACTTCGACTTCGACACGGACTACGACGGCGACGCGGGCTTCGACTTCGACGACGCCTCGGACGCCCCGCGGGAGGAGCCGGCCCCCGCCGCGCAGGCCGCCGCAGCCCCGGCCCCTCTCCACCACGTCGACGAACTGCGCCTGTTCAAGGACCGCCGCGCCTACATCCTCGCCGGCCTCGCGGAGCTGGCCGACCTGGAGCCCTTCCGCCTGGACACCACCGTGAACGGCACCGACCTCAGCTTCGACACCCCGGACGACCTCGCCGACCGCCTCGACGTGCTACCCGCCGGCTACCTGCGCGACCAGGGCATCACCCGCCGAATGAAGCTCACCTTCAGCAAGAAGGACGCCACCGACTCCCTGAAGCGGGCCCGAGAGGACGCCGACTCGTCCTCGCTGTGGCCGGACGCCCACTACGTCGGCGAGCTGCACCCCGTCATGGAGTGGATCACCGACAAGGTCCTGGTCCAGCTGGGCCGTCAGCAGGCACCGGTGATCCAGGTGGACCGCACCCGCCTGCCCGAGCCGGTGTTCCTCACGCAGGGCGTGTGGTCCAACAAGGACGGACGGCCGACGGTCGTCGCCTGGCTGGCCGTCGACCGGCTCGGCCGACCGGACGAGCAGCCCCGGATCAGGGAACTGACCCCGGCACTCCTCGCGGACCTCGGCCTGGGCCCGGACATGCCCGACCACTTCGCCGAGGGCGACCCGGCCGCGCTCCGGCGCCATGTGCCCGAGGCCGTGGAGGCGACCCGCCGCGAGATGCGGCTGCGCCGCGAGGACGCGGAGAAGCTGGTCGACCGGCCCCTGCACGAGTACGAGCAGAGGGTCGGCCTCTGGCGCGCGCAGACCCTCCCCGGTTTCAGCGGTGGCCGCACCGCCCGCGACCGCGCCGCCGAGAACCTCGAAGAGGCGGCGACCCGGCTCCGTACGACGGGCGACCCGATGGTGCGGGTCCTCGCGGTCCTGGAGCCGAGCTCATGACCACCTCCGCATCCCCCCGCCCCACCACCACTGACGCGATCCGGCAGGAGCAGCAAGCGTGAAGTTCGACGCTCTGACCAACGAGGGTGAGTACTTCCCGCCCTTCTACCTGGACGAGATCCTGCCCAAGCAGCTCAAGACCGGCCGTCTGAAGGAATGGACGACCGAGGAGCGCCAGGGTCGGCCCACCCCGCGCCAGGGCCTGCGCGACCTCACGGGCCCGTACCTCGACGTACGCCTCACCGTGGGCGGCGAGGCCGAGAAGTACAACCCGCTGCCTGATGCCGGGGCGATCGCGGCCCAGAAGTCGGCGACGGAGGCCCTCAAGGTACATACGGGCCCCGACGGCCCCCTCGCCTTCCAGCCGACGCCCGAGCCCCGCGTCTACGACGACACCCCGGAAGGCGCCTGGCGGGCGGGCCTGAACGCCTGGCACGTCCGGGTCCTGAAGGCCCTGGGATTCACTCCCGCCCCCGGGCACCTCACCGTGCACGGCGCCGCCGCTCCGGTCGCGGTGCCCGTGGCCCACAGCGAGCCCGGTATCGCCGTCCTCACCGGCGGCTTCGCCGACGACATCGCCGCCACACGCGGCGACGGCTCCGCCAACCGTCTGGCCGCTCCCGTGCGCGTGGCGTCCGGCAAGACCCTCACCACGGTCACGGACCTGGCGGCCTGGCTGCTGTCCGCCGACGACGCGCCCCACTACGCGCTGCTCCTCTTCGGCGGGGTCATCGTCCTCGCCGACCGGGAGAACTTCGCGCGCGGCCGTCACCTGGCCGTCAGCCTGGAGGTGGCGCTGCCCCGCAAGGGACTCAAGGGCGCGACCGCAGGCGAACTCGACGTGATCGCCGCCCTGTTCGGGGCCCAGTCGCTGCGTCCGGCCGAGGACGGCGGGGACGACGACATCGCCCGCCTGGTGGCGGAGTCCCGGGACCACTCCGTGGGCGTGACCTCCGACCTGCGCGAGGGCCTCAAGAAGTCGGTCCACCTCATCGCCAACGAGGTGCTGGAGCTGGCCGGCCGGCAGGGTGCCAGGCCGCAGGACCTCCCGCTGTGGCTCCCGGGCCCCCTCGGCGACCCCGGCGCGCTGCCCCGCCTCCTCACCAACGAGTCGCTCCGCTACCTGTACCGCATCCTCTTCCTCCTCTACGCCGAGGCCCGCCCCGAGCTGGACATCCTCCCGATGAAGAGCCCGGAGTACACCTCCGGCTACAGCGTGGGCCGACTGCGCGAACTGGTCGTCCAGGAGAAGCTGTCCAGCGCCTCGCGCGACCGCCACCACTTCCACGACTCGCTGGCGCTGCTCTTCGAGAAGGTCTTCACCGGTCATCCGGTCGCGGATACGGTCACCTCGCGCGAGGCGGTGACCGACGTCGAGAGCGAGACACCGGAACTGGCCGAGGACGACGGCTACGCGGACGTCCGCATTGAGGCCCTGCGCTCCCGGCTCTTCGACCCCACGTCGATAAGGCTCGTCGACCAGATCATCGTCCACCCGGCCGACCCCGCCCGCCGCCTCGATCTGCGCCTGCGCAACAAGGTCCTGCACCAGGTGCTGCGCAACCTGACCCTGGTGGAGGGCCGGGGCCGTAACGGGCGCGGCGGCTTCATCTCGTACGCCAACCTCGACATCAACCACCTGGGCGCGGTGTACGAGGGCCTGATGTCGTACACCGGTTTCATCGCCGACGAGCCGCTGTACGAGGTCGCCAAGGGCGGTGACCCGAGCGGCGGCTCCTGGCTGATCAAGGCGAGCCAGGTCAGCTCGGGGCGCTACCCGAACGACGTGTTCGTGGGGACGGAGCGCGACCCGCAGACCAATCAACTGGTGCCGGTGCCGCGCAAGATCGACTCGTACGTCTACCGTCTCGCCGGCCGCGACCGCGAGACCAGCGCGTCGTACTACACGCCCAAGTCCCTCACCGAGGCGACGGTCGAGCAGACGCTGCGCTTCCGTCTTGACGAGAAGGGCGAGGTCGATCCCAAGGAGCCGGAGAAGGCCTGGATCAACGCCGCGGATGTCCTGAAGTGGCGGGTGTGCGAACCGGCCCTGGGGTCTGGCGCGTTCCTCAACGAGGCGGTCAACCAGCTGGCCGTGCTGTACCTGAAGCTCGCCGAGCGCGAGCGGGGCGTGGAGATCGACCCCGAGGACTACCAGCGCGAACTCCAGAAGGTGAAGGCGTACATCGCGCTGCACAACGCGTACGGCGTCGACCTCAACGAGACGGCGGTCGAGCTGGCCGAGATCTCGCTGTGGCTGAACACCATGCACCGGGGCATGAAGGCGCCTTGGTACGGCCTTCACCTCCGCCGGGGCAACTCGCTGATCGGTGCGGCGCGCAAGGTGTACCCCGGCAATAGCCTGAGCAAGGGCGGCTGGCTGACGGCGAAGGAGCCGCAGAGGCCTCGGCACGTGCCGCTGGGGGAGAAGCTGAAGGTGCGGGAGGTGCACCAGTTCCTGCTGCCCGCGATGGGGTGGGGGTCGATCGGGGAGAAGGTCTCCGTCCGGACCCTGAACAAGGGCACGTCGGAGGAGACGGTCAAGGCCGTGGTCGACGGGAAGGTCGTCGACTGGCTGGAGCCGGAGCTGGTCGAGGCGCTGCGTAAGTGGCGGTCGGCGATGCGGCGCAACCCGAAGGGGGACCCCAGGCGGGCGCCCGCGCCGAAGAAGAAGGCTGCGCCGACTGCGGAGAAGCAGGCGGAGAGGGATGATGCGCTGGGGCAGGGCGCGTTCGATCTCGGCTTGGAGATCTGGGAGCAGCCGACGCTGGGGATCTCGTCGGCGGCGGGTAGTGGTGGCGGCAGTGGTGCGTCTCGGGTGACGGCTGCTGTGCCTCCGGCCAAGTCCGCGCAGGATGATGACGAGGAGCCTGGGGCGAGGACTCAGACCGGGCGGTTGATCGGGCTTGGTCGGCGGGTCGAGTATCTGTGGGACCTCGTCGTGATGCGGCTGAAGCTCTCCGAGGAGGAGATCTCACGGCACGTGGATGTGTGGGGGGCGACGGCTCCCCGGGACGGGGAGGGGGACGAGGGCCGTCGCCCTCCGATGGACCGGGACGCGGTCCTGAAGGCCCTGACCCGGGTGGGCACTCCCTACTGGCGTCTCAAGCAGGTCATGGACGCCTGGTGCGCGCTGTGGTTCTGGCCGCTGGAGGAGATCGGCCTGCTGGACGGCACGGACGAGTTCCAGTACCTGCCGAACGGGGAGGACCTCACGGCTCTGCCCAAGGGGCAGGCAGGGCGGAAGGTCGCGCTCAAATCCCTCGACGACTGGATCGAGTTCGCCGAGTCCGTACTTGGGCGGGTCGACGTGGACACCGGGGAGGGGAAGCAGGTGTCGCTGTTGTCCTTCGACGGTGTGAAGAACCTTCGTGCGCTGGATACGAAGGAGGCCGAACTCGACGAGAAGATGACCGAGGCCACGGCGTGGTCCCGGCCGGCGGATCTGGGGGACGTCTTCCCGTGGTACGAGTCGGTGCAGCGGATCGCGGAGGAACGAGGGTTCTTCCACTGGGAGTTGAACTTCGCCCATGTGTTTACGGAGGGCGGGTTCGACTTGATGGTGGGGAATCCGCCGTGGGTCAAGCAGGAGTGGAGGGAGGGTGGGGTCCTCGCCGAGTTTGAGCCGTGGTTCGAGCTGGCCGAGAAGCCCAGCAACGAGGCCTGGGATGAGCGCAAGGCCGAGGTCGTGGGGTGGCCGGGGGTTCGGCCGACGTTTCTGGGTGAGCTGGCGGACCATGCGGCGCTGTCAGGATTCCTCGCCTCGGTGGACACCTATCCGGAGTTGGTGGGGACGCAGCCGGATCTGTATCGTGCGTTCATGTTGCTGGGGTGGAGGGCTGTCGGGGACCGGGGGACGGCCGGGTTGGTCCACCCCTCCACGCATCTCACAGGGGCGAAGGAAGGGGTCCTACGTAAGTCGGCTTATCAACACCTGCGGCTGCATGCGGACTTCGTGAACGCCAAACTCCTCTTCGCGCCACCGGTCAGTGACACCACGCACTTCAGCGTCAACGTGTATGGGCGCGCACAAGAGATCAGTTTCCAGCACTTGAGCTGGCTCTTCCACCCGCTGGTGCTCACCCAGTCCATCCGCCACAACGGTGAGGGCGACGCTCCCGGCATCAAGCACCGGGGCACATGGGACATGCGCCCGCACTTGAGCCGCGTCATCACGGTGACCCGCGAGACTCTTACGGAGTGGCAGAAGTTGGCTGGCGAGGAGAATCCGCCTCCTGTGGCTGAAGCCAAGCTCCTGTTCCCGGTGACGGCTTCTGAAGACGCGGCCATTGCAGCTCTCGCTAAGTGGCCGCACCGACTTGTGGGACTCGATCCACGCATTAGCCCTGGTTTTCACGAGAAGAACGACCGCACTGCGGGTTACTTCATTTGGGACTCCGGGCCAGCAGATACGTGGAACGACGTGATTCTTCAAGGGCCCTTCTTTGGTATCGCAACGCCCTTTGCGAAACGGCCTATCGAGGGTGCTCAGACCTCACTCCAGGTGGAGCCGTGGGATGCTGCGCAGCTGAAGATTGACGAGGTGCCGCGCACGAACTATCGCCCTGTGGGGGATCATGTCGGATTCGTGGGCGCGCAGGATCGATGGGTGGACCACGAGCGGCTTGCCCAGCTTCGGAACAACGCAGCTGCGGTTGCTGCTGCGGAGGCGGACGTCAAGGTAGCCGACCCGGAGCTGGAGGAGGAGTACCTTGGCGAAGCTGTCGAGGAGTTGCTGCTTGCGGTAAGTATGCGTCCGTACTCTGAGTTCTACCGGGTGGCGTGGCGCGAGATGATCGCTTCCAACACTGAGCGCAGCCTGTTCGCGGCACTCATTCCGCCCGGGGCTAACCACATTCACGCGGTGCGAAGTGCCACGGTGAGGTCGCCGCGTATTACGGTATTGACAGCAGGCTTCTTTGCCTCGCTGCCTCTCGACTACTTCCTCAGAAGCTCAGGGCGGGGCCACCTGGACGCGTCAGACGCCAAGGTCATGCCGGCACCTGCAGAGGGACACCCCCTTGAAGGAGCCCTCCTCCTCCGCACCCTCCGCCTGAACTGTCAGACCAACGCCTACGCTCCCCTCTGGCAAGAGCTCTACGACCCCGCCTGGCAGCAGGACACGTGGGCAGCCTCCGGAACCTGGCCCAATTCCACGCCCCCACTCGCCGAAGGCGTAGGCCGCACCTGGACCCGTGACACCCCCCTCCGTACGGAGTTCGCCCGTCGCGCGGCCCTAGTCGAGATCGACGCCCTGGTCGCCGTATGGCTCGGGATAAGCGCGGACGAACTCGTCGCCATGTACGACGCCCGGTTCCCCGTACTCCAGCAGTACGAGGAGAACATGTGGTTCGATGCGGCCGGCCGCCGTATCGCCAAGGCGCACCAGCAGCACGGCTACGGGCAGCCCAAGGACGCCTGGAAGACACTGAGTTCACACGACGAGTTCCCGAACGAGTACACGGTCCCCGACGGTTACACCGACCCCCTCTACCAGGCCCGCCGCAAGAAAGAGATGAAGGCGGCGCACGCCGAGTTCACCCGCCGCATGCGCGAAGCGTGACGCAAGAGAGCCCTGCCGCCCGACAAGGACCGGCAGGGCTCTTGCGTACGTACGATCGTCAGGCCTCCCCGACGAACCCCGCCCACGCCTCGCGCGACACATGGATGACCGGCCCGGCCATGGCCTTGGAGTCCCGGATGTGCACAGCTCCCGTACCGGCGGCGACCTCGACGCACTGGCCACCCTCGGCTCCGCTGTAGCTGCTCTTGAACCAGGCGAGACCGGACGCGACGGCCGGGGACTCAGAGTTGTTCATAGCGATCCCAGCAACCCTTCCATGAAGTCAAGCGACTCTCGTGACGGGAGAGCCTGCGATCGGATGATCCCATAGCGGGCGGCGGCGAGAGTCGTCTGTTCCGGCTCGGTCTGAAGGGCGCTGGTTCCCTGCGCCTCGGTGTAGACGAACCTCTTTCCTTCCCTGCGTGTGATTACCGTGAACGCGCCGTCTACACCTGCGTTGTACTCGCGGTCTGTCGGCATGACCTGGATCTCGACGTTCCGTTTCTCGGCGATCAGAAGCAGGTGCTCCAACTGCCCACGGTGCACGACCTCACCTCCCCAAGGGTGCCGCAGTGCCGCCTCTTCGAGCACGAAGCTCAGTAGCGGTGCGGGCCAGCGACTGAAGATGTCCTGCCGGGCGAGGCGGGCTGTCACGCGCTGCTCGATCGTCTCCTGGTCCAGGACGGGGCGCCGCATGTCCAGCACGGCCCTCGTGTACTCCTCCGTCTGGAGCAGCCCGTTGAGCACATGGGTGTCATAGGCGAGCAGCTCAACGGCCTCCTTCTCCAGCGTCGCCATCCCCTGAAAGAACACCGGATACTGAGCCCGCTCCACCTGCTCCTTCCACACCGTCAGCAACCCACCCGCCCCCAGCACCTCATCCGCCAGCTCGATCGTCCTCGGCGACGGAATCCTCCGCCCCTGCTCGAACGACGCGACAGTCGACGCCGAATACCCCAACCGCCGCCCGAACTCCTCCCGCTCCATCCCCGCCCGCACTCGCAGCGTCTTCATGCTCTGCCCGAACGCGGTCACCACCCCCTGCCCGGCCTTGTCCGCCGCGGCCTGCCCGCCCGCCTCCCCACCGCAGTTCTCCCAGCCGTCCCCGAAGCTCGCCGTCACCTCGTCGCCCGCTGCCCCGGTTCCCGCCTTCGCGCTCGCACCGTCGGTCACCACTACCGCCTCCCTGGCCCAACGCCCGCCCCGGAGCGCCGTCACGCCGCGTGTCTCGTACTGGTACCGACAACGCGCGTACAACCGGCCCGCGTCGGCGCGTCACCACTGGTCACGCTACGCGACCGGCGACACCGTTGTCGGCATGACGAACAAACCCGGCACTCCCACCCGCACCACTCAACCCGCCCGCCCCGCCAGCTACCTGATCACCCATCACGCTCCCCCCGACCACGCTTTCGAGATGCGCTTCACCTCCACCCCGCGCGGCGCCCGCCTCGCCCGGAGGCTCGCCGCGAACCGGCTCGACGCGTGGGGGATCCCGTACGACACGCACCGGCACGACGCGATCGTGCTGGTCCTCGCCGAGCTGGCCGCCAATGCCGTGCGGCACGGTCACGTCCCCGGCCGGGACTTCCACCTCCGCCTCCAGGCGATCGCCCACACCCGGACCGTCCGTATCGAGGTCACCGACACCCGCGCCGAACGGACACCGCCCCGCCCGGACGCCCTGCCCACCCCCGGTGCTGAGGACGCCGGCGGCCGGGGGCTGCTCCTGGTCGCCGGCCTCGCCTCCCGCTGGGGCTGGCGTCTCCGGACCGACGGGGGTCCGGGTAAAACGGTCTGGGCGGAGTGCGCGCTCACCGCGGCAGGGTCGGTTGAGCGCCGCACAACCGCCGACGGAACCGGCGCGGTCACCCCGGCCTGTGACTGACCAGCCGGTCGAGCATGCGCTCAAGGGGCTGGTTGTCGCCCAGGAAGCTCTTGACCGAGGCGTCCTGGTTCTCGCCGGGATCCATCGCGGCCCAGCTGATCGGCCAGCCCGCCTCCCCGCTCAGCGCGGTGAGGAAGGCGCGCTGGGTGCGTCCGTTGCCTTCACGGAAAGGGTGAAGGGCGTTGATGTCCCCGTAGAGACCGGCCGCCGCGCGGACGAAGTCACCGCGAGCGAGGCCGCGAAGGTGATCGGCGGCCTGGAGGCGGCCGAAGACCTCCGCCGCGTAGGCGGACAGGTGCTGGAGCGGGCAGAACGGCGTGTACTTGGCCAGGTCCACCGTGCGTAGTTCGCCCGCCCAGTCGTACAGATCGTTGAAGATCGCGGCGTGGAAACGGCATAGGTGGGCCAAGTCGAAGTCCCCCGGCGGAGGATGCTCGTCGACCTGGAGAAGCCGGGCACGCGTGATATCGGCCTCGGCGGCGGCGAGCGTGGCGGCGTCGGTGATACCGAGAAGGTTGCGCAGGACGCCGTTCGGCAGGACGTACGGGTCGCTCATCCAGTCGCCTGGCGCTTCTCGGGTCGATGGCGGGCCAGGGCGCGGGCGGCCATCTCCTCGGCCGAGAGAGCGCCGCGCACGTAGGCTTCGGCGTCCTGGTCGGATGCGGCGGTCGGCCGGAGGCCTTCGGCGGCGAGGGAGCCGGTGACGGTTTCGACCGCCCCCCGGCGGGCGGCACGACCCGTCAGTTCCTCGTAGGCCTCGATGGAGAGCAGCACACCTTGCGCCTTGCGATGGGCGCCGATCAGCACCGGCTCAGCCTGCGGGCCCGCCTCGGCCAGTTCGGCCAGTATCCGCGACAGGCCACTTCGGGCGTCGCTCACGGTGACGATCTCAGGTACTCGCACAGCTCCACGCTACCCGAAATCTGGACTTAATTCTGTACAGATTTGCGCTATCCTCCGCTCCTGTGGCGACGGCGCGGGTAGCTGGGGCTGGCACCTCCGGCCGGACGGCCCCGGCAAGACGGTCTGGGTCGAGTGTGCGCTCACGCTCCCCGAGTGACCTGGACGGGTACGTACCCGTACCCGTATCCTGGCGAGGCTCGAACGAGGAGGCTGCCATGTCCGACGCCAACGTCCGTATCCCCGCCGATGCCCGCGACAGACTCGCCCGGATAGCTTCCTCTGAAGGCATGTCCCTGCGCGGCTACCTGTCCCACCTCGCCGAGACGCTGCTCACTCCTGAGGAGCGCGCGGAGCGGGCCGAGCAGGCTCGTGCCGCCCTGCGGGAATGGAACGGTTACGACCCGAGCGCCGACGAACAGGCGGCGCTCGACGCGGAGTTGGACCAGCGGCTGCGTGAGGCGGGAGCGCGGTGACAGAGCCCCTGCACATCGTCCTCGACGATACGGCGATGGTCGCGGCCGGGCAGGGCAACGTGCTCGCCTCGCGCCTGATCCATCGCGCCCATGCCGAGGCGGGCTGGTTCCTGTACGCCCCGGCATGTGCCCTGGTCTCGGCGGACCGCGTACGGCCCGGCACGGCGGAGCATCTCGCCGCGCTCCCGGGGGTGACCGTTCTCGACCTGGACCTGCCCGCCGCGCTCGCCCTGGCCCGCGAGGACTCGTGGGCGCCGGCCCACGCGCGGTACGCGGCCGAGCCGACGCCTGAGCGGCCGAACGGCGCGGTGGTCGCCACCACCGAACCCGAGGCCTGGAAGGGGCAGCCGGTGAGGATCATCGACCTCAGACCCTGATCGTCCCCGTCCTGTCGAACGCGGGTGCACTGTCAGTGGCCGGTCGTAGAGTGGAGCGTGATCAGTCCAGGCGGTGACGGGTGCCGGGACACGGGAGACGGGGGCAACGGCGCGTCATGAGACCCACACTCGCCGCGCGGACACTGCGCGACACCACGGTCGAGTATCTGACGACGACCTTCGCCCTGGCCGAACCCGACACCCAGGACGCCTTGGAGGAGTTCCTCACCGACCCGGCCGACGGTCTGTTCCGGGGCCCCTACCTCCGTATCCGGCGCCCCTTCCGGCCGGCGGCCGACGGCTGGGAACGGCACCTGGACTGGTTCCCGGGAGGTTTCCGGCCCTACGCGCACCAGGCGGAGTCGTTCGCCCGGCTGACCAGCAAGGGCGGACACCGACCCGAGCCGACCCTCGTCACGACCGGCACCGGCTCCGGTAAGACGGAGTCCTTCCTCATCCCCGTACTCGACCACTGCCGCCGCGCGCGGGCGGCCGGGAAGGCGGGGATCAAGGCCGTACTGCTGTATCCGATGAACGCGCTCGCCGGTGACCAGGCCGGGCGTCTCGGTGACCAGTTCGAGAATGACAAGCGGCTCGACGACGTCACGGCGGGGCTGTACATCGGCGAGGCCTCGGCCGCGCGCGGGTCGGAGCCGCCGTACGGGCGGGTGATGGTGGACCGGGCCGAGATCCGCCGCAACCCGCCGGACATCCTGATCACCAACTACAAGATGCTGGACCTGCTCCTCCAGCGGCAGCAGGACGCCTCCCTGTGGCGGGACGCGGACCTGGCGTATGTCGTGATCGACGAGTTCCACACCTTCGACGGCGCGCAGGGCACCGACGTGGCGATGCTGCTGCGCCGCCTCGCCGCCGTGGTCGGGGCCGCAGAGAAGGGGCGGCCGCTCGGCTCGATCTGTCCGGTGGCGACCTCCGCGACGCTCGGGTCCGGCGGCGGTGCGGGCGGGGCGCGGGCCATGCTGGACGTGGCCTCGCAGGTGTTCGGCGTGCGGTTCCCGGACGACGCGGTCGTGGGGGAGGACCGGCGGGACATAGACGAGTTCCTCTCTCCCGTCGACCACTCGCTGCCCCTGCCCTCTCCCAAGGAGCTGGCCGACCTCCCGGACCCGGTGCGCACGCCCGGCGGCATGGACACCGTGGCGCGGGCCACTCTGGGGTGCGACACGGCGGATCCGCGCGAGCTGGGGCGGCGGCTGCTCGCCCACCCCCTCACGCACGCGCTGCTGCACACCAAGGACGCCCCGCTGACGGCCTTGGAGGTGCTGGAAGAGTTCGACGCCACGTCGGCCTGGCGGGCCGTCGCCGTGCAGGACCCGGAGAGGGCCGCAGCCGCCCTGGCACGCTTCGTCGCGCTGATCTCCGTGGCCCGTGATCCCGACGCGCCCGCCGACAAGGAACGGCCCCTGCTGTTGGTGGAGACGCACCTGTGGCTGCGGGCGCTGTCCCGCGTGCTCAGGTTCGTCAGCCCCGAGCCGGTGTTCTCCTGGTCGGACGCAGACCAGGCCGCCCTCGCCGAGCAGGCCCGCGCGGACGCCGAGCGGCAGGCGGTGACCGTGGCCGCGCAGGTGGAGCGGCGGCGGAAGGCTCGGACCTCTGGGCGGCTGCCGGCCGCGTACTGCCGGCACTGCGGGCGCTCGGGATGGTCCGCCATCTGCCCCGACCGCAATCCGCAGAACCTGGTGCACGCCCCGGACGAGATCTACCGCGCCAGCGCGGCGGGCGGAGCCGCCAAGGGCCGGGTCCGGGCAATGATCGCGGCCACCCCGGCGGAGGCCGCCGAGCAGGCCCGCGCCACGCTCGCACGTCGTGCCCAGCGCGGCCGTCGGGGCGCCGCGCACGACGCGACCCTGATGGTCCTGGAGGACAACGGCACGACACTGCGCCGACTGGAGCCGGACGAGGTCCTTCGTGGTGACGGCGGGATCTCTCCCGCTCCCGACAACGGCGTCTACGTCTGGACCTGGTACGAGAACCAGGAACGCAGCGAATTCGCGAAGCAGGACCGCTGCCCCGCCTGCGGGCAGACTCAGGGCATCCGCTTCCTCGGTGCCGGTGTCGCCCCGCTCGCCTCGGTCGTCGTCACTCAGCTCTTCACCGGTGGCGAACTGCCGGACGAGGACGAGGAGAAGCGGGACCGCCGCAAGACCCTGATCTTCAACGACTCCGTGCAGGACGCGGCACACCGCGCCGGCTTCGTGGCCAGCCGCGCCTGGAAGTTCTCGCTCCGCTCACTGATCCACGAGCAGCTGTCCTTGCGCGTCCGTACGGAGCCCGCCTTCGCGGCCGACGGTGTCCCGCTCAACGAACTGATCGCCGCCATGGTGAGCCGGGCCGCCGTGCAGGAGAAGCGGGTCCTCGCCTCCGTCGTCCCGCCCGACCTGCATGACGTGGCGCAGGTCAAGCGCCTGCTCGAAGGCCGCAAGCGGATCCCGGAGTCGACCTGGGAACTGGTCGGCCAGCGCCTCGCGTTCAACACGCTACTGGAGTTCGGCCTGCACTCCCGCCTCGGCCGCACGCTGGAACTGACCCGCACGGTCGCGGCCGAGGTGCACCTGCCCCAGCCCGAGAAGGCGGCCAAGACGGCCGAAGCCCTGTTCGACCGGCACCAGGGGCAGCTCCTGCCCGATGGCGTTGGTGCGGCGAGCGGCCCCCCGGGCCCAGGAGACCCCGAGCGGTTGCGCTACTTCGAGGGATACGTCCGCGGACTCCTCGAACACATCCGTCAGATCGGCGGTATCCACCACACCTGGCTGGACGACTTCATCGACGAGGAGGGCCGTACCCGCTACCCGGTCTGGACGGGGCGTCCCCCGGGTATGCCCGCGTTCGGCCGCAACTCCGAAGCACCGGCGTTCGTGCTGGTCGGTGCTCGCAGCGGAAGCACGGACTTCGAACGGGTGGACAGCCGGGACAGCTGGTACGTCGACTTCACTCAGCGCTGTCTGCTGATGGACCGGCAGACCGCGCAGGAGTATCTGGCCGCGCTGTTCGAGCAGCTGGCCGACGCCGACATCGGCGCACTGGCTCGGCGGCGTACCGACACCGCCGACAAGCAGCAGGGCCACGGCGTGTACGGGCTCACACCGGGCCATGTCCGTGTGCGGCCTCTGGACGACGAACAGACCCGGCTCGCCGTACTCACGTGCCGGGAGTGCGGCTGGACGCAGACCGTGCCGCCGGAGCGGGCCTCCGTGTGGCAGGGCACGCGGTGTCCGGCCAAGCGTTGCGAGGGAGCCCTCACCCGGCCCTCCAAGGAGGTCGGCGGCCGGGCGGCCCGCGACCCGCGCTCCAACTACTACCGGCGTCTGTACCGGGAGGCCAAGCCGTACAGCGTGGTCGCCGCCGAACACACCGGTGTCCTCAAGCGCAAGGAGCGCGAGGAGGTGGAGAAAGGTTTCCGGCGCGGCGTCAAGCACACCGACCCGAACGTCCTGTCCTGCACCCCGACCCTCGAACTCGGTATTGACATCGGTCAGTTGGAGTCGGTCATCCTGGCATCGCTGCCGCCGTCCACGGCCGGCTACGTCCAGCGGGTCGGCCGCGCCGGCCGCGCCACCGGCAACGCCTTCATGGTGTCCCTGGCCGACACCAGCCCTCGCGCGCTCTACCACCTCGCCGAACCGCGCCATCTGATCGCGGGCCCGATCCTGCCGCCCGGCTGCTTCCTGTCGGCGGGCGAGCTGCTGTGCCGTCAGTACACGGCGTTCCTGATCGACCGCGCGGCCCGGGGCGCGCTGGAAGGTGTCATTCCGCTGCCGGACCGGGTGACTCAACTCGTCGGCGTTTCCGGTTGGCTGAAGCGGTTCAGCAAGGCGACGGTCGGCCGCCTCGACCTCGCGGACGAATTCCTGCGGCTGTTCCCCGAGATCGACGGCGTTCCCGGTTCCGGCGCCTCCAGCGATGCCCGCAAGGTGCTGCGGCGGTTCGCCGCGGAGAAGCTGGGCCAGGAGTTGGACGCCGCCGAACGCGCCTGGCAGGCCGAGTGCGCCGACCTCGTCCAGCGCCGCAGCATGATCAACGAGGCGGCGGACGCACTCCAGGAATCCGTTGACGACGAGGCCCGCGAGAAGCGCACCCTGATCAGGGAGGCGACCGGCGTCACCAAGCGGCTCGCGGAGATGGCCCAGTCCGACGCCCAGGGCTTCCTCGTCGAGCACGGGCTGCTCCCCAACTACAGCCTCGTCGAGGACGGCGTACGACTGGAGGCGATGCTCAGCTTCAAGGAGCCCGTGCGCAAGAGTCGTACAGCTGCCGAGAAGGCGGATCCCGCGGGCGCGCCGAAGACCAAGTGGAGCAGCGAACCGCGCGTCTACGACCGGCCCGCCGAGGCCGCCCTCACCGAACTCGCCCCGGGCAACGCCTACTACGTACGTGGCTATCGGCACGTCGTCGACGGGTTCGACCTCGGCCCCGCCAGGAAGGGCTCGCAGACCGGCATGCCCGTCGGGCTGCGGACCTGGCGGATCTGCCGGGAGTGCGGCCATGTCCGCACCGGTGAGCGGGCCGAGCAGGACACCTCCCCCTGCCCGCGCTGCGGCGGCCACGGCATCGGCGGACGCAACGCCGTCTTCCAGGTCGTCGTGCCCCGAAAGGTGACCGCCCACGACAAGCGGGACGACGCCAGGATCGTCGACGACCACGAGAACCGTGTCCGGACCACCTACACCACCGTGACCGCCGTCGACGTCGACCGGCAGAACATCAAGGAGACCTGGCGGCACAAGAACAGGACCTTCGGGGTGGACCACGTCCGCGAGGCGGTCATCCGGCGCTTCAACCTCGGCAAGGCCCGGCACGGCCGCCCCAAGGACACCTACTTCGCCGGCACCGAGGTGGCGGCCCCCACCAAGTTCACCGTGTGCCCGCGCTGCGGCGGCGCCACCGACCGGGAGCCCGGCAACAGCCCCAGCCCCACCCAGGACTCGCTCAGCCAGTCCCTGCTCGGCCGTCCCGAACTCGCGCACCACCGGCCGTGGTGCCCCACCCGCCGCCGCGACAAGCAGGCCACGCCCGAGGACGTGCAGGTGATCACCGCCACCGAGCACCGCACGGAGGCGCTGCGCATCCTGCTTCCCGCCGCCACCCTGAACGTGCCCGAACGTCTCGCCTCCTTCTCCGCCGCACTCCACCTGGGCCTCGCCCGGCGCTACGGCGGCGACCCCGCGCACATCCGCTCCGCTCCTGCCACCGAGCCCGACCGGGACAGCGAGCTCACCCGCAACTACCTGGTGCTGTACGACGCCCTGCCCGGCGGGACCGGATACCTCCAGCGCTTGGTGGAGCGCGAGGGGGAGGAGTTCCGGGCGGTGCTCGCCGAGGCCCAGGCCGCGCTGCGGGTCTGCCCCTGCAAGGACACCCCGCGCCGCCGCGCCTGCCACCTGTGCCTGCTCGGCTATGCCCCGGAACGGGACTACAAGGACCTCGACCGGCAGGAAGCCCTGTGGATGCTCGACGATCTGCTGGGCGCCGACGGCCACAGCGGTTGGGACTTCCGCAAAGAGTCGGCCGACGCCGAGATCCGCTTCGCCGCTCAGGCGGAGAGCGACCTTGAGCGCCGTTTCATCGAGGCCCTGGACAGCTGGCTGGCCGCCCCTGAGAACGCTGCCGCCGCTGACCACGAACAGACCCCGACCGGCAGGCAGGGTAAACAGTTCACCCTCGCCCGGCCCGGCGGCGGCAGCCCGGTTCGCTGGGAGGTCGTCGCCCAGAAGGACCTGCACGGCTACCGCACCCGCCCGGACCTCCTCTTCCGCCCGGTCGCCGGCGACACCACGACCGAGGGCGCGCCACCGCTGTCGATCGCCGTCTACCTCGACGGCTACCGCTGGCACGCCTCCTCCCGTACCAACCGGATCGCGGCCGACGCCGCCAAGCGTGCCCTGCTGCGCGCCGACGGCATCCTCGTCTGGCAGATCACCTGGGACGACGTGGTGGCCTGGGAAAGGTCTCTGAGGGGTCCGCAGGAAGAGCCGGCCGACGACGCGGACGAACCTCGCGACCCGCTGGCACCCGTCATCGCGGGGCCCGAGGCCGACGCGGCATGGCCGCCGTACGACGTGGCCTCCCCCACGGGGCCGGGGGCCGTGGTGCGCAAGCGGTGGGCGGACGCACGGCGGGATCCGTCCGAGGTCGATGCCCTCCTGTACGCCGGGGCGATCCCCTCCCTGCTGGGCTTCCTGCGCGACCCGCGACTCAACAAGTGGCAGCAGCTCGCCCAACTCGCGGTCAGCGCACCCGCCTTCCTCCGCAAGAACGACCTCGTCGACGCCGACCGGGTCAGCGCGACGGGGTGGATCGAGGCTGCCGTCCGGGACGAGCCCGCCCCGGCCGTCACGGGACAAGGGCTCAAACTTCTCCCGTTCCAGGACGGTTCCGGGCTGCCGCTCGTCCTCGCCGGAGCCCAGCGCGCCGACGCCAAAGCGCTGCGCTGGAGCGCCCTCGCCGTGCTCGACGACCGGCCCGAGGCGGTCGAGGGCGATCGGCCCGAGCACAGGCGCCGTTGGAAGGCCTGGCTGAGCTGGGGGAACATCATCCAGTTCCTCGACCCCAGCGGCGCGGGTCAGGCCGACGGACTCACCCTCGCCCGCTCGACGCTCGACGCCTTCGACGCCTCTCTGCTCGCCGCCACCGCCGGTTCGGGCACGGGCCTCCTGGCCGCGCTACGCGGAGACGTGCCGGGCACCGGACTCGCCCTTCCGGAGGACATCGACGAGGCCGGCGACCGCGCTCACGGCGTCAACCCGATGGAACCCGAAGACCAACCGGAAGTGGGGATTCCGGACGTAGCCGAGGGCATGACTCCAGTGGAGCGCACAGCCTGGCAGCTGGTCGTGGGAGAGCTCTCCAAGTGGGGAGACCCCGAGGTTGCGGCGCTCGCCGAACAACTGTCGGCCCATGGGGACGTACCGGCGGGCAAGGCCGGCTGGGACGTCGACGGCGTCTCCCGCACCATCGAACTCGCCTGGCCCGCCCATAAGATCGGCATCGTCCTCGGGGAGGACGCCGAGGACACGGAGTACATGGCCCAGTGCGCGTCGGCCGGCTGGCACGTACGCGCGCCGGGTGACTGGGACGTGGAGGAACTCGCCCGGCTGCTGGGCGAGAAGGGGGTCGCGCAATGAGCTACGGGGCGGGTCGGCCGGGGAACCGGGCCAGGACGCGGGTCCAGGTGGGGCTTCAGGCCCACGAGGACATCCGGCGTCGGGGCGGCGCCGCGGCCGACGCGGTCGCGACCTTCGTCCACCGGCTGCGAGCGGACCGGAACAACCAGGCCCTGCGCCGGACCTTCCTGCGCGCCGCGGGCGACAACGGAGACCTGTACGTCGCGCAAGCCGACACGTGCATGGTTCTGCTCCTGTCGACCGACGGCGAGGACGAGATGCGGGTCCTCGCGGTACGCGACGGAGCCCTGGCCGGTGCCGAACTCGCCCGGCTCACCGTCGAGATCAACCCGGTGTCGGGCGCGATCGAGGTGGTCGACCAGAGCGAGGTCAGCGCCAATGTCCTGGCCCTGCCGGACCGTACGGAACCCACTGCGGACGACGCCACGCGCGACCGGACCACGACGGCCGCCCCACCGGACACCCCTCGTGCTGAAGCCGCCCCACCGGTACCGACACCCACCAGCAGCCTCCGCACCCCGCTCTTCGCCCGTTACGACGACGAGCTCCTCCTCGACCTCGGAGTCGTCCGCTCCCTCCTGCCCGCGTTGCGGAAGGTCTGCACCGACGAGCAGTTCGACGGACTGCTCACCCACAACCTCCCGGAACTCACGCGGGATGTTCTCCTCGCACTGCGCGACCGCGTGGATCCGAAGGAAGTACGGCAGTACATCACGGAGAAATGGCGTTCCGAGGAGGACGTCAATCCCCGTGACTGGTCCCGTGCGGCCCAGCGTGCGGTGTCCCAGGCCGAGACCGACGACGACGCCGTACTCGGTGCGCTGGGCAAGAGCTTCGACGCCTGGCGGCTGTTCCTCCACCCCGAGCAGAAGCGGCTTGCCACCGGTGACTTCAAGGGCTCGGCGAAGGTCACGGGCGGTCCCGGCACCGGCAAGACGGTCGTGGCCCTCCACCGGGTACGCCACCTGGTCGACCGGCTGCCTCCCGGTCACTCGCACGCAGTTCTGCTCACCACGTACAACGCCAACCTCGCGCTGGACCTCAAGGAGCGGCTGCGCCAGCTGGGCGGCGACGAACTGCTGGGTCGCGTCGACGTCAAGTCGGTCGATGTCCTCGCCCGCGAGATCGTCCAGGAGGCACGGATGGATCTGGGCTGGCCGATTGACGACAGTACGGCCATGAACCTGTGGCACACGGTGATCACCGAGACGAGGAGGTTCGAGTACGACGCCGACTTCCTGGACACGGAGTTCAAGCATGTGATCGTCGCGGGCGGGTGTGGCTCGTGGGAGACCTATCGGCGCGTCAGCCGCTCGGGGCGCCCCCGCATCACCAACGCACAGCGCCACGAGATCTGGGAGCTCGTGCTCGCCTACAAGACCCACTTGGAGTCGCCGCCGCTGCAGACGACGTATGCACTGATCGCCGAAAAGGCGGCTGCCATCGAACAGAGGCGGATGGCCCGCACCGAGGAACAGGCCCGCTACAAGGAGGAAGTGGGGGGCCGCGACCTGGTCCACCGCGAGGCGGGGAGCGGCATGTGGCTCAAACCGCGCTACCAGCACATCGTCGTCGACGAGGCACAGGACCTGTCCGCCTCACACTGGCGGATGCTGCGTGCCATGGTCCGCAAGGGCCCGAACGACATCTTCCTCGTCGGCGACGCCCACCAGCGCATCTACGGCAACCGGGTCGTCCTCGGCCACCAGGGCATCGAGGTCCGCGGCCGCGCCTCACGGCGTCTCACCCTCAACTACCGCACCACCCGGCAGATCCTGGGCAGCGCGAACCGTCTGATCGAGGGTGCGTCTTTCGACGACCTCGACACGGGCACGGACACCCTCGACGGCTACCGCTCCGTCCTCACAGGGCTGGCTCCACAGTTCTGGCGTGCCCCCGACCGGCTCACCGAGATGCGGGCTGTGGCGACCCTCATCCAGGAGCGCCACGACGCCTACGGCACGCCGTACTCCGCCATGGCCGTGAGTGTGCCCGACGGGAGCGCGGCGCAGGAGTTCGCCAACGTTCTCGCCCGTGAGCCCTACCGCATTCCGGTGGTGGAGCTGGGACGAGAGGGAGTCCGCGCCGACCTGGACGCCGTACGCATCGGCACCATGCACCGTTTCAAGGGCCTGGAGTTTCAACGGGTCTTCCTCACGTCCATCGGCGAGGGTCAGGTACCGCATCAGCGCATCGAGCAGTACCGACTCACGACCCCGGACCGCTACCGCCAGGAGGAACAGCGCGCCCGCTCCCTTGTGTTCGTCGCCGCCACCCGCGCACGCGACGAGCTGATCGTCACCTGGAGCGGCGAGGCGAGCCGCTTCCTTCCCGCGGGCGCCGACAAGACCGCCCACCGAGCCACCGACCTGCTGAGACAGGACGGACCACCGTCAGGTTCGTCGGGAACTGCCGCCGCCTGACGGTAGCGGTCACGGTCCTGTGGGCGGGGCGGGCTGAACCGGCCCGCCCCGCCTCTCTCGACCACGCTCCTCATCGATCGCAGCCGTCCCACCCCTCACAGATCCTTTTGGTCCGGCTCGCGATCCGTCGTGAGCCGCTCGGCCTCCTCCGCGCGGTCGGGGAGCTGGCGAGTGTGTGGCGGTCGGCAGTCGGGGGTGCGGCAGCCGTCGGCCGACAGTCGGTTTGCAGGGCAGGAGTGTAGGCACAAGGCGCTCAGCCTTCACCTCGGCTGGTACGGCCTCGTAACCCGGGTCCGCGACCGGCCTGCGTCCACCATGCACAGACGTTCGCAGCGGACCTTCTGACTCCGACGTCCTGTTACGTCATCCTTGAGTTGTCGCTGGGGGCGGCGGGAGGCCTGGGCTGAGTTCAACGGCCGCTCAGCCCAGGGTCCTCACCCCGCCGTCGGACTCGGCGACACCGTGCTGTTCGCCGGTGGAGTGAGGACGACCTGCGGCTGGCCCGCGACCGCGGGGGGTGGGGTCAGGGACTGGGCCGGGAGGTTGGGCGTGGTGGTCTCCTGGGCGAGGGCCTGGGTGAAGTCGACCAGGCCGGTTTTCTCCACGGCC
Organism: Streptomyces sp. NPDC047061; assembly: GCF_040643955.1. Taxonomy (NCBI): domain Bacteria; kingdom Bacillati; phylum Actinomycetota; class Actinomycetes; order Kitasatosporales; family Streptomycetaceae; genus Streptomyces; species Streptomyces sp. NPDC047061. The sequence continues at coordinate 28,036 of NZ_JBEYVI010000017.1, forward strand.
GTGATGTGGTCCAGGACGGTGTCGTTGGCCTGGTCGGCCAGCGCGCGGACCAGCGAATTCCTTGTGGTGGAGCGGATGCTCGCGATCGTGGTGAGGAGCTGGCCGTTCGTCGCGCGCACCGTGGTCGCCAGGTCTGTGTCGAACTGCTTGCCGCTCTCCCCGTTGAGGCGGGTCTCGAAGCTCTGCTGTTGTGGCGACGGCTGGTTGGGCAGCGTGATGCCCAGCTGGTTGGCGACATCGCGGACCGCGGCGTCCAACGAGGCATCTCCGGCGACCAGTTGCTTCCCGGCGTTCCTGACCGCCTTCGTCGTCCCCTTCTTCGACGCCTTCTGGCCGACCGGGTACTCCCAGAGCCCTGCTGCGCGGACCTTGACCACGAAATCCTGGTCGGCTGCCGTCAGCGGTCCGGTCGCCGGGGTGGCGACGATCCGTTCGGGTGCGCTGCTGACCTTCTGGACTCCGAGCATGGAAGGGTAGACGAGGGAGCCGAGGGTGATGCTGAGGGCACCACCTACAAAGAGAGTTCCCGCCGCCTTTCGTGAAACGAGCACCGTGTCTCCTGATCCGGTTCTTCGGATCCCGCACGTACGGACATACGGATGCGACGGTTCCGTAGAACCTTTTGGGATCGTCATGGGTTCGTAAAGCAATCCGTTGCCGAGGTGTGGAGTCAGGTGCGCCTGTGCGCTCAGGGGCGTGAAGAAGGGCCGTTCGGCCCTATCGGGACCGGGTGCCTCACGGCCGATCATGTAGCGGCGACCGGGAAGGGCCAGGTCCATTCCCGCACTTCTGTTCCTTCCCGGCTCGTCGACGACATCAGTTGGTGAGGAGGGCGCCGTTCGGTTGACGAGACAGAGCAGTTGGGCACTGTGGGATGCATGGGGATTGAACGGTTCATCGGTATCGACCTCGCCTGGGCGCAGAGCGGAGCCCGCACCAAGCCCAATGAAACCGGCGTGGCCGCCATCGACAGGCACGGCGTCGTGGTCGAGTGCGGCTGGACCCGTGGACTCGAAGAGACAATGGCATGGCTGGCCAGGACGGCAGTCGACGGATCGACCCTTGCGTTCGTCGACGCTCCGCTGGTCGTCGACAACCCGGTTGGCCAGCGGACGTGTGAGCGGGAGGTCGGCCAGCGGTACGGCCGTTGGAAGGTGAGCGCGAACAGCACCAACCAGAGCTCTCCTCGACAGGCTGGAGTACTGCTCCGGGAACGGCTGCAGGAGTCGGGCTGGAGCTAAGACGACGGTAGAAGCGGGCCCTTCTGCTCTCCTCCCACCCGGTCTCCCGTCGGCTGCTCTCCGAGCCCTCACCCCACAAGGCGGCTGACTACAAGCACCGGGAAGATCTCATCGACGCGCTGCTCTGTGCGTGGACGGCCGCACTGTGGTCCCGGCACGGACTGGCGCGCTGCCAAGTACTCGGAGCGGACAGTCTCCTGCCTCCCGGACAGGCTCCCACCATCATCGCGCCGGCCCGCCCCGAGCAGCGCCGTGACTGATGTGAACTAGCAGGAAAGGAGAGGGAGTTGGGTCGTAGGATGTGCCGCGAACGCTCCCTGCCCCGGCCGAAGGACGTGCCCGACCCATGAGCGACTCCGTCATGACTCCCGACCCGGCCGAGCAGCAGAAGATCGACACGACGGTGCCGCACTCCGCGCGGATCTGGAACTACTGGCTCGGTGGCAAGGACAACTACGCCGTCGACCAGGCGGCCGGTGACGCGTACACCGAGGTCTTCCCCGGGATCGTCACCATCGCCCGCTCCAGCCGGGCCTTCCTGCGGCGGAACATCGCGCACCTCGTGTCCGAGGCGGGGATCCGGCAGTTCCTGGACGTCGGGACCGGGCTTCCGACCGCGCAGAACACCCACGAGGTCGCCCAGGGGCTCGCCCCCGAGGCGCGGATCGTGTACGTCGACAACGACCCGATGGTGCTCGCCCACGCCCGCACGCTCCTTTACTCCAGCAAGGAGGGGGCGACTGCGTATGTCGACGCCAACGTGACGGATCCGGAGCGGATTCTCGCGGCCGCCGCCAAAACGCTGGACTTCGGTCGTCCCACCGCGCTGATCCTCAGCAACATCCTGGGGCACGTCGCCGAGTACGACCAGGCCCGGTCCATTGTCGCCACGCTGATGGAAGCCCTGCCCTCCGGCAGCTATCTGTCCATCAATGACGGGTCGCGTGGCATCGACCCCGTCTTCGAGCGGGCCCAGGACGCCTACAACGACAGTGGTGCCGTTCCGTACAACCTGCGCAGCATCGATGAGATCACCGCCTTCTTCGACGGTCTGGAGCTCGTCGAACCGGGTGTGGTGTCGGTGACGGAGTGGCGGCCGGAGGGTGGTGACGGCGGTTCGGGTGGCTCGGGCGCTCCGGAGGTCGTTGCCGAGCACGGGGGACTTGCGCGGAAGCCGTGACGCGCTGACGTCATAACGGCACGAGGCTGCTCAGGCCACCGCGCTCAGCGTGTCCGCCAAGCGGCGCCTGGCCGCGCGTGCCGCCGGGAGGGCGGACAGGGCCGCCGCGCCCAGGACTGCCGCCATGCCGAACAGGAGCAGCAGCGCCGGCGGTGGGCTCTGGGCGATGCCCGCGCCGATGCCGCTCGACCTGCCCTGGGTGTTGATCAGCCAGTGGGCGAGTGGGGTGCCGAGGACTGTGCCCGCCAGGGTTGCGGCGAGGGCCGTGCAGCCGGTGGCCGTGACCGTGACCGCGGTGATCTGACGGGGGGAGAGGATCGCGGGCGGATCGGGGGTGGGGTCGGGCCGGGCTCTGCGACTGGATGGTGGACCGGTGCCGAAAGTTCGGACGCGCCGCCGTGGCGTGCGTCACAGTGCCGGACGGGCGGTCCCGCCAGCCCGTGCGGGCGATCGGGTCATCTTGCCGGTACGGCGCACTTCACGGCCTCGTACAGTGAGCACGGCGAAGCGGCCCGGACGCGGTGCGGAGCCCGACGGCCCGTCACGACAAGGGGGAAGATCTGTGCGGAACGTGATTCTCGTCCACGGCGCGTTCGTGGACGGATCCGGCTGGGCGGGGGTGCACGAGCGCCTCGTCGCCGCGGGATACCAGGTCACCATCGCGCAGAACGCCACCCGGTCCCTCGCCGAGGACGTCGCGGCGGTCCGGCGGCTGATCGCCCTGCAGGACGGGCCGGTGACCCTGGTGGGGCACTCCTACGGCGGTGTCGTCACCACCGAGGCCGGTGTCGACCCCAAGGTGTCCGCGCTCGTCTACGTCGCCGCCTTCGCCCCGGACCGCGGCGAGTCCGTCGACTCCCTGATCTCCGACCCGCCCCCGGGCGCGTCGGTGCCGCCGTTCCTGCCGATGCGGGACGGCTATGTGCTGCTCGACCACGACCGGTTCCACGCCTCCTTCGCCGGTGACCTGCCCGAGGCACGGGCGCGGTTCATGGCCGACTCGCAGGTGCCGTGGGGGTCCGGGGCGCTGTCCGGGACCGTCGGCGAACCCGCGTGGCGGACCAGGCCCAGCTGGTACCTGGTCGCGGCCGACGACCGGATGATCCCGCCGCTGGCCCAGCGGGCGATGGCCGAGCGCGCGGGCGCCACGGTCGTCGAGGCACCCGGCAGCCATGCCATCTATGTGTCGCGGCCCGAGGCGGTCGTCGAGGTCATCGAGCTGGCCGCCGCCACCGGTTGAGACACCCGGCGGCCCGAGTCGCACCCCTGGCACCTCCCGTGTGCGTACGCTGTATCACCGCGCGGAGCACATAGGCGAGCACCTCGGCTCACCCGCGTAGCACATCGACGAGAGGCCCGACCGCATGTCCGAGTCATCCGGCACCGAGCTGGCGTCCGAGTACAGCGCGCGGATCGCGCAGGACCTGGAACTCAACGCCGCGGAACAGGACCGCCTCGCCACCGAGATCGCCGCCCTGGAAGAGCGGTTGCACGCGGTACGGGAGAACCGGGTGGTGCTGGAGCGGCTGCAACAGGCACTCACCCCGCAGGCCACCGCCCCCTCCGCAGCCGGGACAGCCGGTACCGCCGGGACCGTTGGGACAGTCGGGACCTCCGGAGCGGCCGAAGCCGCCGACACCGTCGAGGCCGCCGTGCCGCACCAGCGGACCGAACCCGCGCCGGACCGCGCCGACTCCGCGAAGTCCGGCTCCGCGAAGTCCACCCCCGCGAAGCCGAGCCTCGTCGAGGCCGTCCACACCTACCTCGCCGAGCAGCGGGAGCCGCGCTCCGCCACCGACGTAGCCGAGGCGATCAGGGCCGGTCAGCCCGGCCGCACCATCAAGACGACGGTGATCCGTACGACGCTGGAGAACCTGGTCGCCAGGAACCGGGCCCGGCGCACCAAGCAGGGCCGGGCGGTCTTCTACACCCTGACTGCACCCGAGACCGGAGCCTGACACCGCGCCCGGCCCGCCCGGGACACAGGTCCGCCGTCCACGACCGACACAACTCCGCCGGCCTCGGCCGACATATGTCCGGCGGCCGACGCCCGGCGGCCGCAGACATGTCCGGGCGGCTTCCTGTGCGAACGAACCCACACTCCGAACGAAGGGGCGGACGACCCCGGTGAGCGGGAGTCCGGTGGCGGCCCTGCCTGGTACAACCTGTGTGTGTCGACTGGCAGTCCGGGCGCCCGGGAGAGTCGCTCGACCTCGCCGTGCCGGCCGACGTCCCGGCGCCCGACCCCCGTACCCCGAAAGGCACTGGAGCGCGCCATATCGGCACAGAGGGGCGTAAGTTTCATTGGGTCATTTGACGTAAGCCGGTGACTCACCGGCGCCATAAAGTGCCGAACGTGCCTGAGAACCAAGCAGATGGAATGTGCGACGCGCTGAGCGTTCCGGTCTCCGTCGTCCTGCGGGCGAGCGACGCGATCCTGGAACACGCCACCGGCGCCTACCTGCAGTCGAGTGCACGCGTGAAACTCCTGACCGCGCAGGGGCTGCCCGACGCGGACGTGTCCGTCCTCCTGCTGAGCGCCGTGGACGACCACTGGATCAGGGTCATGCGGCAGGACGCCGCCCGCGCCCCCGGCCCACCCGTCCCGGTCGTGATGATCGCCGACCGGATCAGCGAGCGGCAGCTCTCGCTGGCCGTCGAGTACGGACTGACCAGCTTCCTGTACCGGGGCGACCTGAACCTCGACCGGCTGGTCGACGCCGTCGTCGAGGCCGGCGCCGGGCGCTGCCGGATGCCCGAGGACCTGGTGGCGCACCTGATCGCCGAACTGGGCAACCAGCAGCGGCAGCAGACCCTCACCGACCTGTCCCGCAGGGACGGCCTGCTGGTCCGGGAGATCGAGGTGCTCCGCATGCTCTCCGAGGGAATGAACACGGTCGAGATAGCCGACAAGATGAGCTACTCGGAACGCACCATCAAGGGCATCATCCACGAGGCCGTGAAGAGACTGCGGGTCAGGAACCGGACCCAGGCCGTGGCGTACGCGATCCGGACGGGCATCTTCTGAACCCGGCCCGCAGCAGGATCCGGCACAGCGCGGGAAACACCTGCGAAACGGGACGTTCCTAGACTCGCGGACGTGCGCCTGACCGTGCTTGACGCCCCCACCGAGTGGAGCCGCTTCGCCGAGGGCTCCGTCGAACGCCGGATGCTGCTCGCCCTCGGCGAGAGCCTCGGCACCGCGCTGCGCCCGAAGCCGCTGATGCTGCCGGACGGCAGCCGGGTCGAGGTCGAGGGCATCGACGCCCCGGGCCGCGTGCTCGTCCAACTCGTCTGCAACCAGGGCGCCTACAAGCCCGCCTACCGCAACAAGGTCATGGCGGACATGTTCAAGCTGCTCTGGCTGCGGAACTCGGTACCCACCGCCGAGCGCACGGTCCTGCTCGTCACCGAGGTGATCGTGCAGGCGCTGGGCGGCTGGGTGGCGCGCGCCGCCGCGGATCTCGGCGTCGAGGTCTACGTCTTCGACGGCGACAGCGTCGTAACACTGCCGCGCCGAACGTAAAGCCGATGAAACGGACCGCCGTGACCGGGTGAAACACGAGGTTCCTACTGTCGGGGGCACCTAAGCGGATTTCCGCGTGGCAGTTCCGCACTCGCCACGCACGCTCTCCGACTTCCAGGATCGGGCCTTCGTGCTCGCGACATGGATGGGAGCGTGAAGGTGACTGGTACGCCAGCACTCGACCTGCGGTCGGTGCGCCGGGTCTACGGATTCGGGCCGTCCGCGACGACCGCCCTCGACGACGTCCACCTGTCGGTACCCGTGGGCCGGTTCGTCAGCCTGATCGGGCCCAGCGGCTGCGGCAAGTCGACGCTGCTGCGGCTCGCGGCCGGTCTGGAGGAACCCGACCACGGCACCGTACGGGTGCACGGCGTCCCGCCCGCCGAGGCCTGCGCGGCCAAGATGATCGGCCTGGTGCCGCAGAGCCCGGCCCTGCTGCCGTGGCTGTCGGTGCTGAAGAACGTCACCCTGCCACAGAAGATCAACAAGGGTGCGGCGCGCCGCCGGGAGCGGATCGCCGGCCACGCCGAGCGCGTGGTGACCGGCGCCCCGGACATGCGGGAGCTCCTGGCCAAGGCCGGTCTCGGGGAGGCCATGCACAAGCTTCCCGCCCAGCTCTCCGGCGGGATGCGGCAACGCGCCGCGATCGTCCGCGCCTTCGGCCTGCGGCCCGACGTCCTCGTCATGGACGAACCCTTCTCGGCGCTCGACGAGTTCACCCGGGAGAGCCTCCAGGACCAGCTCCTCGACCTCTGGGACGAGCTGAGGACGACGGTCCTGTTCGTCACCCACTCCGTCTCCGAGGCCGTACGGCTCTCCGACACCGTGGTCGTCATGGCCCCCCGCCCCGGCCGCATCGTCGACACCGTCGAGGTCGACCTGGAACGGCCGCGCGGCGACCGCCTCTTCGGGGAGCGCCGGTTCCACGCGTACGAGGACCTGATCCGGGACCGGCTGCGCCGGGCCTGGCACGGTGAAGCCGCGTGAGGGAGGCGGGAGCGATGACCGTAGCCGACGAACGCAGCGCCCGGACCGCCGCCGCCACCGAACCGCCCGCCGAGCCCTCCCGTTTCAGCCTGCGGCATCCGAGGTCCCGGATCGCCTGGATCCGCCCCGCCGTCTGGGCACCGCTCCTCGTGACGCTGGCCCTGCTCGCCCTGCTCTGGCAGTGGGGCGCCGACGAACTGCCCTACCTGCTGCCCCCGTTGGGGAAGATCGGTGCCTCGCTCACCGCCGAGTTCGGCTACTACGTCGACAACGCCCTGGTCACCCTCGGCGAGGCGGCGGCCGGCCTGGGGACGGGGTTCGCCGCCGCGTTCGTCCTCGCGGTGCTGACGAGTGAACTCCCGCTGCTGCGACGGGCCGTCATGCCGATCGCGGTCGTCCTCAACGTGACCCCGCTGGTGGCGATCGCACCCGCCCTCGTCGTCGCCTTCGGCTTCGGCCCGCTGCCCAAGCTGATCATCGCGGCCCTGATCTGCTTCTTCCCGATCCTCATCAACACCGCCGCCGGACTGCGCTCGGTGCCCCGACAGGTCCTCCAGGTGTACCGGACGATGGACGCGAGCCGCGCCGAACTGCTCTGGCACGTCCGCATCCCCCACGCACTGCCGTTCCTGTTCGCCGCGCTGCGCATCGTCTTCCCGCTGTCGATCATCGGTGCCGTCGTGGCCGAGATGTCGGCGTCCGGCTCGGCCCGCGGCCTCGGCACCGTGATCAGCGTCGCCTCGTCCATGAACCAGCTCCCGGTCGTATACGCCGCGATCCTCGTCCTCGCCGTCATGGGCGTCCTGCTGCTGCTCGCCGTGACGCTGGTCGAACGCCGCGTCCTGCACTGGCACGACAGCACGCACGACTGACCGGGCCCGCGCCCGCACCGTCCCGCCCGGGACCCACGAGGCCCGGCGCGCCGACGCCCCGTGCCGTCACCCGCCCCACTCGTCAACACCTACGCGCACACCGCCAGTTGGGAGTCACCCATGCAGTCACGCCTCGCCAGATCCGGCCTCGCCACGCTCGCCGCCGTCGCCCTGACGGCCGTGGCCGCCGGATGCGGATCGGGATCCGACGCCACCACCTCGAAGGGCTCGGAGGGATCGGCGATCTCCGCCGGGCGCTGCGCCGAGAACAAGGCCGCGGGCAGGATCACCTACCTCTCCGGCTACCAGTACCAGTCGTCCGCGTCGATCCTCGAATACATCGCCGCGAGCAGACTCGGCTACTTCAAGGACCTCTGCCTCGACGTCACCCTCAAGCCCGGCACCGGCGACACCTCCCAGAACACCAAGCTGCTCGCCAGTGGACAGGCCACCGTCAGCCCCGTCGCCGAACAGGACGTCATCCAGGCCCGCGCCAACGGGATCGACATCACCGGCGTCTCCTCGTACTCCGACGCCGGCCTCGACATCCTCATGACCAACAAGGACATCACCGCCCTGACCCAGCTCGACGGCAGGACCGTCGGCCACAAGGGCTATGTGCCCGCCTCGGTCCGGGCGATGCTGGTCAAGGTCGGCGTGAAATGGGACTCGCTCAAACTGGTCAAGGAGGGCTACGACCCCTCCGTACTGCCCCGCAAGCAGGGCGGACTCGAAGCGCTCACCGGATTCGTCTCCAACGAACCCAACCAGCTCAAGGCGGCCGGCCACGATGTCACCGTCTGGAAGCCGGTCGACTACGACGTCCCCAGCTCGCTCGGCGCGATGGCGGTCGACCCGGCCTTCGCCAAGGCCCACCCGCACGCCGTCGAGGACATCCTGCGCGCCGCCCTGCACGCCTACGCCTACTGCTCGGCGAGCACGGCCCACATCACCGAGTGCGTCGGCTACGCGGCCGCCCTGTCGGGACCGACGTACGACAAGAAACTCAACGCGACCATCTGGAAGACCGAGACCCAGGTGGTGAAGGACAACCCGACGCCGGGACAGCCCCTCGGCGCCGTCGACCCGAAGAACGTCACCGCACTCGTCGCCATGCTCCACCAGTTCGCGATCGTCCCCGCAGACGTGACCCCCGCCAAGGCCGCGACATGGTTCGACACGTCGTACGTCAAGAACATCTACACGGACGGCAAGCTGACCTGGCCCGCTCCGTAAACGGCTCCGGCAGGAGCGCCCCATAGGGGCGCGGGGAACTGCGCGACCAGCCCCAACGGCGCCGCAGCCGACCGACGACGCACACCCGCACGAAAGGCCCGCAACGTGCCCACGAAAGAGTACGGAATCTTCCTCCCCATCGGGAACGGCGGCTGGATGCTCTCCACCACCGCCCCCCACCCCGAGGCCAGCTACGCCTGGAACAAGCGTGCCGCCGTGCACGCGGAGGCCATCGGCCTCGACTTCGTGATGTCGATGGCGAAGTGGCGCGGCTTCGGCGGCAGCACCGACCACTGGGGCCGTTCACTGGAGTCGATGACCATGATGGCCGCCCTCGCCGAGGCGACCAGCAGGGTGAAGATCTGGGCGACCCTGCACGCCAACGTCCACAACCCCGCCGTCGCCGCGAAGATGTTCGCCACCCTCCAGGACATCTCCGGCGGCCGCGCCGGCATGAACATCGTCAACGGCTCGTACGCGGGGGAGTTCGAGCAGTTCGGCCAGTGGGACCCGGACCTCGGCCACGAGGACCGCTACCGGATGACGGAACTCTGGACCGAGGCCGTCACGCGCCTGTGGACCGAGGACTCCGTCACCCTGCACACCCCGTACTTCGACCTCGTCGACTGCGAGTCCCGCCCGCATCCGGCCGTCCGCCCCACCCTCATCAACGCGGGCCGCTCCGAGGACGCCCGCCGCTTCCAGGCCCGCTACGCCGACGGCGCCTTCCTCGCCGCCGAGAGCCTCGACGAGATGCGCATGCTGTCGACGGACGTGCACGAACGGGCGGCGGCGGCCGGCCGGGTCTGCAGGACGTACTCCATGCTCACCGTCGTCCAGGACGAGACCGACGCACTCGCCGCCGAGAAGGTCAGGGCCTGGGGCGCCGGCCTGGACCGGGAGGCCCTCGCCCGGATGCGCAGCACCTGGGGCATCCCCGAGGAACAGGCCCGCGCCTGGGCCGAGGGCGCGGACGGGGAGGCCGCGTTCCAGACGCCGTACGTCGCCGGATCGGCGAGCACCGTCACCGACCACATCGAGTACATCGTGCGCGAGGCCGACCTGGACGGACTCATGCTGATCTTCCCGGAGTACGACGAGGACATGCTGCTGTTCGGCAAGACCGTGCTGCCCGAACTGCGGGCCCGGGACGGGGTGACCGCCTGATGCCCGGCCCCGGCCCCGCCCTCAGGGAGAGACAACTCGCCCACCTCGCGCGGCCCGGCAGCGGGCCCGCGCTGGTCGTGGTCGACGTACAGCGCGACTTCGCCGAACCGGAACGCCTGACGGCATACGGCCTGACCGACGACTGCCGCTCGGCCCTCGACCTGGCCGTCACCCGCACCCAGCACCTCGTCGACGCCGCGCGTGAGCACGAAGTGCCCGTCGTCTGGGTCGAGTTGGGAAGCGACCCGGCCCGGCCCTGGCGGGCCGGCAACTGGCTGCGCGGCGGCGACTACGACGCCCCCATGGGCCCGGACGAGCCGTGCGTGCTCGGTTCGCCCGGCGCCGAGTGGTTCCGGCTACGGCCCGCCGACGGCGAGACGCGGGTGGTCAAGCGCGGCTACAGCGGGTTCCTCGGCACCGACCTCGACACGCGGCTGCGCGCGGCCGGCCGCGGCTGGCTGACCGTCGTCGGCCTGACCAGCGAGTGCTGCGTGTACGCGACCGCGCAGGACGCCGTACAGCTGGACTGGCCGGTCGTCGTCCCCCGGGACGCCACCGCCGCCTACGACCTCGACGTCAACGCCGCCGCCCTGGCGCAGCTGGCACTGAACGTCGCCGTACTCAGCGACGCCGACGAGGTCGTCGGCCTGTGGAAGCGGGGCGCCCGGTGACCGGCATGCACATCGGCTTCGACCTCTCCTTCACCCACACCGAGGGCGCCTGGGCCCGGCCCGGCTCCTGGGTCGGCACGGACTTCCCCGACGTCCGCCTGTACATGGAACTGGCCAGGACCGCCGAACGCGCGGGCGTCGGCCTGCTCTTCTTCGGCGACGGCAGCGGCATCCCCAGCACCTGGCGCGGCAGCATCGCACCGGCCGTGGAGTGGGGCATCCAGTGGCCGCGCCACGACATGTCCCCGGTGATCGCGGCGATGTCCACGGTCACCGAACGCATCGGCTTCGGCCTGACCTACTCCTCCACCTTCATGCACCCGTTCTACGTCGCCCGGCTGCTGAACTCCCTCGACCACGTCACCGGCGGCCGTATCGCCTTCAACGTGGTCGCCTCCACGCGCGGCGCGGACGCGGCGAACTACGGCTTCGGCGAGCTGATGGACCACGACCTGCGCTACGAGCGGATGGAGGAGTTCGTCGCGGTCTGCCGGGCGCTGTGGGACTCCGTCGCCCCCGACGCGATCGTCCGCGACCGGGCCACCGGCCGCTTCGCCGACCCGGCCAAGGTGCACCCGATCGACCACGAGGGCCGCTTCTTCACGGTCAAGGGCCCGCTCGCCTCCGTGCCCGGCCCCCAGCACCATCCGCTGATCGTGCAGGCGGGCAACTCGCCCCGCGGCATCGCCGCCTCCGCCCGCTTCGCCGACCTGGTCTTCGGCTTCGGCGGCAGCCTCGCCGCCCAGCAACGGCACCGCAAACTGCTCGACGAGGCACTCCTCGCCGAGCGCCGCGACCCGGCCGGCGTCGGCATCCTGTGGGCCACCCAGGTCATCGTCGGCCGTACGACGGCCGAGGCACGGGCCCGCCGCGACGCGGCACTCTCGTTCTGGAACGAGGAGACCGTCGCCACCCACCTCTCCCACAACATGGGCTACGACCTGGCCACGCTCCCGGAGTCGTTCCGCCTCGGCGAGCTGCGGGACGCGATCGTCGCGGCCAACGCCAGCCCGGCCGGTCTCGTCGGCTCGCTCGTCGCGGAGTTCGGCACCGAGCACACGATGAGCCGGGCGGAGTTCCTCGCGCACGGCCGCAGCAGGGCCACCGGCCTCGACCACGGCATCGTCGGGGATCCCGGCACCGTCGCCGACGCCCTGGAGGAGAACTTCGCGGCGACCGGCTCGCGCGGCGGCTACATGTTCTCCAGCCCGCTGGCCATGCCCTCCGGCTTCGCCGACATCGCCGAACTGCTCCTCCCCGAGCTGCGCCGCCGCGGCAGCCTCGCCCCGGCCTACCCCGGCACCACGCTGCGCGAGAACCTGGCGGTGTGAGATGACCGCAGGGAGCGGGCGGCGCGACTGGCTCGCCCTCGCCGGCATCTGCGCGGGCCTCTTCATGCTGCTGCTGGACAGCACCGTCACCTCGGTCGCCCTGCCCGCGCTGATCAGCGGCCTGCACACCACCGAGACCCTCGCGATCTGGGTCAACAGCGGCTACCTCATCGCCTGTGCCGTCCCCCTGGTCGTCGCGGGCCGGCTGGGCGACCGCCACGGCCACCGGCGCGTCCTCCTCCTCGGCCTCGCCGCCTTCACGCTCGGCTCGCTGCTGTGCGCGCTCGCCCCCACTGCCGGGGCCCTCATCGCCTGGCGGGTCCTCCAGGGCATCGGCGCCGCGCTCATGACCCCGCAGTGCCTCACCCTCATCAGAGCCCTGTTCCGGCCGCCCCGCCTCGCCGTCGCGCTCGGCGTGTGGGGTGCGGTCGGCGGGGCCGCGGTGGCCGCCGGCCCGCTGCTCGGCGGCCTGCTCGTCGCCGCCGGCGGCTGGCCCGCGGTGTTCTGGGTCAACGTGCCCGTGGGCCTCGCGACGATGGCGGCCGTGACCGCGTTCGTCCCCGCCCTGCCCCGGCAGGGGGCCGTCATCCCCGTCTGGGCGGTCTGCGCGAACGCGGCCGGTGCCGGGGCGCTCGTCCTCGGCGTCCAGGGCACCGACGCGGCCCGCGCCGACGTGTGGGGCGTCCCGCGCTGGCTCCTCGCCGCCCTCGGCGCGCTGCTCGTCACGGCCGTGGTCCGGCTCCAACGCCGTTCAGGGCGGCGGGCGTTGGTCCCCGTCACCGTCCTGCGCAGCCGGGGCTTCGTCACCGCGGCCTGGGGCGCCGGCGCGGCCTCCTTCTGCTCCGGCTCGGCGATGATCCCGCTGATGCTCTACCTCCAGCGGGAGCGCGGGCTCGCCCCCGGCACGGCGGCGCTCACCCTCGTACCGATGGGCGTGGTGTGCGTGCTCGGCGCCCCGCTCTCGGCCCGCCTCAACAACGGCATCGGCCCCCGTGCCGTGGCCGTCACCGGCTCCGCCGCCCTCGTCCTCTCCGTCGGCGCCTCGGCGGCACTGGTCGCCACGGACGCGCCGATCCCCGTCCTGACCGCCGCCTTCGCGGTGTACGGGGTGGCCAACTCGTTCGTCTGGTCGCCCTTCTCCATCGCCGCCGTGACCACGGTCGCCCCGGACGAGGTCGGAGCGGCCTCGGGAACCTTCAACGCCGTGAAACAACTCGGCGCGGTCCTGGGCAGCGCGGTCTGCGCCGTCCTGCTGACCGGGTTCGGCTACGCCACCACCCTCGCCGCGCTCGCCGCCGTCGGCCTGCTCACCCTCCTCGCCGCCACCCTCCTCCGAACCGACCAGCACCCCGGGGCGGGACCTCCCGGGGCCGGCACCGCCACCCCGCACCTACCCACAGGAGTCGCCTGATGAAGACCGAACCCCCGATGACGACCCCGGCAGGCTTCACCTCGGACCCCGGCGACATACAGGGGGCGTTCTCCGCGTTCCCGTCCGGCGTCGCCGCCCTCTCCGCACGCGTCCACGGCGAACCGACCGTCATGATCGTCTCGTCGTTCGCCGTCGGCGTCTCCCACCGCCCGCCCATGGTCTCCTTCGCCGTCCAGCACACCTCGACCACCTGGCCGACCCTCGCGGACGCCCGGACCATCGGCGTCTCCGTCCTCGGCGAGGACCACAGCGGCAAGGCCCGCCAGCTCGCCTCCCGCAGCAAGGCGGGCCGCCTCGTCGGCCTCGGCACACTGGAGACGGCATCGGGCGCCATCCTCCTGGAGGGCGCCCCGGTCTGGCTGGAGTGCACCGTCGAACACACCTACCCGGCCGGCGACCACGACATCATCGTGCTGCGCGTCCTCGCCCTGATGACGGACGACGACCGCAGCCCGGTGGTGTGGCACCGGCGGGAACTGAAGATGCTGGCGGGGTGAGACGGGCGACGGACAGCAGGCAGGACCGGACGAGGCACCGGGCGAGCCCCGCCGTCCTGGGCCGCGGCGAACCGGCCCCCCCGCACCACCGACGCCGTGACGTCCGGACTGGCAGAGTGGGACGGCACACACGGTGAACGGGTCCCCGGGGACCGGCGGACCATGCGGAGGGTGACCATGCGTTCCTTGACCTTCGTCATCGGTACGGGACGCAGCGGCTCGACCGCGCTGTCGGGCATCCTCAACGCCCATCCGGACGTACTGAGCCTCAACGAGTTCATGGCCTCGGTGGGCGACGCCGCCTTTCCGGAAGGGAGGGTGACCGGCGCGCAGTTCTGGCAGACCCTCGTCCAGCCCGCCCCGCACTTCGAGCGGATGATCCGCAGCGGTCTGCCGCTGCCGGAGTTCCTCTACACCCGCCGCCCCGGCAGATACACGGCGGAGACCACAGGCATCCCCGCGCTCTCCCTGATGGTGCTGCCCCACCTCTCGGACGAGCCGGACGGCCTTCTCGACGAACTGGGCGCAGCGGTGGCCCGGTGGCCCGAGCGGACCGCCGCCGAGCATCACCGGGCACTGTTCGACCTGCTGTGCGCGCGGTTCGGACGGACCGCCGTCGTGGAGCGGTCCGGCTACTCGACCGGCTGGGCGCCGGGGCTGCGGGCCGCGTTCCCGCATGCGAGGTTCGTGCACATGTTCCGGGACGGACCGGACTGCGCCCTGTCCATGAGCCGCCATCCCGGTTACCGCACGATCTCCCTGCTGCGCGAGATCAAGGCACGCGCCGGTGTCGACAGCTTCGCCGACCTGACCGAGGAACACGTGCGCGCCCTGCCCGCGGACCTGGCTCCGCTGCTCGGCGAACGCTTCGATCCCGCCCTCGTACGCGACCGGGACATCCCCCTGCGGACCTTCGGCACCCTGTGGTCCGAACTCGTCACCGAAGGCACCCGGTTCCTTGCCCGGCTGCCCGCCGACCGGCGCAGCACGCTCTCCTACGAGAACCTGCTCGACCGTCCTGCCGAAGAGCTGACGCGCCTGGCCGAGTTCATCGGCGTCGCCCCACTGCCGCACTGGCTGCACACCGCGTCCGCGCTGCTCGACCACAGCCGACGCGGTTCCGCCCGCAGACTGCCGGTGGCCGAACTCGCCGAACTGAGCGAGAGCTGCGCGCCGGGCACCCGCGTTCTGGAGGCGGTCCGCTAGACGGGTGTATGGCCCTTCAGGTAGACACGTACGGGTTCGGGGAGCCCGGCGTCGAGGGCTTCCGGGATCGGGGTCCAGCGGAGTTGTTCCGGGGGGAGCCGTGTCTCCGTGTCGGACGGGGTCTCGGTCAGCAGCTGGCACACCACGAACGAGCGTGGGTCCGACGGATCCGTACCCGCCGGTCCCAGCGGCGTCGAACCGTCGACGAGATAGCCGGTGAGTTCGTACACCACGCGCGCCGCGGCGGCCGTCGCCGACTCGGCTGGTTCAGGAGCACCCGAGGGCAGTTCCCAGTGGTTGTGCGCGTTCACCATCAGCAGGCGTCCGTCGTACACGACGACCGCGTCCACCGTGTTCCCGGCGGTCTGCTCCGACGCCATGGCCCACCCGTCCCTTCCCGCTTCGGCCGACGGCCCGGTCGGCCGCGTCAGCCCGGTCCATCCTTTCCTGCCCGGACCCGCCCGACACCGTCAGCCGGTGACGATTCCCACGACGAGGTTGATGGCGGTGGCGAGGATGCCGGTGCCGAAGACGTAGGAGAGCAGTGTGTGCCGGAGTACGATCGCGCGGATCGTCGAGCTCGAGACGTCGGTGTCGGAGACCTGGTAGGTCATGCCGAGGTTGTAACTGAAGTAGAAGAAGTCCCGGTACGCCGGCGGGGCGTCCGAGTTGAAGTCGATGCCGTCCGCGGACTCGTAGTACACGTAGGCGTAGCGGGCGGCGTACATCAGGTGCAGCGCCGCCCAGGCCGTGAAGACGCCGCACAGGGCGGTCGCGGCCGCGGCATGGCCGGGGTCGGGCTTGCCGCGCACGAGCAGCAGGACGATGGCGGCGAGTCCGCACAGCGCCGCCGCGACCACCACGAGTTCGTCGGTCACCGGCCGGAAGTCCTCGCGCCGCGCATTGCGGTGGGTGGCGGTGGCATCCATCGGCCACAGCGCCGCCCAGCCCGCCACGACGAAGCAGAGTTCCGTGGTGGCGATCGCGGCCAGCGCCCCCAGTGCTCCGTCGACGGCCACCGCGACGGCCGTGCCGACCACGGCTCCGGCGACCGCCGCGCCGGTGAGGCGGGGCACCGCATCCAGCGGCAACGGGATCTTCATGCGTCGTCACGGTAGTCCCGCCTGCGTGTCCACGCCTCCGCTCGCTCCACGGCTGCCGCGAGTCGCCGGGGCCGGGGAGGAGGGTCAGAGTGTCCTGTCGATGTGGCCGGGTGCGGCGGGTGCGGATCCGTCCGGAAGGTGAGTCGTCGTCGATGAACCCAGCGACCGCGCCGTCACCCTCGCCAGATGTCCCCCGAACACCCCCGCCGCGTCCGGCGTCAGCGTCCGCAGCGCCACCAGTGCCGTGATCACCACGTCGCACAGCTCCCCCTGTACGTCCTCCCAGGTGTGGGTGACGCCCTTGCGGGGGTTCTGGCCGGTCGCCCCGATCACCGCCTGGGCGACCTCGCCGACCTCCTCCGTGAGTTTGAGCATGCGCAGGACGAGGCCGGTGTCGCCGCCGTGCGTACGGTTGGCGTCCAGCCAGGTCCAGAGGTCGTCGATGGCGGCCCACAGGTCGGCCGTGGGCGGTGTCCGCTGTTCCGTCATGGCCCGTAGCCTGCCCCACCCGCACAGACGGCTACCCCTCGAAGAGCGCCCCCTGCTCGCCCTCCTCGGCCCGCCGCACCCGCCGGTTCCGCGCGCCGATCACCACCGCCGTCACCGCCGCCGTCACGCCCAGCGCCGCCGGGACCATCCAGCCCCGGTCGAAGACGTGCCCGAACGCGTGGTCCAGGGAGAGCCGGCCGGGGCCCGCGACGGCCAGACCCGAGGCGGTCAGGCCCAGGGTCGCCGCGTACTCGTACCCGCCCCCCTGGGCGAAGAAGCCGTTCGGCATGTGCAGGGCGGTCGCGCCCGCCATCGCCCCGGCCGCCGCGGCCCCCGCCGCCGGGGTCGCCAGGCCCAGCGCCAGCAGCGTCCCGCCGCCCGCCTCCGCCAGCCCCGCCGCCAGCGCGCTCTGCCTCCCGGGCACGTACCCGACCGACTCCATGAACCGGCCCGTGCCCTCGATCCCGCCCCCGCCGAACCAGCCGAACAGCTTCTGCGCGCCGTGCGCCGCCAGCACCCCGCCGGTGCCCAGCCGGAGCAGCAGCAGGCCCACGTCACGTCGGTCGTAGCAGGTCACGGGTGCTCCCATCGGCGGCAGCGGATCACGGGTCTCCACCGTCGCACCCGGCACACCCGGTCGGCCCGTCCGCGCGGCCGTTCGGGTGGCGGGCGGGTGGCGGGCCGCCGGGACCGATGTGACGCTGACTGACATGACGATCAAGACAGCCAAGCTCAGCGACCCCGCCGTCCGGGCCTTCGTCACCGCCGTCAACGCCAGCGACCGTGACAGCTTCCGCAGCATCCTCACCGAGGACGCGACCATGGCCGACGACGGCTCCGACCGGAACCTCGACGACTGGATCGACCGGGAGATCTTCTCCTCCAACGGCCACCTGGACGTCGACAACGAGTCCAACGGCGGCCGCTCCCTGCTCGCCCACTACCGCAACGACACCTGGGGCGAGATGGTCACCCGCTGGGACTTCACGGTCGAGGACGACGGCCGCATCTCCCGCTTCGAGACCGGGCAGGCGTAGCGCGAGGGCGGCGCGAGGGCAGCGGGCCCGGTAAGTGCCTTGCCTTGGTGTGCACTTCAACTCCTAGCGTCTCGGTCATGGAAACCGAAAGCATGGAAACCGAAAGCACGGGAACCGAAAGCACGGGAACCGAAAGCACGGGAACCGACAGCACCACCAGGACCCTGGGACGTTCCGGCATCCGCGTCAGCGCGCTCGGCTTCGGCTGCTGGGCCATCGGAGGCGAGTGGCAGGACGCCACCGGGCAGCCGCTCGGCTGGGGCAAGGTCGACGACGAGGAGTCCGTACGGGCGGTCCACCGCGCCCTCGACCTGGGCGTGACGTTCTTCGACACCGCCGACACCTACGGCGCCGGCCACAGCGAGCGCGTCCTCGGCCGGGCCCTCGGCAAGCGGCGCGACGACGTGGTCGTCGCCACCAAGTGGGGCAACGTCTTCGACGAGGGGAGCCGTACGCTCACCGGCAGTGACGACTCCCCGGCCCACGTCCGCCGCGCCCTCACCGCCTCCCTGCGGCGTCTCGGCACCGACCACGTGGACCTCTACCAGTTCCACCTCTCCGACGCCGACCCGGTCCGTGCCGCCGAACTCCGCGACGTCTGCGAGGAGTTGGTCGCCGAGGGGCTGATCCGGGCCTACGGCTGGAGCACCGACGACCCGGCCCGCGCCGCCGTCTTCGCCGAGGGGCCGCACTGCACGGCCGTGCAGCACACCCTCAACGTGCTGCAGGACGCTCCGCAACTCGTCGCGCTGGCCGAGGAGTCGGGGCTCGCCGCCATCAACCGCAGCCCGCTCGCCATGGGGTTGCTCGGCGGGCGGCGGGCAGGCGCCGCCGACGGCGACATCCGCAGCAGGCCGCCGGCCTGGCTGCCCGGGTTCGGGGACGGCGCCGGGGCCGACCCCGAGTGGGTCGAGCGGATCGAGGCCCTGCGGGAGATCCTCACCAGCGGCGGACGGACCCTCGCCCAGGGCGCCCTCGGCTGGATCTGGGCCCGCAGCCCGCGCACGGTCCCGATCCCGGGCTTCCGGTCCGTCGCCCAGGCCGAGCAGAACGCCGGCGCGATCGCGAAGGGGCCGCTCACCGCCGAGCAGATGGCCGAGATCGACCGTCTCCTCGGGCGGTGAGCGGCCCCGGCCGCCCGCTGATCGCGGTCAGCAGCCCTGACCGCAGCCCTGACCGTGGTCAGTAACCCTGACCGCCCCCGTACTGCTGCTGCACGTACGGCTGCTGGTCGTAGCCCTGCTGCGGACCGCCGTGCGCCGCCGCCTGCTGCCGGCCGTCACCGGCCGCCGCCTGCTGCGCGTACCGCTGTCCGCCGCCCTGCTCGGTGAGGGTGATCTGGCCGGCCTTGATGGTGGCCAGGCGCGGGGCACGGCGCGCGATGGAGGAGTCGTGGGTGACCATGATGAACGTCAGCCCGTACTCGTGCCACAGGCCCTCCAGCAGGGCCATGATGTCGTCGCGGGTGCCCTCGTCGAGGTTGCCGGTCGGCTCGTCGGCGAGGAGCACCTTCGGCTTCTTCACCAGCGCGCGGGCGATCGCGACGCGCTGCTGCTGGCCGCCGGACAGCTCGGAGGGGGCGTGCGTGAGGCGCTCGCCCAGGCCCACCGAGCGCAGGGCCTCCGCCGCCCGCTCGCGACGGTCCGCCGGCTTGATGCCGAGCGGGACGAGGGCCGTCTCGACGTTCTCCTGGGCGGTGAGCGTCGGGATGAGGTTGAACGACTGGAAGATGATGCCGATCTTCTCGGCGCGCAGCCGGGTCAGCTTGGTCTCGCTGACCCGGGCGAGGTCGACGTCGTCCAGCATGACGCTGCCCTCGGTCGGGCGGTCCAGGCCGCCGATCATCTGGAGCAGGGTCGACTTGCCACCGCCGGTCGGGCCCTGGATGACGAGCTGGTCGCCGTCCTCGATGGTCAGGTCGACGCCGCGCAGCGCCTCGACCGTCTCCTTGCCCCGCGTGTAGCGCTTGGTGACTCCGGTGAGTCTGTACATGGGTTCTCCACTGGGTGCTGTAAGGGGTGGGGGCGCCGCCTCCCGGGGGGAGTGGAAGCGGCGCCCCGGCTTGGAGGGAGGGGCGGGGGAGTTACGCGACGCTGCGCAGGGCGTCGGCCGGGCGCATCCGGGAGGCGCGCCAGCCGCCCATCGCGCCGGCGATCAGACCGCCGGTGACCGCGAGGCCGACCGCGAGGGCGATGGTGGTGAGGGAGACGGGCGCGGACAGCGCGATCTCCAGGGTGTTCTGGGAGGCCTGCTGGCCGGGACCGCCGCCGCCCGGGCCGCCGCCCGCGCCGCCGGTGCTGCCCACCTGGGCGGTGAGCTTCGGGCTGATCGCGGTGACCGCGTAGGCCGCGCCGACGCCGAGGGCGATGCCGAGGGCGCCGCCGATCAGGCCGTTGACCATGGACTCGCCGACCACCTGCCGGGTCACGTTGCGCGAGGGCCAGCCGAGCGCCTTCAGGGTGCCGAACTCACGCACCCGGCGGGACACCGCGGACGAGGTCAGCAGGGCCGCCACCAGGAAGGCCGCGACCAGCACCGCGATGGACAGCCACTTGCCGACGCTGGTCGCCAGGCTGGAGGCGGTGGAGAGGGAACCGGAGACGGTGGACGCCAGGTCGGCGGAGGTGGTGACCGTCGTACCCGAGATGTTGGCGGTGATCGCCTTCTTCACGGCGGAGATCTGCTTGGAGTCGGTCGCCTTGACGTAGATCGTGGTGACCTGGTTCTTGGCGTCGCCGAGGGTCTGGGCGACCTTCAGCGGGACGAACACGTCGGTGTCGGACTCGCTGCTGTCCGGGGTCGCGATGCCGATGACCGTGAACTTGGTGCTGGAGATCTTGAAGGTCGAGCCGACCTTGTACTTCTTCTCCTTGGCGTACGACTTGCTGACCACCGCGACCTTCGAGCTGGTCTGCGCGGAGGTGAAGGTCTTGCCCGAGGTGACCTTCATGGTGGAGAGGGGGCCGAGGCCCTGGTGGGCCACGTCGACGCCGACCACGGAGTAGCTGTTGACGTTGAAGTTGGCGCCGCCGCCCTGGACCTGCGGCGCACCGCCCGAGCTGCTGCTGCCGCTGCCGCCCGGCTGGCCCTGGCCGCTGGTGCTACTGCTGCTGCCGCTGGTGGAGGACTTCGCCTTGCCCTGGGTGAAGGAGCCGTCGACCTTGGTGACGTTCAGGGAGAGCGCTCCGACCGCGCTCTCCACGCCCGTCTGGTCGGCGACCTTGGTGACCAGGGAGGACTTCAGGGCCTGACCGCCCTGAGTCTGCACCCGGTCCGAACTCTGCGTGGAGCTGCTGCTGGACTTGGCGTCGAACTTGAAGTTCGGGCCGCCGGAGCTGCCCGAGGTCGGCGCGGTACGGGCCTTGGTGACCGTCATGTCGGTACCGAGGCCGTAGAGCGACTTGAGGACCTTGTCCTGCGCCTGAGTCATGCCGGCCGACACCGAGTTGACCGTGATGACCAGCGCGATACCGAGCGCCAGACCCAGAGCGATGACCAGGGCCGCCTTCTTTCTGCGGCCAAGCTCGCGCTTGAGATAGATGCCAAACATCCCGTTCCTCGAAGGTTCTTGGCGCCCGCTGTGGACGCGAGCTCAAGCTAGGGAGAAACCTTTGAGCAGCCCTGGGTAAAACATGTGTCAGAGCTGAGAAACGGCGAGGTCTTAGCAAACTTTCATAAGACAGCAAATTCCTGGGCGGGCGAGGGGATACTGCCAGGTAGCTCCTGTGGCCTGCGGTGTACGGTCCCGGGATGCGCGATTCCTCTCGGCTGACCCGGCGTGCCGCCCTCGGACTGACGGCCGCCGCTCTTCCCCTGTCCGCGGCGGCCTCCGCCTCGGCCGCCACCGCTTCGGCCACCGCGTCGGCCGCTGCTTCGGCCGCCGCCACGGCTGCCGTCGTCATAGGCGGCGAGCGGCTGGCCCGCGGCGGCATACAGGTGCGCGGTGCCACGGGCCTGCCCAAGAAGATCACCGCCCGCGCCTGGCTGATCGCCGACTGCGACAGCGGAGAGGTGCTCGCCTCGTACAACGCGCACCGGCGGCTGGCGCCCGCCTCCACCCTGAAGATGCTGTTCGCGGACACCGTGCTGAAGAAGTTCGAGCGGACCGAGCGCTACAAGGTCAAGGACTCCGACATCTCCGACGTCCCGGCCGGCTCCAGCCTGGTCGGCATCAAGCCCGGCCTCACCTACACCGTCGAGCAGCTGTGGCAGGGCGTCTTCCTGCGCTCCGGCAACGACGCCGTGCACGTGCTCTCCCACATGAACGGCGGGATCGCGAGGACCGTCGCCGAGATGCAGGCGAAGGCGGCCGACCTGCAGGCCCTCGACACCCATGTGGTCAGCCCCGACGGCTTCGACCACAAGGGCCAGCTCTCCTCGGCCTACGACCTGACCCTCTTCGCCCGGCACGGGCTGAAGGACGACGACTTCCGCGGCTACTGCGGCACGCGGACCGCGAACTTCCCGGCGGGCGGCAAGAAGACCTTCCAGATCCAGAACACCGACCGTCTGCTCACCGGAGCCTGGGGGCTCGACGTCTACAAGGGCCTGTTCGGCGTGAAGAACGGCTACACCAGTCACGCCGGCAACACCTTCACCGGTGGTGCCACCCGGGGCGGGCGCACTCTCCTGGTCACCGTGATGCACCCGGACCCCGGCACCAACGCCGTGTACGAGCAGACCGCCGCGCTGCTCGACTGGGGCTTCGGGAAGGGGAGTTCGGCGCAGTCGGTGGGCCTGCTGGTGGATCCGCTGAGCGAGGGCGGGGCGAGCGCGAGTCCGTCGCCGTCGAAGGGCAAGGGGGCCGCGGGGGCGGCCGGTTCGGAGGCTGCGGCCGGTTCCGGGTCCTCCGGGCTGTCGCCGTGGCCGCTCGCGGGGGGTGCGGCCGGAGCGCTCGCGCTGCTGGGCGCGGGGACGTGGGCGCTGCGCCGACGGCGGCGGGCGACCGGTGCGACCACTGGTGCGGCGGCCGATGCCGCGGCCGGTCCCGACTCGGGTGACACCGCGGCCGGCTGACGTCACGCGGCAGCCGCCCCACCCACCGGTGCGTACCCGCGGTCCCATGCGGGTCCACCCCCACCCCGGTCCGGTGGAACGGCTGCCGCCTCCCCCCTCGGTGTGGCCGGCGGTCTGCGGAATGCCAGAGCCCCAACTGTGAAGTTCTGGTGGAGGAGAGTCGAGCATAGGCCCGTTACCGGGCGCAATACCGCGGAAGTCTGAATTCCGGTTGTGCAGGTTGTGGATTGTCCGACTGAACGGCGGTTCAGCCCCGGCCCACGTACGGCATCGCCGTCGCCAGCACCGTCGCGAACTGCACGTTCGCCGCCAACGGCAGCTCGGCCATGTGCCGCACGGTCCGCGCCACGTCGGCCACGTCCATCACGGGTTCCGGGGCGATCTCCCCGTTCGCCTGCAATGCGCCGGTCTGCATCCGGGCCGTCATGTCCGTCGCCGCGTTGCCGATGTCGATCTGCCCGACCGCGATGCCGTACGGCCGCCCGTCGAGGGACAGGGACTTGGTCAGTCCCGTGAGCGCGTGTTTGGTCGCGGTGTAGGCGACGGAGTGCGGGCGGGGCGTGTGCGCCGAGACGGACCCGTTGTTGATGATCCGCCCGCCCTGCGGCTCCTGCTCCTTCATCTGCCGGAACGCCGCCTGCGCGCACAGGAACGCCCCGTTGAGGTTGGTGTCCACGACGTGCCGCCACGCCTCGTACGGCAGGTCCTCCACGGCCACCCCGCCGGGCCCGGACGTCCCCGCGTTGTTGAACAGCAGGTCCACCCGGCCGAACCGGTCCACGGCCGCCGCGAACAGCGCGGTCACGTCGCCGGGTTGTGAGACGTCGGTCCGTACGGCGAGCGCGGCGCCCTCGGGCACCAGCGCCGCCGTCTCGTCCAGCGTCGCGGGGCGCCGGCCGGCCAGCGCCACCGACCAGCCGGCCCGCAGCAGTTCCGTGGCCACGGCCCGGCCGATGCCGGAGCCGGCGCCGGTGACCACGGCGGTCTTTGGTTGTTTGGTGTCCATGGGCTCGCAGCGTAGGCGCTCCGCTGGGGAGGGCCGGGTTGCGTCCCGTTGTCGGTCGGGTGCGGGCCGGTGGGGGCTGGTCGCGCAGTTCCCCGCGCCCCTTACGGGGCGCGGTGCTCTCAGAGTTCGTTCGGGTAGTGCACGCCGATCTGCTCTCGTAGGGCGTCCAGGGTGCGCATGACCGCGAGGGTGCCGGCGAGGGGGACGAGGGGGGATTCGGTCTCGCCGGCCCGCAGGGCGCGCATGACCTCGCGGGCCTCGTGGCGGAGTGTGTTGCGCGGTCCGTCGGCCGGGTCCAGGGAGAACTCCTGCGGGGTGAGGCCGTCGCGGTGCAGCACGAAGCGTTCGGGGTTGAAGAAGCCGTCCGGGATGTCGATGCGGCCGCGTGAACCGGTGACCGAGGCGGTGGTGCCGGTGCCGCCGACGATGGAGCAGTGCACCGATGCGAGAGCGCCGCTCTCCCAGGAGAGCAGTGCACCCGTCTGGAGATCGACGCCCTCGTCCGAGAGCACCGCTCGCGCCGACAGCCCGTCCGGCTCGCCGAGCAGCAGGTGGGCGAACGACACCGGGTACACCCCCAGGTCGAGCAGCGCGCCCCCGGCCAGCGCCGGGTCCCGCAGCCGGTGCGCCGGCGGGAACGGGCCCTCCAGGCCGAAGTCCGCCTGCACCGTCCGCACCTCGCCGATCGCCCCGTCCGCGACCAGTGCCGTCAGCCGCCGCACCAGCGGGTTGCAGTACATCCACATCGCCTCCATCAGGAAGCGGTCGTGCTCCTTCGCCAGCGCGACGAGTTCCCCGGCCTCACGGCTGTTGACCGTGAACGCCTTCTCGCACAGCACGTTGCGCCCGGCCTCCAGGCACAGCCCCGCGGCCGCCCGGTGCGCCGAGTGCGGAGTGGCGACGTACACGATGTCGACGTCCTCGTCCCGGGCCAGCGACTCCCAGTCGCCGTACGCACGCCCGATGCCGAACCGCTCCGCGAACCCCGCCGCCGACTCCGCGGACCGCGAGGCCACCGCCACGATCTCCGCGTCGGGCAGGTCCACCAGATCCGCCGCGAACGAGGCCGCGATCCCGCCCGTCGCCAGGATCCCCCACCGCACGCTCTGCTCACCCATCCCGGCCGCCCGCCCTCGCTCGTGTGTTTCCCGGCAGTCTGTACGAGCTGAGAGCATATGCGGGGGCCATCGAGTAGCGCCCCCGAAGGGGCGCGGGGCTGCATCTGATGTGCGGCTCCGCCGCGTGGGCGCGACCAGCCACAACGGCGCCGCAGCCGACAGGCGGCGCACCACGAGACCTGCGAGATCTCACGAAGACGGGGGACACATGCCCGAGCAGCCGGCGCCGCCGACACCGGACGCCCAGGACACCGCCGTACCCGCCGTACCCGCACCGCACGGCCCCGCCGTCGGTGCAGGTCCCGCCGCCCGCCGTACCGGCTTCCTGCTGGTCCTGGTCCTCGGCGGGCTCACCGCGACGCCCCCGCTGGCGATGGACATGTACCTCCCCTCCCTCCCGGAGGTCACCCGCTCCCTCGGCGCCCCCGCCGCGACCGTCCAGCTCACCCTCACCGCCTGCCTCGCCGGCATGGCCCTCGGCCAGCTGGTCGTCGGCCCGATGAGCGACCGCTGGGGCCGCCGCCGCCCGCTGCTGGCCGGCCTCGCCTGCTACGTCGTCGCCACCGCCCTGTGCGCCGTCGCGCCGGACGTCGGGACCCTGGTCGCCTTCCGGCTGGTCCAGGGTCTCGCGGGCGCGGCCGGCATCGTGATCGCGCGGGCCGTCGTACGCGACCTCTACGACGGGGTCGCCATGGCCCGCTTCTTCTCCACCCTGATGCTGGTCTCCGGGGTCGCCCCGGTGGTCGCCCCGCTGATCGGCGGGCAGATCCTGCGGGTGACGGACTGGCGGGGCGTCTTCGTCGTCCTCACGGCCGTCGGAGCGCTGCTCGCGGCGCTGGTCTGGGTACGGCTCCCGGAGACCCTGCCGCCGGCCCGCCGGCACGCCGGGGGAGCGGCCGCCGCCGTCCGCGCCATGCGCACCCTCCTCGCCGACCTGCCCTTCACCGGCTACATGCTCGCCGGCGGCTTCGCCTTCGCCGCGCTCTTCGCGTATATCGCTGCCTCGCCCTTCGTCATTCAAGAAATCTATGGCGCGTCCCCGCAGACCTTCTCCCTCCTCTTCGGCCTCAACTCGGTCGGCCTGGTGATCGCCGGGCAGGTCAACGGGAAGGTGCTGGTCGGCCGGGTCAGCCTGGACAAGGTGCTGGGCGCGGGCCTGGCCGTGACCGTCCTCGCCGCGACCGCGCTGCTGCTGATGGCGAGCGGCGCCCTCGGCCCGGTCGGGCTCGCCCCGGTCGCCGCCGCCCTCTTCGTCCTGATGTCCGCGATGGGCCTCACCCTCCCCAACGCCCAGTCCCTCGCCCTGCTGCGCACCCGGCACGCCGCCGGGTCCGCGTCCGCGCTGCTCGGGACGTCCTCGTTCCTCGTCGGCGCGGTCGCCTCGCCACTGGTCGGGATCGCCGGGGAGAGAACCGCCGTGCCCATGGCGATCGTCCAACTGGCGGGGGCACTGGTGGCGCTGGCCTGCTTCGTGGGAATGTGCCGTCCCTGGGCAGCACGTGGGAACGCCCGTGCGAAGTCGAGAAAGGGGGAGGAGAGCTGAGCGCACCGAGACTGCGCGTCGACACACCGGAACGGGCCGGTCTCGACCCCGCGGAACTCAGACACCTCGTCCGCGAGGTGCGCGGCCTCACCACCGGTGAGCGGCCCTGGGCGGCCGGAGCCGTCGTGGTCGCCGGACGCGGACCCGTGATCGCCGTACAGGAGGCGGCCGGCTGGGCCGTGCGCTGCTCCGCCTACGACCCCGCGACCGACGCCGGTGTCGAACTCCTGCCCGCCGCCCGGGTCCCGACGACCGTCGGCACCCCCTTCGACCTCGCCTCCCTCACCAAGCTCTTCACCGCGGTCGCCGCCGTGCAGCAGCTGGAGCGCGGCACCCTCGGCATCGACGCCCGCGTCGGCGCCTACCTCCCCGACTTCCACGGCGCCGCCGCGCACGGCATCACCGTCCGCCAGCTCCTCACCCACACCTCCGGGCTGCGCCCCGAACTCCCGCTGTACGACTGCCCCGACGACGCGGCCCGCCTCGACCTGCTCCGCGCCGAGGCCCCCAGCAGCGCACCCGGCGCATACCGCTACTCCGACCTCAACCTGCTCCTCCTCCAGCACGTCCTGGAGCGGATCACCGGCCGCCCCCTCGACGTCCTGGTCCGCGACGGCATCACCCGTCCGCTCGGCATGACCGCCACCGACTTCGGCCCCTGCCCCGGGGCGGCGGCCACCGAGGACCAGCGGCGGCCGTGGGCCAAGGCGGACCGGGGGATGCTGCGGGGCGTCGTGCACGACGAGAACGCCTGGGCGCTGGGTGGGGTGGCCGGGCACGCCGGCCTCTTCTCCACCGCCCGGGACCTGGCGATCTTCTGCCGCGCGCTGCTCTCGGGCGGCGCGTACGGCCCCGCGCGCGTCCTCGGCCCCGACTTCGTGGACCTGCTGCTGGCCCCGCCCGGCCTGGGCTTCCTGGTGGACCAGCCGTGGTTCATGGGAGAGCTGGCGGGACACGGTGCGGCGGGCCACACCGGCTTCACCGGGACGAGCCTGGTGCTGGACCGGGCGACGGACACATTCCTGGTGCTGCTGGCCAACACCGTGCATCCGCGCCGCCGCCCCGGCGACAGCGCCCCGCGGGCGGCCGCGGCGACCCGCCTCGCCAGGGCTGTCCATACAATCGCCGGGTGAGTCACCCCACCCATCCCGTCGCCCCGGCCGACCGGCTGCGCGCCGCCCTCGCCGACCTCCTCGACGGGCTGCCCCCGAAGCAGGCCGCCGGAGCCGTCGAGCGGCTGATCGCCAACTACCGCGGGGCCACCCCGACCGACGCGCCGATCCTGCGGGACCGGGCGGACGTGGTGGCGTACGCGGCGTACCGGATGCCGGCGACCTTCGAGGCGGTACGGTCCGCGCTGGCGGCGTTCGCCGACGCGGTGCCGGAGGGCTGGGCGCCCGGGAGCCATGTGGACGTCGGCGGCGGGACGGGCGCGGCGACCTGGGCGGTGACCGACACCTGGGACGGCGTGCGGCCGGTGACGGTCCTCGACTGGGCCGAGCCGGCGCTGGCCCTCGGCCGGGAGATCGCCGCCGCGAACCCGGCCCTGCGGGACGCGAAGTGGCAGCGCTCTCGGATCGGAGCGGCGCTCACCATCGAGAGCACTGATCTCGTCACGGTGTCGTACGTCCTCAACGAGCTCGACGAGACCGGCCGTACCGCCCTCGTCGACGCCGCCGGGGCCGCCGCGCAGGCCGTCGTCATCGTCGAGGCCGGCACGCCCGCCGGCTACGCCCGGATCATCGAGGCCCGGGACCGCCTGATCGCCGCCGGCCTGCACGTCGCCGCCCCCTGCCCGCACAGCGCCGCCTGCCCGATCGTCCCCGGCACGGACTGGTGCCACTTCTCGGCCCGGGTCAGCCGCTCCTCCCTGCACCGCCAGGTCAAGGGCGGATCACTGCCCTACGAGGACGAGAAGTTCAGCTACGTGGCCGCCACCCGCTTCCCGCCCGCCCCGGCACCGGCCCGGGTGGTCCGCCGCCCCCAGATCCGCAAGGGCCAGGTCCTGCTCGACCTGTGCGAGACCGACGAACAGCTCCGCCGCACGACGGTCACCAAACGCCACGGCGACCTGTACAGGGCGGCCCGGGACGCGGACTGGGGAGACGCCTGGCCGCCGGGGTGACACAGCTCTCGTACCCCCCGCTTCATGCCCAGACAGGGCCATAAGGCATCCTGGCCGGACCACAGCGAGGCGAGGCGATAGATGAGCGCGACGTTCGGTGGCCCCAGCGGCCGGCAGGGCAGACTCTCCCGGTGGCTCCGCGGACGCCGTCCGAAGGAGGCGGCCGCCGCAGGCGACGCGGGCCGTACGGACCTGCTGCTCGCCGCCGCCGCGGCGGGCCTCCCACTGGCCCCCGCCGCGCACCCCGCGCCCGGCTACGGCTGTTCCTGCGACCGCGTCGGCTGTCCCACCCCGGCCCGGCACCCGGTGTCGTTCGCGTGGCAGACGCAGTCCACGACCGACCGCGCCCAGATCGAGCGCTGGGCCCGGCACCAGCCGCAGGCCAACTTCATCACCGCGACCGGCATGACCCACGACGTCCTGGACGTCCCCCTGGAGGCCGGCCGGCAGGCCCTGGAGCGGCTGCTCGCGAACGGCGTCGAGGTCGGCCCGGTCGCCGAGAGCGACGACGGGCGCCTGCTCTTCTTCACCCTCACCCGCGGCACCCCCGAGGACGAGGACGAGTGGTGGCCGTGCGAGCTGGACTGCCGCCCCGAGACCATGGACGAGCACCCGGGCCTGCGCTGGCACTGCCGGGGCTCCTACGTCCTCGTACCGCCCGCCCGGCTGCCCGGCGACGACGACCGCCGGGTGCACTGGGTACGCGGCCCCGAGCACGCGCTCCCCGACCCGCTGAGCCTGCTGGAGATCCTGACGGATGCGTGCGCCCGGTACGCGGGCGAGGAGGCCGACCAGGTGGGCGCCGGCTGGTAGGTGCTCTGCGGGAAGCGCAGGGTTGGGTCGTCGGTCGGCTGCGGCGGCGTGGGGGCTGGTCGCGCCCACGCGGCGGTAGCCGCATGTCGGATCCGGCCCCGCGCCCCTTTCGGGGCGCTTCACAGGGGGCGCTGTTCAGGCAGGCGCTGTTCAGGAACCCTGGGCCGAGGTCAGGCCCTGGATGCGGCCCAGTACCGAGACCTTGCCGGTGCCCGCCGGGTCCAGGGCGACCTGGTTGGAGACGAACTGCATCGTCAGCGACTGCTTGATCTCGCCCTTGGTGAGCGCCTTGACGTCCTGGTTCGGGGTCGGCACCGAGGTGCCGGTGGCCGCGGTCTGCTTGGCGTAGTAGCGGGTGGTGAAGAACACCAGCGCCCCGCCGTCGGCGGTCCGCAGCGCGAGCGGCGCATAGTCGCCGTTGGTCAGCGGCTCGTCGATGTACTGGGTGGCGAGACCCGGCTTGGTGGACTTCTCGCGGTCCGTGCGCCAGCCGCTGGTGTGCGCGCCGTCCGCGAAGACGGTGCCGCCGCTCTTCAGGTAGGTGGCGTAGTCCTGGCTCAGGTCGCCCGGGGAGGCGGCGAGTTGGGCGCTGTTCGCCGGGACGGCCTCCGCCCAGCCGTCCTTGTCGGTGGTGAACTTCGGTACGGCGTCCGGCGTGACCAGCGTCAGATACGCCACCTGGAACGGCGCGGAGAGGCTGTTGCGGGTGAAGACCAGCAGCCAGCGTTCGTCGCCGCCCTTGTTGCCGTGCGCGTTCGCGACGAACCAGCGCGGCCAGCCGGCCTTCTTCGGGATGGTGTACGTGACGTCGTCGAACTCCAGTGGCGAGTGGCCGGAGTTGCCGCCCGGGCTGTTGACGTGCCCGGCCTTCAGGCGAGCGGAGTCGATGTCGGCGAGGGCGCCGGTGGTGTAGTCCGCGTCCAGGGAGCTGTCGAAGGCCTTGTCGGCCTTGTTGTAGGCGTCCGTGAACTGCCGCAGCGCCTTGGCGGCTTCGGCGCGGGTGGTGGCGGGGAGCACCTCGCGCTCGCCGTGCACCACCACGCAGCCGCTCGCCGTCAGCGACAGGGCGGTCAGCGAGACCGCCAGGAGCGCGTTCCGATCACGCCTGCGGAGCCGGCGGCGCCGTAGCGGACCGCGATCCCTGGTCGCCAGGTGCGTCATCAGGTGCCGTGCCATCAGGTGCCTTCACCTTCCCCTTCCCGGAGCCGAACCCTACCGGGGCGAAGAAGAGTGCGAGCGTGGGGACCAGGTACAGCAGCCACACCGTGACCTGGAGCACGGTCGGGTCCGGCTGGAAGTTGAAGACGCCCTTCAGCAGCGTCCCGTACCAGCTGTCCGGCGGGATGGTGCCGCTGATGTCGAAGGCCTGGTTGGTCAGGCCCGGGATCCAGTCGGCCTCCTGGAGGTCGTGGAAGCCGTAGGCCAGCACGCCCGCCGCGACCACGACCAGCATGCCGCCGGTCCAGGTGAAGAACTTGGCGAGGTTGATCCGCAGGGCGCCCCGGTAGAACAGCCAGCCGAGGAACACCGCGGTGGCCAGGCCGAGCGCGACGCCGACCAGCGGGCGCGGGGTGCCGTCGCTGGCCGCGTGCACGGAGGCCCACACGAACAGCGCGGTCTCAAGGCCCTCCCGGCCGACGGCCAGGAAGGCGGTGGCGACCAGCGCGCCCGTGCCCATCGCGAGGGCCGCGTCCAGCTTGCCGTGCAGCTCCGCCTTCAGGTGCCGGGCGGTGCGCCGCATCCAGAACACCATCCACGTCACCAGGCCCACCGCGACGATCGACAGCGACCCGCCGA
Source organism: Streptomyces sp. NPDC047061 (assembly GCF_040643955.1). Taxonomy (NCBI): domain Bacteria; kingdom Bacillati; phylum Actinomycetota; class Actinomycetes; order Kitasatosporales; family Streptomycetaceae; genus Streptomyces; species Streptomyces sp. NPDC047061. The sequence goes on from NZ_JBEYVI010000017.1 coordinate 59,429, forward strand.
GCGCCTCCTGCGCCTGGAACGTCAGCTCCTGGGAGCCGAATTCGAGCGCGCACCCGAAGCCCATGGCGATCAGCACCGCCACCGCGATGCCGATCCAGATCGGCTTCAGGGCGTCCGTGCGGCCGGTCTTGACCAGGTAGGCGATGAGGATGCAGACGACGAGCGACGCCTCAAGGCCTTCCCGCAGCCCGATCAGGTAGTTGGAGAACACGGATCACGCCCCCTTGGAGGACTTGGAGGATTCGGAGAACAGCGTCCGGCCCCACCAGTCGTCCTTGTCCCGGACGCCGGGCGGGACCGCGAAGACCGCCGAACCCACGTGCTGGATGTACTCGTTGAGTGCGTCGGACGCCGACAGCCTGCGCTGCAGCGGGATGAACCCCTTGCGGACGTCACGCATGTAGGCCAGGAAGAACAGCCCGGCGTCGAGCCGCCCGAGCCCGTCCGTCCCGTCGGTGAAGGAGTAGCCCCGGCGCAGGATGGTGATGCCGCCGTTGGAGTCCGGGTGCGCGAGCCGCACATGGGCGTCGGGCTTCATGGCCTTCAGGAACGGCGCGTCGTGCTCCTTGGCCTTGCCGACCGGGGCGCCCTCGCCCTTGTCCCGCCCGAAGACGTCCTCCTGCTCCTGGAGCGAGGTCCGGTCCCAGGTCTCGATGTTCATCCGGATCCGGCGGGCGACGAGGTACGACCCCCCGCTCATCCACCCCGTCCCGTCCCCGTCTCCGGCCCACACGAACTTCTTCAGGCGGTCGGTCTCGGTCCCCGCGATGTTGCGGGTGCCGTCCTTGAACCCCATGAGATTGCGCGGGGTCTGGGCGTCCGGGGTCGTCGACGAGGTCTTCCCGAAGCCGAGCTGGGACCACCGGATGGCGACCTTGCCGAAGCCGATCCGGGCGAGGTTGCGGATGGCGTGCACGGCGACCTGCGGATCGTCGGCGCAGGCCTGGACGCACAGATCGCCGCCGGTACGGGACGAGTCGAGGTTGTCCCCGGGGAACCCGGGCAGGTCGACGAGCGCGGCCGGCCGCTGCCCGGCGAGCCCGAACTTCTCGAAGAAGGACGGTCCGAAGCCGATCGTCAGCGTGAGCCGGGACGGCTTGAGTCCGAGGGCCTCACCGGTGTCGTCCGGCGGCGCTTCGGCGAGCCCGCCGTACGCGCCCTCGCCGACCGCCTTGCCCGCGGTCATCCGCCGGGCCGCGGCCGTCCAGTCCTTGAGCAGCTGGACGAACTCGTCCCGGTCGTCGGTCTTCACGTCGAACGCGGCGAAGTGCAGCCGGTCCTGGACGGGCGTGGCGATCCCGGCCTGGTGGGCACCGTGGAACGGGACGGCGGCACCGGTGTCCGCGGCGACCGGGTCGACGTCGTCGCCGACCTCGGTCATCGCCACCGCGCCCCCGGCCACGGCGGCCCCGAGCGCGAGCCCGGCCCCGCCCCACCCGATCAGCGCCCGACGCGACGGATTGGCTTTCTCGCTCATTGCCCGCCCCCTACTTGACCACGGCCGCGGCGAGCTTGGACAGCGGCTCCGCGAGGGCGTTGACCGCGTCCGACAGCTCCTTGCGCTGCGCCTCGGTGACCGTGTCGTACGCGACGAAGCCGTCGGAGGTCTTGTCCGTGCGGTACTTGTCGAGGAGCGTGTCCAGCGCGGCGAACTGCTTGTCGAGTTCCGCGGTGAGGGTCGCGTCGTTCTTCTGGGCAACCGGCTTGAGCAGCTCGTACGCCTTCTGCGCGCCGTCGACGTTGGCCTTGAAGTCGCTCAGGTCGGTGTGGGAGTAACGGTCCTCCTCGCCGGTGACCTTGCCGGTGGCGACCTCGTCGAGGAGCTCCTTGGCGCCGTTGGCCATGGAGGTCGGGGTGATCTCGGCCTTGCCGACCCGCTTCTGCCAGTCCTTCAGGTCGGTGAGCAGCTCATCGGCGAGGGCCTGCTGCTCGGCGCCGGCCTTCTTGTCCACCCACAGCGCCTTCTCCAGCGCGTGCCAGCCGGTCCACTTCTGGCCCTTCTCCAGGTCGTTGACGCGGGTGTCGGTCTTGGGGTCGATGTCCCCGAACGACTCGGCGATCGGCTCGGTGGTCTCCCAGCCGACCCGGGAGGGGGCGTAGGCGTCCTTGGCGGCGTCGACGTCACCGGCCTTGATGGCGTTGACGAACGTCTCGACCTTCGGGATCGTCGCGTCGGCCTGCTCCTGCGCGTACTCGCGGTAGGCGGCGACAGCCGCGTCCAGCTTCGGGTCGCGCTTGGCGACCGTGCCGCCGGTCACGGTCAGCTTCTGCCGCACGCCGTGCCCCTTCATCCCGGGCCGGCAGGCTATTTCGTACGACCCCGCCTTCACCTCGGCGGTGAGCGTGTACTTCGTCCCCGGCCCGATGTTCTCCTTCTCGGAGACGATCCGGTCGTCCGGGAAGAGGATCTCGACCTCGGTGGCCTTGGAGCCCGTGTTCTCGATGGCGAGCGTGACGTGCCCCGCCGGGACCGACTTCGTCGACGTCTCGCACTTCGAGTCGGCGGCGGTGACCTGGATGGCGTCGTCGCCCTTGGCGTCGCTCTTCGCCGTGCAGGCCGAGAGGGCGGTCAGGGCGGCCACGGTGGCGGCGGCGGTGACGGTGAGTCGGACGGCACGCATGCAGGCTCCAAGCGGGGATGGTGTGGTGAGGCTGGCCTAACTTACCTGAGGCTTACCTCACTCATACCCGTCCGGGTGGTGATTCATCAGCCACAGAAAGATCACAGACACGGCTTGATATCGACGGCGAAAAACAAACGCCAAGGAATAGCAAAGGGAAGGTCAAGGGGAGCGCTTCGGTGCGACGACGGCAACTCCCGTCCGTGGATGCGGGAACACCTCGACCGGCTGGTCGTAGACCTCCGACAGCAACCGCTCCTCGAACACCTCGGCGGGCGGGCCGTCGGCGGCGACACGACCGGCGCACAGGATCGCGACCCGGTGCGCGTAGGCGGCGGCGAGGGCGAGGTCGTGCAGCACCACGACCACCGCGTCACCGGCGTGCGCCCTGTCCCGGCAGAGCCGCAGCACCAGTTCCTGGTGCTTGAGGTCGAGCGCGGCGGTGGGTTCGTCGAGCAGCAGCAGGGGCGCGCGCTGCGCGAGCACCCGGGCGAGGGCGACCCGGGCCCGCTCGCCGCCGCTGAGCGCGGCGAACGACCGCCCGGCGAAGGCGGTCACCTCGGTCGCCGCCATCGCCTCGGCGACGGCGCGTTCGTCCTCGCCGGGTGCGGAGCCGGTGTGCGGCGCCCGCCCCATCCGCACCACGTCCGCCACCGTGAACGGGAACGACAGCGTGGCCGACTGCGGCAGCACCGCCCGCCGGAGCGCGAGCTCCCCGGCGGACCACTCCGTGGCGGGACGGCCGAAGAGCCGGACGACTCCACCACCGACCACCACATCGCCGGCGAGCGCGGCCAACAGAGTCGACTTCCCGGCCCCGTTGGGCCCGACGAGAGCGACCACTTCCCCGGCCCGGGCAACGACATCGACACCCCCGAGAACGAACCGCCCACCGAGCCGCACACACAGCCCCTCGGCCTCAACGAGAACCTCACCGGCAACTGGGGGAGGAGGGCCGGGATTCGGACGGCGGAGTCTCATGGGCGGGGTTCTCCGATCGGTCGGCTGCGGTCGGCTCGGCACCGCCGGACGACGCCGTCGTGGCGTGGCGCCGTTGCGGCGGGAAAGAGCGAGCGGCGGAGGCGCGTTCGAGGCCTGCGGGCCTGGGGCGAACAGGTGGGCGGTGGTGCCCTGTCAGGGCTCGGGGCGTGTCGAAAGGGGTGGCGGCAGCGCCCCGGAAGGGGCGCGGGGAACTGCGCGACCAGCCACGACGGCGGCGCACCCGGCGGCGGACCGGCACCGCCGACGGCGAGGCCCGGTCGGCGGCGCACCCGGCGGCGGACCGGCACCGCCGACGGCGAGGCCTGCTCGGCGCCGTGACCCGCATCGCTACGCCCACCCCCCTTGCCGGCGCCGTGTCCTCCGTAGCAGCCAGAAGAAGAACGGGCTGCCGAGGAGGGCCGTGAGGAGGCCGAGGGGGAGTTCCGCCGGGGCGGACACCGTGCGGGCGGTGAGGTCGGCGGTCAGGAGGGTGACCGCCCCCAGCAGCGCGCTGCCCGGGACGAGGAAGCGGTGCCCCGGCCCCGCCGCCATCCGCAGGACGTGCGGGACGACCAGGCCCACGAAGCCGATGATCCCCGACACGCTCACCGCCGCCGCCGTGAGGAGGGCGATGACCAGGACCAGGGTGAGCCGCAGGCGTTCGACGTCGACGCCCAGGTGCCGGGCCGGGCGTTCGCCGAGGGAGAGAAGGTCGAGACGGCGGGCGTAGCGGGGCGCCAGGGCGAGGCCGAGCACGGCGCACGGGAGTACCGCCAGCACCTTCGACCATGTCGCCTGGGACAGCGAACCCAGCTGCCAGAACGTGATCTGGTTGACCGCCGCGGTGTCCGCGAAGAAGAGGAACAGCCCGATCAGCGCCCCCGCGAACGCGTTCACCGCGATACCCGTCAGGATCAGGGTCACCACCTCGGTACGGCCTCCGGAACGCGCCATCGCGTACACCAGCAGCACCGTCGCCAGCCCCGCCCCGAACGCGCACACCGACACCGTCCAGGTCCCGAGGAAGTCGAGCCCGAACGCGATCACCCCGACCGCCCCCACCGCGGCCCCCGAGGAGACCCCGATCACCCCGGGCTCGGCGAGCGGGTTGCCGAACACGCCCTGCATCACCGCCCCCGCACACCCCAGCGAGGCACCGACGAGCAGCGCCAGCACGATCCGCGGGAAGCGGACGTTCCAGAGGACGGACTCGGGCACCCGGCCCAGCGCCGTACCGCCGAGTCCGGCGCGGTGCAGGACCGAGCCCAGCACGTCCCCGGTCGGAATGGGATACGCCCCGAGCCCCGCAGCCACCGGCACCAGTACGACCAGCACCGCGACCAGCCCCAGCGCGAGCAGCCACCCGACCGTCGGCCTCCCTCCGTGCCCGCTCACTTCGCGCCGCCCCCGTACAACTGCGTCACCACGGACTTCAACACCTGGTCCGTGCGCGGCCCGTAGTTGAGCAGCACCCCGTCCTCCACCGACACCACCCGCCGGTCCATCCCGGCCGGGGTCTGCGCCACCCCCGGGATCCTCACCAGACCGTCGACGCCCCCGACCGAGTCGAGTCCCTTGGTCATGACGAGAATCGCGTCCGGCGCGGCCTTGACGAGCGCCTCGGCGGTGATGGCGGTGAAGTCCTTCGTCAGCCCGGACCCGACCCCGGCGTCCACGGCCCGTGCCCCGACCCCCACCGCCACGCCGAAGCCCACCAAGTCGGCCGCGAAGAAGGCGACTTCCGGGGCGGATCACGCCATTGCGGCCGGTGCCGTCGACTGGGGCGTGCGCCGCACCTTCCGCGAGTACGTCACCGGTGACATCGCCCGCGGCAGGTGGACGCTGACCGGCGGAGCCGAGGACGGCGGTGCCCTCTTCCGCTTCCCGAAGGGCGAAGGGACGTACCGCGACGGCGCGTTGACGGCGCACTTCGCGGGCGCCGTCCGCTTCACCGGCGACCACGGCCTCGACCTGGGACTGAGCGCGGTCAGGGTCACCGTCGAGGACGGCACGGGCACCCTCTACGCCGACGTCGACAGCGACGCCTTCACCGGCGACAAGGTCCCGCTGGTCACCTTCACCGCCGGGGACTTCACCGCGAAGAAGGGGCTCGCCTCGGTCACCGAGGCCCCCGCGAAGCTCACCGCCCAAGGCGCCAGGGCCTTCGCCGGGATGTACCGGGCCGGCACCGCCATGGACCCGGTCTCCCTCGCCGTCGCCCTCACCACCGACACCGTCCTGCCTGCCCTGCCCGACCTGGGCAGCGCGGCCGACGAGACGGAGACGCCCGCGCCCGGCCCCACCTCGGCGCGGCCACTGGCCGACGACACCGCGGCCGCCGACGGCGACGGCACCCCCGTCCTGACCGTCGTCCTCACCACGGGTGCCCTGCTGGCGGCCGCCGCGCTCTTCGCGGTCGCCGTCCGCAGGCGCCGCACCCGCCCGGCGGCCGGGCCCGCCCCCGCCGGCGAGGACCGACCCACCCACACCCCCGAACACCCCTGAGGAGCCACAGGCCCATGCTTGCCACCACACCCGGATCCCTCGCCCTCGCCGCCGCCGTGGCGGTCACCCTGGGTGCCGGCGCGCTGACCGCCGCGACCACCGCGTCGGCCGCCGAAGTCCCGCTCAGCGGCTACGAGTTGACCTGGGGCATCAAGCAGTCGTACCGCACCTACGTGACCGGGATGGCGGCCGGTGCCTTCACCCCGTCCGACGGCGCCTCGCAGGCCGCGGGCAACGGCGCCTTCACCTTCACCCTGGGCGCCGGCAGCTACGACTCCGACGCGCACACCGTCGCCCTCGCCTTCCAGGGCAGCCTCCGCATCTCCTCCCAGCTGCACGGCTTCGACCTCACCCTGTCCGACGTGCGGTTCGACAGCGGGGCCGCGGAGATCACCGCCGACGTGACCCGCAACGGCACGACGACCGACGACGTGCCGCTCGCGACGGTGACCGTCACCCGCGCGATGACGGACATGACGACCACCCTCACCAAGCAGGCCGCGGACGTCCTCGGCAGCGCGGGCTACGAGGGCGCGGCCGGCGACCCGCTGACGGTCGTCCAGACGACCGCACAGTCCCCGACGCCCAGCGCCTCCGCGTCCACGAGCACCTCCCCGTCGCCGTCGCCGTCCGCGTCGGCCTCGGCGAGCACGTCCGCGTCCCCTTCGGCGTCCGCCTCCACGTCCGCGTCCACGTCCGCCTCGCCCTCCGCCTCCGAGCCCGAGGAGACCCCGGCCGAGGGCGACATAGCCGACGGCACCCTCACCTGGGGCGTGAAGGAGTCCTTCCGCACGTATGTCGTCGGCAGCGTGGCCAACGGGAGGATCACCGTCTCCGGCGGGGCCACCCAGGCCGCCGGCAACGGCGTCTTCACCTTCACCGACGCGACCGGCACCTACGACACCGACGCCGGCACCCTCACCACCGCTTTCGGGGGCGCGGTCAACTTCAAGGGCCACGAGAGCGACGGCACCTACGCCCTCGACCTCACCCTCTCCGGCGTCCGCGCGACGATCGCCGACGGCAAGGGCACCCTGACCGCCGACGTCACCAGCCTCGGCACCACCACCGAGGACGTCGAACTCGCCGACCTGAAGGCCGGATCCGCCGACCTGACCGCCACGGACGACGTCATCACCCTGGACGACGTCACCGCCACCCTCACCGAGGCCGGCGCGAAGGCGTTCAGCGGCTACTACACCGCGGGCACCGCACTCGACCCGCTGGACCTCTCCATCGCCCTGACGGACGACGCCCAGCTCCCGTCTGGCGACGACGGGGCGACCGGCACCCCGACCGCCACCGCTTCGGACGACACCACCGGTTCGGCGAGCGGCGGTGCCGTCGCCTCCACGACGGGCGGCACGGGTGGTGCCCTCGCCTCCACCGGCTCGGCCCTTCCGGCAGCCGCCCTCGGCACGGCGGCAGCCGTCACCGTCGCCGCGGGCGCGGGTGTCGTGTATGCGATGCGCAGGCGTCGTACCCAGGGGTGACGCCGCGAGTGCTTCAATGCCGGAGTGACTGACTACGACGTGCTGCGTGTCTTCTGCGCGGCGAACGGCGGATACGGCAACGAGCTCGGGGTCGTCCGCGACGGCTCCGTGCTGCCCGCGCGGGAGGACCGGCAGGCGCTGGCGGCGAAGCTCGGGTTCAGCGAGACCGTGTTCGTGGACGACCCCGAGCGCGGGGCCGTCGACATCTACACCCCCACCCTGCGCCTGCCGTTCGCCGGCCACCCCTGCGTCGGCACGGCCTGGCTGCTGGACGTACCCGAACTGGTCACCCCGGCCGGCGTGGTCGGCGCCCGGCTGGACGGGGAGTTCAGCTGGATCGAGGCGCTCCCGGAGTGGGTCCCGCCGCGCACCCTGCGCCAGTACGCCACGGCCGCCCAGGTCGACGCGCTGCCGGTGCCGCCGCCGGGGGAGTGGATCTACGCCTGGGCGTGGGAGGACGAGTCGGCCGGGCGGATCCGCGCCCGTGCCTTCCCGGGCCGCGACGACGGCATCGACGAGGACGAGGCGACCGGTGCGGCGGCGCTGCTGCTCACCGCGGAACTGGGCCGGGCCCTGAACATCACCCAGGGCAGGGGCTCGCAGATCCTTACCGCGCCCCAGCCGTTCGGCTGGGTGGAGATCGGCGGGCGGGTCCTCCTGGAAGGCCCGGAGAAGCAGCCGGGGATCAGCTGGTGACCGACTTGTCGGCGCGCCCGCGCCGCACGTAGTACCAGGTCATGTTCGACGACAGCCCCGTCAGCAGCACCCAGACCACGCCGATCGGCCAGCTGCCCTGGACGAAGGAGACGACGGCGGCGGCGACGGCGAGGACGCAGACGATCAGCGCGTAGAGGGCGAGGCGGGGCATGAGATCGCTTTCCTGACGAGTGCGGGGGACACTGCTGGCGCCCACCAGTGTCCCCCATCCCCTCAGACGTCCGTGACGCGGAGCCCGGCGTGTGCCTTGTAGCGGCGGTTGACCGAGATCAGGTTCGCGACCAGGGACTCCACCTGGTGGGCGTTGCGCAGCCGTCCCGCGAAGACGCCGCGCATCCCGGGGATGCGCCCGGCCAGCGCCTGCACGACCTCCACGTCGGCCCGCACCTCGCCGAGCACCATCACATCGGTGTCGATCTCCTCGATCTCCGGGTCCTGGAGGAGTACGGCGGAGAGATGGTGGAAGGCGGCCGTGACCCGGGAGTCCGGCAGCAGCGCCGCGGCCTGCTGCGCCGCGCTGCCCTCCTCCGGCTTGAGCGCGTAGGCGCCCTGCTTGTCGAAGCCGAGCGGGTTGACGCAGTCCACGACCAGCTTGCCGGCCAGTTCCTCGCGCAGTGACTCCAGCGTCTTGCCGTGCCCGTCCCACGGTACGGCGACGATCACGAGGTCGCTGCGGCGCGCGCACTCGGCGTTGTCGGCGCCCTCGACACCGTGCCCGAGCTCGTCGGCGGCGGCCTGCGCGCGCTCGGCGGCCCGGGAGCCGATGATCACCTTCTGGCCGGCCCGGGCCAGCCGGTAGGCGAGGCCCTTGCCCTGCGGGCCGGTGCCGCCGAGCACCCCCACGACCAGACCGGAGACGTCGGGCAGGTCCCAGGGATCCTTGGCGGCGGCCTTCTCGGCCGCCGGCTGCTGTGCACTGTCGGTAGAGGTCATGGGCCGACTCTACGTCCGGGCCGACGGCCGTACCCGGCCAGGTTCGGTCAGGTGAGCCGGTTCACGGGCACCCGGCGGAAGGTGATCGTCGTGTACGCGCTGAAGTCACCGGTCTCGTACAGGAGCCCGACGGTGGCCGCGTCGATCCGGGTCAGGTCGGAGTAGGCGGCGGGCAGCCCGTCCACGGTGTGCACGGACCGCCAGGTGGTCCCGCCGTCGGCGGAGGCGCGGATCGTCATCAGGGCGCGGCTCGCCGCATCGCCGGGTCCGGAGTACAGCAGCAGGTCCGGATCGCGGAGTTGGAGCACGCTGGCCTGGCAGACGGGTGCGGTGAGCCCGGCCTGCGGCCGGAAGGGCTTCACGAGGGTGCGCCCGCCGTCCGCCGAGTGCGCGTCGGCCCTGTTCCCCGGCGCCGGGGAGTCGTTGCGCGTGTTGAAGTAGACGCGCCCGTCGGGCAGTTCGGCGGCGGTGGTCTCGTTCACGTTGATGTACCCGTTGGTGTTCTCGTCGAGGTAGCCGAGGTACCAGGTCTCCCCGTGGTCGTCGCTGAGCAGGCAGTGCCCGCTGTTGTACCTGCCCTCGGTGCCGTTGTCCGTCCCGGTGGGCGGCAGGGTGTGGTTGGCGGCCACGACCACCCGCCCCGAACGCAGTTGCAGCGCATGCCCGGGCGTGGTGGCGTACCACCGCCACCCGGCCTTCTTCACCGACTTGGTGATCTCCTTCGGCGCGGACCAGGTCACTCCGTCGTCGTCACTGTGCTGCACCCAGACCCGCCGCCCGTCGGCGTCCGGCACCTGCCCGCGCAGGATGGCGTCCTCGGTGGCGGAGGCGGCGCTGCGGACGTGCACCAGCAGGATGCGGCCGGTGTCGAGGACGACGGGGGCGGGGTTCCCGGCGAGATCGGTCCCGTTGCTCGCGGCGACCTGGAGCGCCCCCCAGGTACGCCCCCCGTCCCCCGACCTCTTCAGGACGACGTCGATGTGCCCGTGGTCGGCGGCCGAGTCGACTCTCCCCTCGCAGAAGGCGAGCACGGTGCCGGCCCGGGAGACCACCACCGCCGGGATCCGGAAACTGGCGTAGCCCTCTTTGCCGGCGCGAAAGGGAATGCTTGCTTCTACGTCGCTCATGGGCCGCCTTCTCCCCGGTTCGGGCGAATTCGGAGTGAACTCCGCGTCACGAGTGTCCGATTGCGGCAGTATGCGGGGGCATGGACGCCGTACGGGTCGCGCTGTTGCGCGAAGTGCTCGCCGGGACCGAGTGGTTGACCGCGACGCGGAGATTCGCGGGGGCGCTGCGCGGTTCGGTGGTGACGCACGGCGGCGGACTCCTCCTCCTCGGCACCCCGGACCACGAACCCTGGCATCTCGCCGCGCACCTGGTGGACGAGGCGGCGTGGTCCGGTACGCCGGAACTGGCGCCGACCCTCGTACGGCACGACGCGCGTCCCACCGACCCGGCGCACCTCGCGGTCGGCCCCGGGCGCATCGAGACGGCCCGCCGCGGCGAGACACTGCTCGTGGTGGCGCCGGGTGACGCCGAACCCCTGCTGGAGCGGATCCACACCGCCCGCCGCGCCGGCGTGACGGTCCTGGCCCTCTCCACCACCACCGACGACGCGCTCACCGCCATGGCCCACGAGACGCTCACCGTCCCCGAGGCCGCGGAACTGGACCTGGACACGGTCCAGCACCTGGTCAGCGCGGCGGCCGGAGAGAACGGCCCGTCGCCGAGAAGCCACCGCCGCTTCCGCGACCGCCTCGCCCACCTGGCGGAGACGGTGATGGCCCCGCCCCCGACCCTCTGGTGACCTTTCCCGCCCACCCACCCGACTCGCTCAGTCAACTGCCTTCGGCAGCACCGTGGAAGGGCAGGGGCCCCGGCCCCGGATGTCGGCTGCGGGCACGTAGTGGTTGCTCGCGCAGTTCCCCGCGCCCCTTCAGGGCGCGTTGGTGCAGCGCCCCTTCAGGGGCGCGGGGCTGTATTCGATATGCGGCTCCGCCGCGTGGGCGCGACCAGCCCCCACCGAGCCGCACCCCATCGAGCGGCACCCACCCGGCCCCGCCCCCTTGCCCTTGGCTGATCGATTCGGCCCGCCCCACTCCTCACCTCTCCACCAACCGAGTCGGGTGGGTGGGTGGGCCGAAAAGCGGTTGAGACAGCGGGGCCGGCCGTTCAGCATGGGTCGGCGTGAGCCGCCTCCTCCCCGACCTCGCCCCCTGGCACGCCTCCGCCGACTTCCGGCGCCTGTGGGTCTCCGGGCTGGTCAGCAACTTCGGGAGTTTCCTGACGTTCGTCGCGCTCCCGGTGCAGATCAAGGACCTCACCGGGTCCGCGACCGCCGTAGGAGCCATCGGCGCGGTCGAGCTGCTTCCGCTCGTCCTGTTCGGGCTGTACGGCGGCGCCCTCGCCGACGCCCTCGACAAGCGCAAGCTGATCGTCCGGACCGAGGCCGCTCAGGGGCTGCTCAGCGCGGGGCTGCTGGTCAACGCCCTGCTGCCGCACCCGGCGGTATGGCCGCTGTACGTCGTCGCCGCGCTCTCCTCCGCCCTCGGGTCGGTCCAGCGCCCGGCGCTCGACTCGCTCTGGCCGAGGATCGTCGCCCATGACGACCTCCCGGCCGCGGCGGCCCTCAACTCGTTCCGCTGGACGGTCGGCGGCGTCGCGGGCCCCGCGGTCGCCGGCCTGGTCGTGGCGTACGCGGGTCTCGGCTGGGCCTACGGTGCCGATCTCGTGACGTTCCTGGTCTCCGTCGTCCTGATCGTCCCCATCGCCGCGTCTCCCGCCTCCCACGAGGCCGCCCGGCCCTCCCTCCGCTCCATCGTGGAAGGCGCCCGCTACGCCTGGAGCCGCAAGGAACTCCTCGGCACCTACGCCGTCGACCTCGCCGCGATGTTCCTCGCGATGCCGCTCGCCGTACTCCCGTTCCTGGCCGACGACTTGCACGCGGAGTGGTCCCTGGGGCTGATGTACGCGAGCGTCCCGGCCGGAGCGCTCGTCGTGAGCCTCGTCAGCGGCTGGACGTCCCGCGTGCACCGGCACGGGCGGATGGTGGTGCTGGCCGCCGCGCTGTGGGGCCTCGCGATCGCCGCCGCCGGCGCCGTGGCGAACGTGTGGCTGGTGCTGTTCTTCCTCGCGGTCGCCGGCGGCTGCGACATGGTCAGCGGGATCTTCCGCGGCATCATGTGGAACCAGACGATCCCCGACGAACTGCGCGGCCGGCTCGCCGGGATCGAGCTGCTGTCGTACTCGGTGGGCCCGACCCTCGGCCAGATCCGCTCCGGCGGTATGGCCGGATGGCTCGGCGTACGGGCGTCCGTCGGCGCGGGCGGCCTGCTCTGCACCGGCGCGGTCGGCCTGCTGGCCCTGTGCCTGCCCGCCCTGATGTCGTACGACGCGCGGACGAACGAACACGCCGTACGACTCCGCGCCCGGCGCACCGCCGAAGCCGCAACCGGGGCCGCGCCCGCTCGGCCCTCCTGATCAGTCCTCGTCCGAGGCGTCCCCCGCCGGCGCGTCGTGCCACTTCGGGTCGTTCTCCCACTGGAGGTTGCGTTCCCGCGCGATCTCCATCGCGTGCTCGGCCTCCTCACGGGTGGCGTAAGGGCCGAACCGGTCCTTGGCGGGGCACTCCGGGCCCTCCTCGACCTTCTGGTGCTGCAGGCAGTAGTACCACTCGCCCGCCTTCGCGACGGTCCGCTTCTTGAACAGGGCCATGACCGGCTCCTTTCGCCATCCACATGTTCCCCCATGCCCGCTGGTTAGACTCGCTGGCATGTCTGGCCAGTCGCTGCTCGTACCAGGGGAGCTCTCTCCCACCCGTTCGGTACCCGGAAACATCCGCCGCCCCGAGTACGTCGGCAAACCCGCGCCGACCCCGTACACCGGGCCGGAGGTGCAGACCCCGGAGACCATCGAGGCGATGCGCATCGCCGGCCGTATCGCCGCACAGGCGATGGAGGAGGCCGCGAAGATCATCGCGCCCGGTGTGACGACGGACGAGCTCGACAAGGTGGCGCACGCCTACATGTGCGACCACGGGGCCTACCCGTCCACCCTCGGCTACCGCGGCTTCCCCAAGTCCCTGTGCACCAGCGTCAACGAGGTCATCTGCCACGGCATTCCGGACTCGACGGTGCTCCGGGACGGGGACATCGTCAACCTGGACGTGACGGCGTACATCGGCGGGGTGCACGGCGACAACAACGCCACCTACCTGGTCGGGGACGTCGACGAGGAGAGCCGGCTCCTCGTGGAGCGGACCCGGGAGTCCCTCGACCGGGCGATCAAGGCGGTCCGGCCCGGCCGGCAGATCAACATCATCGGCCGGGTCATCGAGTCGTACGCCAAGCGCTTCGGCTACGGAGTCGTCCGCGACTTCACCGGGCACGGCATCAACTCGTCGTTCCACTCCGGGCTGATCATCCCGCACTACGACAGCCCGCAGGCGACGACCGTGATGCACCCGGGGATGACCTTCACGATCGAGCCGATGCTCACGCTCGGGACGTACGAGTACGACATGTGGGACGACGGCTGGACGGTCGTCACCAAGGACCGCAGGCGGACCGCGCAGTTCGAGCACACCCTGGTGGTGACCGACACCGGCGCGGAGATCCTGACCCTGCCGTAACCCTCCCGCTGCCGCCCGGCCCGTCCTCCCCTCGGAGGGCGGGCCTTTTTCCGGTACGCTTTTGCCGACAGGATGTCGGTAACTTTACCGACGAAGCGTCGGCAAGAGCATTGACTTAGGTAAGCCTTACCTTAGAGGATGTTGCCCATGGACTCCTTCTCGACACTCATCCGCACCGCGTCCCACGAGCAGCACGTGGCGGCGGAGACCTCGACGTTCATGAGCGACCTGCTGGGCGGCCGGCTCGGTGTGGAGGCGTACGCCCGCTACACCGAGCAGCTGTGGTTCGTGTACGAGGCGCTGGAGGACGCGGCCGGGCGGCTGGCGGCGGACCCGGTGGCGGGGCCGTTCGTGCGGCCCGAGCTGTTCCGGCTGGCGGCGCTGGAGCGCGACCTGGCGTACCTGCACGGGGCCGGGTGGCGGACGGGGCGCACGGCGCTGCCGGCGACCGAGGAGTACGCGGCGCGGGTCCGGGAGTGCGCCGAGGGCTGGGCGGGCGGGTACGTCGCCCACCACTACACCCGCTACCTCGGCGACCTCTCCGGCGGCCAGATCATCCGCGACCGGGCCGAGCGGACCTGGGGGTTCGCGCGCAGGGGCGACGGCGTCCGCTTCTACGTCTTCGAGGACATCGCCAACCCGGCCGCCTTCAAGCGGGACTACCGCGAACTGCTGGACGCGGTGCACGCCGACGACCTGGAGAAGCAGCGCATCGTGACCGAGTGCAAGCGGGCGTTCGCCCTCAACACGGCGGTGTTCCGGGAACTGGGCGAGGAGTTCCCGATGTCGGCCTGATCCCCGCCGTGCCGCTACTGGCTGATCGAGCAGAACTCGTTCGACCCCTGCCAGAAGCGGTAGAGCTGCTGCCCGCAGTACTGGTCCAGGTCCCCGACGCCCAAGTGGCGCAGCAGCGCGTCGATCACGTCGAAGAACGCGCTGTTGATCGACGGCACCCACAGCAGCGCGAACACGAAGAGCAGACCGAACGGGGCGAACGGCTCCACCTGGCGCTTGATGTTGTACGACAGCCAGGGCTCGATCACGCCGTAGCCGTCCAGGCCCGGCACCGGCAGAAAGTTCAGGATCGCGGCCGTCACCTGGAGCAGGGCGAGGAAGGCGAGCGCGAAACGGAAGTCGCGCGGGACACCGTCCAGGGCGTCGAGCCAGAAGGGGGCGGTGCAGACGGCGGCGAACAGGACGTTCGTCAGCGGACCGGCGGCGGAGACGAGGCTGTGCCGCCAGCGGCCCCGGATCCGGCTGCGCTCGATGAAGACCGCGCCGCCCGGCAGACCGATCCCGCCCATGATCACGAACAGCACCGGGAGCACGATGCTCAGCAGCGCGTGCGTGTACTTCAGCGGGTTCAGCGTCAGGTAGCCCTTGGCGCCCACCGTGATGTCCCCGCCGTGCAGGGCGGTGCGTGCGTGTGCGTACTCGTGCAGGCAGAGGGAGACGATCCAGGCCGCCGTCACGAACAGGAACACGGCGACCCCGGGCTGCTCGGCGAACCCGGACCAGGTGGCCCACCCGGTGACCGCGGTGACGGCGAGGATCCCGACGAACACGGGACTGATCCGCCGGTCACTGGGGCGGGTGGTGGTGGCGGTCATGGCGCGGGACTCCCGGGGCGCGTCGGTGGAGGTGGCGTGCGGGGTAGACCGTACAGGTGACAGGTGAAGAACGTCCTGCGGGCGGCCCGAGGTTCCTGTTAGTCGTTACGTCGACAGCGAGTCGAACCGGGAGGTGCTCATGACCCTCGCAGAGGGATGGGTCGAACTGGTCCAGGACCGGATCGACGTCCCGCGCAGCGCGCGCCTCCGGCTGACGGAGAACGGTCTGGCGTTGGTCCCCGTCACACAGGCGTACCTGACGACGGCACGGCGTATCCAGAACCAGATCGAGGCCGGGCTGCCCGGCTGGGCGGCGGTCGGCGAGTTCTCGCTGGTCCCGCCCCGAGAGGGATACAAGCCCGAACCCGCTGCCGCGGCGCTGCCGCTGGACCAGGTTCACCCGGGTGAGAGCGAGATCGACGAGGCGTTGCTGCCCTTCGTCGTCGAAGTCGTCTCCCCGGAGAGCAAGAACCGGGACTACAACACCAGGCCGAGCCACTACGCACTGCGCGGCATTCCGGTGTACCTCGTCGTCGACGTGCTCTCCGCGACCTGGACGCTCCTGACCCAGCCGGAAGACGGCACCTATCAGCGCACGCAGTCCGGCCCCTTCGGCAAGGAGATCACCATCCCCGTGGCCGGCCGGACCCTCACCCTCGACTCCTCCCAGTTCATGCGCATCTGAAACTCCGAGGCGGTGTCCCGGCGTCCCCAGGGACAATGGACCCCGTGCGCTACGCGATCCTCGGCACCACCCAGGTACTCCGCCCCGACGGCACGGCCGTCCCCATGGGCGGTTCTCGGCTGCGTGCCCTGCTGACCGTGCTCGCGCTGCGGGCCGGGCGCGGGGTGTCCGCCGGGCTGCTCGTCGACGAGGTGTGGGGCGACGAACCGCCCGCCGACGCCACCGGCGCCCTCCAGGCCCTGGTCGGCCGGCTGCGCCGGGCGCTCGGCGCGGACGCGATCGACTCCACCGACGGCGGCTACCGGCTCACCGCCGCCCCCGACGACGTCGACCTGCACCGCTTCGAGCGGCTCACCGGCGAGGGCCTGCGCGCCCTCGCCGACGGCGACCCCGCCAAGGCGGCCACCGTCCTCGACGACGCCCTCGCCCTGTGGCACGGCCCGGCCCTGGCCGACCTGCCCGACCGCACCGCCGAGGCGGCCCGCGTCGACGTCCGCCGCCTGGACGCCCTGCGCGCCCGGCACACCGCCGCCCTCGCCCTCGGCCAGGCCGAGCAGTCCCTGCCCGAGCTCACCGCCCTGTCCGACGCCCACCCCCTCGACGAACCCCTGCAGGCCCTGCGCCTGCGCGCCCTGCACAGCACCGGCCGCACCGCCGAGGCGCTGGCCGCCTACGACGACGTACGGCACCTCCTCGCCGACCGCCTCGGCTCCGACCCCGGGCCCGAACTGCGCGCCCTGCACGCCGAGCTCCTCGACCCGGCACCCACGGCGGACGAGCCGTCCCGGCCCGGCAACCTGCGCGCCCGGCTCACCTCCTTCGTCGGGCGCGAGGCCGACATCGAGACCATCCGGGGCGACCTGGCCGCCGCCCGGCTGGTCACCCTGCTCGGACCCGGCGGGGCCGGCAAGACCCGGCTGTCGCAGGAGGCCGCCGAGACCGTGCGGTACGCCGCCCGGGACGGCGTCTGGCTGGCCGAGCTGGCCCCCGTCGACGACCCGGCCGACGTCCCCGAGGCCGTGCTCAGCGCGCTCGGCGCCCGCCAGGCCGTGCTGTACGGCGGCGGCGCCGAGACCATGCGGGCCGCCGCCGACCGGCACGACGACCCGGTCGAGCGGCTCGTCGAGCACTGCGCCCGGCGTCGGATGGTGCTCGTCCTCGACAACTGCGAGCACGTCGTCGACGCGGCGGCCGACCTGGCGGCCCGGCTCCTGGAGCGCTGCCCGGACCTGACGATCCTCGCCACCAGCCGCGAACCCCTCGGCGTACCGGGGGAGTTGCTGCGCCCGGTGGAGCCGCTGCCCGAGCCGGTGGCGCTCCGGCTGCTCGCCGACCGGGGCGCCGCGGCCCGCCCCGGCTTCACGGTCGGCGCCGACGACGAGACCGCGGCCGCGTGCGCCGAGATCTGCCGCCGCCTGGACGGACTGCCCCTCGCCATCGAACTGGCCGCCGCCCGACTGCGGATGCTGACCCCGCGCCAGATAGCCGACCGGCTCGACGACCGCTTCCGCCTCCTCACCTCCGGCAGCCGTACCGTGCTGCCCCGCCAGCAGACCCTGCGCGCGGTCGTCGACTGGTCCTGGGACCTGCTCGACGCCGGCGAACGCGACGTCCTCGGCCGCCTCTCCCTCTTCGCGGGCGGCTGCGACCTGGCCGCCGCCGAGGCCGTCTGCGGCCCCGCCGCCCTCGACGCACTCGGCTCACTGGTCGACAAGTCCCTGGTCGTGGCCGCCCCTTCGGGTGCGGAGGGGATGCGCTACCGGCTCCTGGAGACCGTCGCCGAGTACGCCGCCCAGCGCCTCGACGAGAGCGGCGAACGCGCCGCCGCCGAGCGCGCCCATCTGACGTACTACCGCGAACTCGCCCGCACCAACGAGCCGTCGCTCCGCGGCCCCGGCCAGCGGGCCGCCATCGCACGGCTCCAGCTGGAGTACGAGAACCTGCGCACCGCGCTGCGGCACGCCATCGCCGTACGGGACGAGGGCGAGGCGCTCTGCCTGCTGCACTCCCTGTTCTGGTACTGGCAGATGCACGACCAGCGCATCGAGACCCGCACCTGGTGCGCCGACGCCATCGCCCTCGGCCCCGACCCGTTCGCCGCGCCGCTGCGCCGGGCCGAACCGGTCTGGCAGCGCTGCACCGACACCCCGCCGCCGTACACCGGAGAGGTCCTCGCCGAGGCCCGGCGCGGCGTGCACCTGGCCCACATGGCCTGCATGGACACCGAACTGGACGTCTGGCAGACGCCGGAGGCCCAGGCCAAGCTGCGCTCGGTCACCGAGGTCTACGAGCCCGGCATGCCGCAGACCTGCCGGGCGCCGGGCATGTTCTGGTTCTTCGCCGTGATGCTGACCGGCGGCATGGACCAGCTGCGCGCGATCCTCGACGCCGCCGTCCGCACCTGCCGCGAGGCACCCGGCTACGAGTGGGAGCTGGCCGGCAGCCTCGCCATGCGCGCCAACCTGCTCGCCAACCGGGCCGCCTGGGCGGGCGACGCCACCCGGGACGCCGACGAGGCACTGGAGATCTTCCGGCGCCTCGGGGACGACTGGGGCACCGCCGAGGCCTTCTCCGGGCGCGCCGAGTCCCGGGAGCGCAGGGGCGACTACCTGGCGGCGGCCGTCGACTACGAGGCCGCCATCGAGCGGGTCGGCCGGCTCGGCGCCCGCTCCCAGACCGCCGTGCTCAACGCCCGCCTCGGCGGCGTGCTCATCGAGTCGGGCGACACCGAGCGCGGGGAACGGCTGCTGCGCCAGGTCATCGCCGACAACGAGAGCCTGAGTAACGAGGCGATGCCCGCCGCCCGGCTCTTCCTGACCACCTGGCTGCTGATCAGCGGCCGCATCCCGGAGGCCCGCGAGCAGGTCCGGCTGCTGCGCAGCGAGTTCAAGATCTCGCACTTCGTCGTCTTCGACGCCCTGATCCTCACCCAGGAGGCCTGGGTGGACGCCCTCGACGGCCGCCACGCGGAGGCGCTGACCAGGCTGCGGGACGCGCTGCGGCTCGCCGCCGACCCGCTGAGCGAGGCCATCACCCCGCATCTGCCGTCCGTCTGCCTGACCGTCGCCGCGGTCGCCCTGGCCGGCCTGGACGGGGGCGTGCGCGCCGCGGACGCCGCCCGCTGCCTCGGCGCCGCCGACGCCCTGCTGCCGCCCGGCCACCTCCAGGTCGGCCTGGAGCGCACCGCACGGGACCGGTCGGAGGCCCGCGTCCGGGCCGTCCTCGACGACGACCGTGCCTACGAGTCGGCGTACGCCGAGGGCGGTGGCCTCTCCCCCGCGGAGGCCACCGCCCTGATCTGAGGTCCTTCGGCGAGCCTCAGCTCTTCGTACGGAACTTGTGGATCGCGTACGGTGCCGCGATCGCCGTGATCCCCACCGACCAGCCGAGCGTGATCCACAGGTCGTGGGCGACCGGGCCGCCGACCATCAGTCCGCGCGCCGCGTCGGCGAGCGTGGACAGCGGGTTGTAGTCGGTGAAGGCCTGCAGCCAGCCCGGCATCGACTTCGTCGGCGCGAAGATCGACGAGCCGAACTGCAGCGGGAACAGCACCAGGAACCCCATGGCCTGCACGGACTGGGCGTTCTTCAGGATCACGCCCAGGGTGAGGAACACCCACATGATCGAGGAGGCGAACACCGCGGACAGGCCCACGGCGGCGAACAGCCCGGCCCAGTTGTTGATGTGGAACCCGACGAGCACGGCGACGACCATCAGCACGGCGGTCGCGAACAGCATCCGCACCAGTTCCACCGAGATCTTCGCGAACAGCACCGAGCCGCGCCCGATCGGCAGCGACCGGAACCGGTCCATCACACCGGAGTTGAAGTCCTGGCTGAACCCGGTGCCGACGCCCTGCGAGAGCGTCATGCTCATCATCGCGATCATGCCCGGGATGACGTACTGGACGTAGCCGTCCTGGCCGCCGCCGAGCGCCTGCCCGATCGAGCCGCCGAAGACGTACACGAACAGCAGCGTGAAGACGATCGGCATCAGCAGCGCGTCGAACATCGACTCCGGGTCCTGCCGGATCCACAGCAGGTTGCGGCGGATCAGGGCTCCGGTGTGCCGCAGGTGCCCCCGCAGCGTGATCCGGGCGTCGGCGGCCGGGGTGACGGTGGCCGGGGTGGCGGTGGCGGTGGCGGCGCTCATACGGCGACCTCCTGACGGTCGTCGGCGGTCTTGGCGTCCTGCGGGGCACTGGCGCGGTGGCCGGTGAGGGACAGGAACACCTCGTCCAGGCTGGGGAGTTCGGTGGTGATGGAGCTGATGGTGATACCGCGTGCGGTGACGGCGCCGACCACGGCGGTCAGCTGCTCGTCGCTGAGGACCGGCACCAGGAGCGTGCCGTTCTCACCGTCCACGGTGGTGCCGGCGAGCCCGGTGATCCCGAGCTCGTCGATCATGGCGGCGAGCGGCCGTGCCTGCAGCGGGTCGACGGGCCGCACCCGCAGCGTCCGCCCGCCGACCTTCGCCTTCAGCTCCTCCACCCTGCCGTTCGCGATGACCTTCCCGCGGTCCACGACGGTCAGCTCGGAGGCGAGCTGCTCGGCCTCCTCCATGTACTGGGTGGTCAGCAGCACGGTCACCCCCTCGCCGACCATGGCCTTGACCTCGTCCCACACCTCGTTGCGGGTGCGCGGGTCGAGACCGGTGGTCGGCTCGTCCAGGAACAGCACCTGGGGGTGTCCGATCATCGAGGCGGCCAGGTCGAGCCGGCGCCGCATGCCGCCGGAGTAGGTGCTCGCCGGCCGCTTCGCGGCGTCGGTGAGCGAGAACCGCTCCAGCAGTTCGTCGGCGCGGGCCCGCGCGTCCTTGCGGGGCAGGTCGAGCAGCCGCCCGATCATGTACAGGTTCTCCCAGCCCGGCAGCTTCTCGTCCACGGAGGCGTACTGCCCGGTCAGCCCGATCACCCGGCGCAGCTGGCGGGGCTGGCGCAGCACGTCGTACCCGGCGACGGTCGCCTCTCCCGCATCGGGCTTCAGCAGCGTGGACAGGATCCGCACCAGGGTGGTCTTGCCGGCCCCGTTCGGTCCGAGCACACCCATCACGGTGCCCTGTCGGACGTCCAGATCAACTCCGTCGAGCGCCTTGGTGTCGCCGTAGTGCTTCACCAGCCCCCGTACGGACACGGCGTTGTTGTCGATTCGCGTCATGGGAAGAACCGTGCCAGGCCCCACCGACAAACCACCGACAGCCCACCGACACGGTCCGGCAGTCCACCGACAGCCCACCGACAGCTCGCCGAGGGAACCTGCCGACGGACCTGCCGCGGGCCCTCCGACGGGCTCGCCGACGGCTCGGTGGTGCGAGGGCGTACCGTGCCGGGCGTGACCCCACTCGCGGCCGGAGCCGTCACCACCCGTCGGCTCGACCTGCTGCCGCTGCGCGTCGAGCACGCCGAGGAGATGGCCGCGGTGCTGTCCGACCCGGCCCTGCACACCTTCACCGGCGGCGCACCGGACACCGCCGAGACCCTGCGCTCGCGCTACCGGCGCATCACCGCGGGCCCCGGCGACCCGGCCGTCTCCTGGCTGAACTGGGTGATCCGGCTCCGTGCGGAGTCCTGCCTGACGGGGTACGTCCAGGCGACGGTCACCGGCTCCGTCGCCGAGATCGCCTGGGTGGTGGGGACCCCGTGGCAGGGCAGGGGCATCGCCACGGAGGCGGCCCGCGCCCTCGTCGACCGGCTGCGGCGGCAGCCGGCCCGCACGGTCATCGCCCACATCCACCCGGACCACCGGGCCTCAGCCGCTGTCGCCAGGGCCGCCGGGCTCACGCCCACCGACATATGGCACGACGGCGAGATCCGCTGGAGTCGGCCCGCGCCGCTCTGACCGCAGACGTCAGCCGGCCCGCCGACGGGGGAAGATCGGCGGGCCGGCCTCGGTGTTTCCGCAGTGGCTCTCAGCAGGCCGGACGTTCAGCCGCGCCCCAAGGGGCGCGGGGAACTGCGCGACCAGCCACGACGAAGCCGTCAGACGACCGACGGCCCATCGCGGCACTCCCAGCGGAGCGCTCAGTGGACGGAGTGCTCCTCCAGCGGGAACGTTCCGCCGACGACGTCCTCGGCGTAGGCCCGGGCCGCGTTGCCCATGACCTCGCGCAGGTCCGCGTACTTCTTCACGAACTTCGGGACCCGGCCCGAGGTCAGGCCGAGCATGTCCGTCCAGACCAGCACCTGCGCGTCGGTCTCGGGACCGGCGCCGATGCCGACCGTCGGGATGTGCAGCACCCGGGTCACCTCGGCCGCGAGCTCGGCCGGGACCAGTTCGAGCACGACCGCGAACGCGCCCGCGTCCTGGACCGACTTGGCGTCGCGCAGCAGCTGCTGGGCCGCCTCCTCGCCGCGGCCCTGCACGCGGTAGCCCATCGCGTTGACGGACTGCGGGGTCAGGCCGATGTGCGCCATCACCGGGATGCCGGACTCGACGAGGAGCCGGATCTGCTCGTACGACCGCTCGCCGCCCTCCAGCTTGACCGCGCCGACGCCCGCCTCCTTCACCAGCCGGGTCGCCGAGCGCAGCGCCTGCACCGGGCCCTCCTGGTAGGAGCCGAAGGGGAGGTCGCCGACGATGAGGGCGCGCTGGGTGCCGCGGACCACGGCCGCCGACAGCATCGTCATCTCGTCCAGGGTGACGGGCACCGTCGACTCGTAGCCGAGGTGACAGTTGCCGGCCGAGTCGCCGACCAGGAGTACGGGGATGCCGGCCTCGTCGAAGACGGACGCGGTCATCGCGTCGTAGGCGGTGAGCATGGGCCACTTCTCGCCGCGTTCCTTGGCGAGGGCGATGTCCCGGACCGTGATGCGTCGCGTGCCCTTGCCCCCGTACAGCGCCCTGCTGCCGTCGGAGGGGCTGTTCTGCACAGTCTGGGCAGCCGAAAGCTGCGTCATGACACGGCTCCTTCAAGTCATCTCGAGGCACCCTGACGGCGTCCCCGGATCCCTCCCATGGTGGCACTTCGTGCCGCCCTCGGCCAGAGCGCCCCCGTGTGATCCACGGGTCACCGCCGACCCCGCTCACCCTGTCGCGTTCCATAAAGCCCGGGTAAAGGTATTCAGATACGAGACGGTGCCGTATTGAAATGGGCTTAGGCTCGTCGGCATGACAACTCCTGCCGACCACGCTCCACCCGGCCCCCGCATACCCGAGTCGGTGCACCGGCGCCGCTGGGCGATCCTCGGCGTGCTCATGCTCAGCCTGCTGATCGTGGTGCTCGACAACTCGATCCTGAACGTCGCCGTCAAGACCATCTCCACCCCGGCTCCGGTCGGCCTCGGCGCCACCCAGAGCCAGCTGGAGTGGGCGATCAACGCCTACACCCTGGTCTTCGCCGGCCTGCTCTTCACCTCCGGCCTCGTCGGTGACCGCCTCGGCCGCAAGAAGGTGCTGATCGGCGGCCTCGTGGTGTTCGGCATCGGCTCGGCCCTCGCCGCCGAGTCCGGCTCCGCGGACCAGCTGATCGCCTTCCGCGCCCTGATGGCCCTCGGCGCCGCCTTCGTGATGCCCGCCACCCTCGCCGTCCTGATGAACGTCTTCGAGCGTCAGGAGCAGCCGAAGGCGATCGGCATCTGGGCCGGCGGCGTCGGCCTCGCCATCGCCATCGGCCCGATCACCGGCGGTGTGCTGCTCGACCACTTCTGGTGGGGCTCGGTCTTCCTCATCAACGTGCCGATTGTGATCATCGCGCTCGCCCTGATGTTCTGGCTGGTGCCCGACTCGCGCGACCCGCGCCCCGGCCGGATCGACCCGGTCGGCGTGGTCCTGTCCGTCGTGGGCCTGGTCCTCCTGGTCTACGGCATCATCAAGGGCGGCGAACTCGCCGACTTCACCGACGCCAAGGTCCTCGCCACGATCGCCGCGGGCCTCGCGGTGCTCGCCGGCTTCGTGATCTTCGAGGCGCGCAGCGGCCACCCGTCCCTGGACGTCACCTACTTCAAGAACAAGGTCTTCTCGGCCGCCATGGCCGCCATCGCGCTGGTCTTCTTCGCGCTGATGGGCGTGACCTTCTTCTCCGTCTTCTACACCCAGAGCGTGCGCGGCTACTCGCCCCTGCAGTCCGGTCTGCTGCTGCTCCCGCTGGCCGCCGCGCAGATGATCTTCGCGCCGCGGGCCCGGCTGGTCGTGGACCGGTTCGGCAACAAGGCCACCACCGCGGGCGGTCTGGTGCTGATCGCCGTCACCCTGGGCGCCTTCGCCACCTTCGAGGCCGACACGCCGATCTGGATCCTGGAGATCGTCTTCTTCCTGATGGGCACCGGCATGGCGCACATCATGACGCCGACCTCCGTCGTCATCATGCAGGCGCTGCCCCGCGAGAAGGCCGGTTCCGCCTCCGCGCTCAGCAACACCTTCCGCCAGGTCGGCGGCGCCCTCGGCATCGCGGTCCTCGGCTCGGTGCTGTCGACGTCGTACCGCAACGGCATCGAGGGCAAGCTCGGCGCGCTGCCGCCCGGGCTGCGCGAGACCGCCGGCGAGTCCATCGAGGCCACCCTCGGCGTCGCCTCGAAGCTCGGGGCGCAGGGCAAGTCCCTGGTCACCCCCGCCAACGACGCCTTCCTGCACGCCATGCACACCACCGCCCTGTGCGGCGCGGGCGTCGCGCTGATCGGCGCCGTGGTCGTGGCCCTCTTCCTGCCGGGCAAGCCGCCGGCCGGTCAGCAGAGCGACCGGGAAGAGGAGTTGGTCGTAGCCGCGGAGTGAAGGACCGGGTGATGAAGAACCGGGTGAAGGACTGCGTGAAGGACTGAACGGACCGGTACCACGGGCAGGAGTCACGGGGGAAAGCACGTGGAGGACCACGGGGGGAGGCTTCGGCTGCGGGAGAATTCCCGCAGCCAGTGAGAGGACGGTATGACGTGACGCTTGCCGACAGCGGACCGCGGTCCATCGCCCCGGCCCGGGGCCGCCCGCGCAGCGAGGCGGTGGAGATCGCCATCCTGGAGGGCGTGATGAAGCTCCTGGAGGACGGCGTTCCGCTCGCCGAGCTCTCCATCGAGCGGATCGCCCGGACCGCCGGCGTCGGCAAGGCCACCATCTACCGCCGCTGGAACGGCAAGGAGGAGCTCTTCGTCGACGTCATGCGCGCCGCCGAGCCCCCCGACCCCGAACTCCCCGGCACCTCCATGCGCGACGACCTCGTCGTGCTGCTGGAGTCGCTGCG
The DNA here is from genome assembly GCF_040643955.1 of Streptomyces sp. NPDC047061. Classification (NCBI taxonomy): domain Bacteria; kingdom Bacillati; phylum Actinomycetota; class Actinomycetes; order Kitasatosporales; family Streptomycetaceae; genus Streptomyces; species Streptomyces sp. NPDC047061. Next base: position 84,769 of record NZ_JBEYVI010000017.1, read on the forward strand.
GCAGCGGGGCCTGATGAACCGTTCGTCGGCCATCCTGCACAACGTCTACGCCCAGATGAAGAGCAGCCCCCGCATCTGGAACGCCTACCACGCCAACGTCGTCAACCCCCGGCGCGAACTCGGCAAGGAAGTGCTGCGCCGGGGCCAGCGCAACGGCGAACTCCGCGCCGACGTCGACCTCGAGCTGGCCAACGACATGTTCACCGGCCCGATGCTGCTCAGGGCCATACTGCGCCCGGAGGCGGAACTCCCCGAGGGGCTGGCCGAACAGATGGTCGACACCGTGCTGGCGGGTCTGGGACCGGTCGGCACGCCGGAGCCGTAGTCAGGGTCGCGCGGCCGCCGCGGACATGACCCGAGTGTTCGCGTTTCGTCACAGTCCCGGCGGACCCGGCGGTAACCGGAACCCCTGCCCTCGCCTTGTTCGTCCTCGTCTTCCGTACGGCCGTCATGTGACGGCGGGAGAGGAGCCGATCATCCCCTAGGGTCGTAACCGGGGGACGACGGTGTGCACGGCAGGTTGTGAGGCAGACGGTATGGCGCAGCAGGCGTACATGACGGAGACGGACAACGGCGGCTCGGGACCCGAGCGCCGGGGAGACCGGTTCCGGCGCCTGGTGAACCGCTTGCTGTCCGGCTGGCGCGACGATCCGCGGATCTGGCGCCGGGGCATCGTCACCGCCGTGGTGGCGCTGCTCCTGGCCGGTGTGATGCTGCTGCACTCCCGCATCCCCAACGCCGTCGGCAACCTCGGCAGTCTCACCGAGACCTTCCTGCCCTGGCTGGGACTGCTGATCCCGGTCCTGCTGCTGATCGGCGTCCTGCGCAGGTCGGCGACGGCACTGATCGCGGTACTGCTCCCGGCGATCGTCTGGCTGAACCTGTTCGGCGGACTGCTCACCGACAAGCAGGGCACCGGCGGCGACTTCATGGCTGCCACCCACAACGTCAACGCCGACAACCCCGACCCGACCGGCACCGCCGCCCGGCTCGCCGCCTCCGGCGCCGATGTGCTGGCCCTGGAGGAGCTGACGGCGACGGCCGTGCCGACGTACGAGAAGGCGCTGGCGTCGACGTACAAGTACCACGCGGTCGAGGGCACCGTCGGGCTGTGGAGCAAGTACCGCCTCACCGGCGTGAAGGCGGTCGACATCAAGCTGGGCTGGACCCGCGCGATGCGGGCCACGGTCGCCACCCCGCACGGCCCCCTCGCCGTCTACGTCGCCCATCTGCCCTCCGTGCGCGTCAAGATGAACGCCGGGTTCACCGCCCGGCAGCGCGACAAGAGCGCGGACGCGCTGGGCGAGGCCATCGCCGACGAGAGCCTGCCGCGGGTGATCCTCCTCGGCGACCTCAACGGCACGATGAACGACCGCTCCCTGAACGCCGTCACCTCGCAGATGCGCTCCACGCAGGGCGCGGCGGGCAGCGGGTTCGGGTTCAGCTGGCCGGCCTCGTTCCCGATGGCCCGCATCGACCAGATCATGGTGAAGGGCGTGGAGCCGGAGAGCTCCTGGACCCTGTCGAGGACCGGCAGCGACCACCTCCCGATCGCCGCGCGTGTGAACCTGACCACATCGGGTTCGTAGAAAGCGCTGGTCAGCACGGTGTCGGCACGATGCCGACGACCTTGTCAGGACAATCGGACACCGCGCCGTAACCTGGCGGAATACTGAGCCTGGGACACTTTGTTCCGTAGCTGAACTTAGAACGCGCGGAACCCTGCTCCCCGAAAGGCACAGCCCGTCATGCCCCTGGCCCTGCTCGCCCTGGCCGTCGGCGCTTTTGGTCTCGGCACCACCGAATTCGTCATGATGGGCCTGCTGCCCGACGTCGCCGGCGACCTGCACGTCTCGATCCCCGCCGCCGGCCACCTGGTCTCGGCGTACGCGCTGGGCGTCGTCATCGGCGCCCCGCTCCTGGCCGCGCTCACCGCGCGCCTGCCCCGCCGCACGGTCCTCATCTCCCTGATGGGCCTGTTCGTGGCCGGCAACGCGCTCTCGGCCCTGGCCCCCGGCTACGACTCCCTCCTGGCCGCCCGCTTCCTCAGCGGCCTCCCGCACGGCGCCTTCTTCGGCGTCGGCGCGGTCGTCGCCACCAACCTGGTGGCACCGGAGCGCAAGGCCCGCTCCGTCTCCCTGATGTTCATGGGCCTGACCGTCGCCAACATCGCGGGCGTCCCGGTCGCCACCCTCATGGGCCAGCACCTCGGCTGGCGGGCGACCTTCCTGGGCGTGAGCCTCATCGGCGTCGCTGCGATGGCCGCCGTGTTCCTCCTCATCCACCCCGCCCACGTCCCGGCCCCGACGACCGGCCTGCGCGGCGAACTCTCCGCCCTGCGCTCCCTCCCCGTCTGGCTGGCCCTCGCCACCACGGTCGTCGGCTTCGGCGCCCTCTTCTCGGCGTACAGCTACATCACGCCGATGCTGACGGACGCCGCCGGTTACGCCGACGCGAACGTCACGCTGCTCCTCGCCCTCTTCGGCGTCGGCGCCACCATCGGCAACCTGGTCGGCGGCCGCCTCGCCGACCACGCGATGCGCGGCACGCTGTTCGGCGGCCTGGTGTCGATGGTCGCGGTGCTGCTCCTCTTCCCGGTCCTGATGGGCACGGAGTGGAGCGCGGCCCTGGCCGTCGTCCTGCTGGGCATCGCGGCGTTCGTCACCGGCTCGCCCCTCCAGCTGATGGTCATGGAGCGGGCGTCCGCGGGCCCCTCCCTCGCCTCCTCCGCCAACCAGGCGGCCTTCAACCTCGCCAACGCGGGCGGCGCCTGGATCGGCGGCGTGGCCCTGGCCGCGGGCTTCGGCGTCACCTCCCCGGCACTGGCGGGCGCGGCCCTGGCCGTCCTCGGCCTGGGCGTGGCGAGCGTGGCGTACGCGGTGGACCGGCGCCGGGCGGTTCCGGCGACCGTCCACGAGCGGGTCGTCGCCTCGCACGTCCCCGAGCCGGCGGAGCCGGTGCGCTCCTGACCGGCGGCACCGCTCAGCGGGCGATCCCCTTCCGGAAGCACACCCGGTCCTGCCCGGGACCGTCGTAGTCGCTGTGGACGGACACCCCGCCGATCTCCCTGTCCCCGCGCTCCACGGAGAACCCCATCGCCCGGTGGAACGCGATGGACCCCGCGTTCCCCGGCGAGGTGATCGCCCGGACCACCGTGCGGCCCTCCTCGGCGGCGCGCCGGCAGAACGCCGCGTAGAGGCGCCGGGCCACGCCCTGCCCGCGCAACTCCGGGTCCACGCCCACGAAGTGGATGTACGCCTCGGTGTCGTCGTCGGCGGCGTGGAAGCCGATGAGGAAGGCACGGACCTCCGTGCCTTCCTCCAGGACCAGGCTGGTGCCGGCGAAGAACTGCAGGAACAGCCTGGGCAGCAGCAGCGACAGCTCCCGGGCCTGCTCGGGGGTGCGTGAGTCCCCCCACCACCGCTGCACACATCCGACGAGCGTGCCGTGGTCGGAAACGGTCGCCTGGCGCAGTACGGGCATCGCGGTCCTCCCGGTCGCCGTCCGCTACGCGGCGTGGATGTGGGTGCGGGCCTGCTCGACCCACCCGGACACGGCCTTGGCACCGCAGCTCTCGGCGACCGACTCGGCCTCGTCGAGGTGGTGCAACGCCGCCGACGGATCGCCGGTCTCGGCCGCGAGGTAGGCCAGCGCCACCAGGCCGGCCGCCTCCCCGGGCCGGAAACCGATCTCGCGGCGCAGTGCCACCGATTCGGTCAACCGCTCGCGCGCCTGCTCGAAGTGGCCCGTGTCCTTGTCCGCGAAGCCCAGGTGGCGGATCGCGTAGGACATCGTCATCCGGTCGCCGACGGACTTCGCCAGCGCGTACGACCGCTCGAAGTACGGCCTGCCGGTGGCGCCGTCGCCCCTGACCACCTGGTGCCAGCAGCCGACCCAGAACAACGCGTCCGCCTCACCCGACGCGTCCCCCAGACGCGCGTACAGCTCGGCCGCCCGCTCGAAGAGCACCAGTTCCCGGCCGTCCTCCTCGCGGTCGTTCAGGAAACGGACGTGCAGTACCTTGCCCCGCGCCAGGGAAAGCGGTGCCTCGACCGCGTCCAGCACGTCGTCGGACCGGTCCAGCGCGGACGTGTCCCCGCCGAACATCGCCGCTTCGAACAGCTCACCCGAACGCTCGATCCAGTCCTGCCCCGGCATGCGCCAGCCCCTCCCCGTCGGACGATGACAGCGCCGAGGCTATCTCCGCGCCGCCCGCGGAAGACGGGGATTTTCGAAGGGTGCGATGCCAGGGGCGGGAGGATGGCTGATCTCGCACCAGACCGTCTTGCGGTCCGGACCCCGTTCCACGCCCCACCGGTCGCTCAGCGCGTCGAGTACGGCCAGACCGCGGCCCGACTCCTCCGTCTCCGAGGCGGGCAGCAAGGTGGGCAGTGTCCGCGGACCGGGGTCGGTCACCTCGATGCGGGTACGGCCGTGATCCCGCGTGCCCATGACCCGGACGGTCACCGGTGTCCCCTCGCCCACGTGCTTGATCACGTTCGTCAGCAACTCCGTCGCGCACAGCCGGACGTCGAAGGTGTGGTCGCGGAGTCGGCGGCGCAGTTCCGGCGCGGCCTTCGGGGTGGCCGTTAGGTGGATCTCCAGACGCGTCATCGCTCTGCCGCCACCGTCTTGCGGAGCGCTGCGGCGAGTGCCCGTGCCGTGGCCGTGTTGCAGTTCCCGAGCGCGACGAGTCCCGCGGGCGGGGCGTATGTGCCCGCGAAGCTCGGCAGGTCGACGCGGAGGGACGGGAGTGCGATGCCGTGTTCGGCGAGGGCGGTGCGGAGGTCCTCGACGCAGAGGGTGACGTCGTAGGCCGTGGGGGAGGGATCGGGCATGGGGGAGTGCCGCCTTCTGTGCGATGTGTGACGAACCGGTCACAGAATGTCCTCAGGCTCGCTACCGTGGAAGAGACTTCGCGTTCGCGACGCGAACTGCGGAAACGGCCCCATGAGTTACGGCGGTGAGCGAGTGGCCCGACGCAAGGACATCGACGGCTCTTCGAGCGTCCCCGACTTCTACGGCAAGGAGTTGCGGTGGAAGCGGGAGGCGGCGGGGCTGTCCCTGGAGAAACTGGTCGAGGGCAGCTTCTACGGCAAGTCGCATCTGAGTGACATCGAGCGTGGTGAGCGCCGGATGCCGTTGGAACTGGCCCGGCATGTGGACCGGGTGCTGGGGACGGACGGGTACTTCGAGCGGCATTGCGAGGATGTGCGGAGGGCGAGGAGGGGCCCGCATGCGGCGTACTTCGAGAAGGTCCTGGAGGCGGAGAGGCACGCCGAGTCCATTGAGGAGTGGTGCCCCAGCACCTTCCCGGGGCTGCTCCAAACCGCGCCGTACGCGCGGGCGCTGGTCTGGTCGGCTCATCCGGCCGCCGTCGATGAGTGGGTGGAGGAGAAGGTGCGGGCCCGTCTCGCCCGCGCCCGGCTGTTCGACGAGGACCACTCCGTCCCGGAGTACTGGGCGATCCTGCATGAGTCGCTGCTGGTCGATGCGGTCCTGCCTCCACAGGACATGGCCGAACAACTCGACCGGGTGGTGGAGTTGGCCGGGCGCCGCCGGATCGTTCCGCAGATGGTGTTGCGGAAGACTGGGTCCTATCCCTTGATGGCGGCCTCCATCAAGGTCATGACGTTCCCCGAGGCGCCGCCACTGGTCTACACGGAGGCGTCCTACAGCGGGGACACCATCGACGATCCGGCCCTCGTGAAGCAGTACCGCAAGGCATACGATCGGCTCAGGGCCGTCGCACTGTCACCGGAGACGTCCCTGGCCATGATCGAGGCAGCGGCAGGGGAATACCGAAATGGCAAGCAGCCGGATCGACTTGAGTGACGCGCTCTGGTTCAAGAGCAGCTACAGCAACGGTGACGGCGGGGACTGCGTCGAGGTAGCCGCTGACTTCCCCGGCGCCGCCGTCTGGCGCAAGTCGAGCTACAGCAATGCGAGCGGTGGCAACTGCGTCGAAGTCGCCCACGGAGTGCCCCTCCTCGTCCCCGTCCGCGACTCCAAAACGGCCCCCCACGGCCCCACCCTCATCCTCCCCGCCACCGCCTGGGCCCCCTTCGTGGCGTCCCTCAAGTAGGTGCGGCCCAAAGGGGGGTGAGGCGGGCGGTCGGCTGTCGTCCCCGTTCCGTCAGGCCTGTTCCACGGCCACCCGGGACGGGCGGAAGGCCGTCCGGCCGTGCTGTACGGACTGCCAGGCGACCAGCAGGACGATCGCCGCCCCCGAGATCAGCGCGGTGTTCGCGTTCCCCCAGTTGAGCCCCCGGTACTGGGCCCAGTCGGCGAAGGACGCGCCCACCGGGCGGGTGAAGACGTAGGCGAACCAGAACGTGCCGATCGCGACCGCCGGTGTGCGGAACCTCCGGAAGACCGCTCCGGAGAGCAGGATGACGCCCGCGAAGGCGAAGCCGGCCTGGAGGTTGTCCATGCCGAGGGAGTCGGTGGCCCAGTCGCCGGCGGCGGTGCCGAGGGCGAAGGTGCAGACGACGGCGAGCCAGTAGAAGGCCTCGCGGCGGCGGGTGGTGATGCTGTGGATGGACAGGGTCCGCTCGGCGCCGAACCAGGCCGCGAAGATGACGAGGAGCACAGCCGTGAACAGCCCCGTCGTCAGTGCCGTGGACCAGCCGGTGGCCTGGTGCAGGACATCCGCGCCGACGGTGCCGAAGACGCTGACCGCCACGACGTTGAGCCAGTAGGCCCACGGGAGGTACCGGCGTACGGAGAACTGGATGACGAGGGTGACCGCGAGGATCACGGCGGACACCCCGAGCGGCACCAGCTGGTCGGTGGAGACGCCCGCCTGACCCGGGCCGGGGCCGGGCCCGTGCGGACCGCCGCCGGCGCCGCCCGGACCGCCCGCGCTGCGGAAGACGCCGGAGAACCAGTCGCCGCCCGCCTCACCGAAGCCGGTGGTGAGCAGCTTGGTGGCCCAGAACAGAGCGGTGGCTTCCGGAACCTTGGCGAGCCCCCGCAGGGCTGTGGACTGTGGATGCGAATTCATGCCGGTCACGTTTTCGGGACGCCGTCTGAGACCCCTCTGACCTGCATTTGATCCGCATGAGATCAAGGTAAGAGAGTGACTCATGTGGCGCGTGAGGCCGAGCGCGGTATCCGACGTGATCATCCGGAGGTCCGCGTCAAGCAGGCGCAACGCCAAGGGAAAGGGGCCGTCTCCGAATGGTCATCACGGCGTACCGGCCCTATGCGTGAAGATCTTCTGAAGTTACGGTCGGGGCGCGGTGGTTGATGGGGCAATGACAACTTGCCCTCGCGGCCCCCGCAACAGTTCGTACGGGGGCAGTCGTTGAGAGCCGGGGCAAGCCATACACCCTTGAGTTGCGCTGCACAGGTCACCATGTGCCGCGCGGAACATCCGACCCCCCCGTTCGCCATCGACCACCGAGCGAGGATGTCGTGTCACATATCACCGAACGCCTGAGACCCGTGGCCCATGTGTCGCGTGCCGTCCTGCTGTTGTTCGCCGTGCTGATGGGAGTGCTGGTGGCCCCCGGCCGTGCCGAGGCCACCATCTGCCCTGGCGGCACGACCGACCAGACACCGATCGTGGTGGAGCCGGAGGCCGCGGACTCCACCACCACGACCCCGGTGCTGTCGGCGCTCCTTGAGACCTACAACGGCGTCGGCAGCATCACCGGCTCGCTGTACGTCACCGACAGCTCGGGCAACGCCGTGGGCGGTACTCCGATGGCCACCGGCACCGTCCTCTCGGGCCAGCGCCTGACCTACCAGGTGCCCTCCGGCGTGCTGAGCATCGGGACGACCTACAAGTGGTGGGTCACCGCGTCGATCACGGCCTGCATACACGCCAGCAGCGGCGCGATCAGTTTCACCCCCACCACGTCCACGTCCTCGTCGGGGCCGACCACGGGGCCCGACTCGGTGACGATCACCGGTTCGTCGCTGACCGCAGAGACGGCGAAGAGCGACTCCACCGCGTGCTCCGGCTCGCCGTGCTCTCTCTCCAAGAACCCCGCCACGCTGGACGTCGGCGGGGACGGCACCTCGCACTGGGTGTCGGCACTCAAACCGGACCTGTCGGCTATCCCCGCCGGATCCACCATCGACAGCGCCACCCTCGACCTGACGTCCACCGCCTGCCTCAACGGCTGTGCCGGCGACACCCTGAACATCGGGCTGGCGCAGGACGACGTGACCACGCAGACCGACGGCAGGTCGCTGGCCGCGGTCAGCACCACCCTCACCGCGAGCGGCACCGAGTCGGCCGGCGCCTACGACATCACGTCGCTGGTCACCGAGTGGGCCAACGGGGATGTCGCCGACGACGGCATTCTGCTGTCGGCGTCGGACGAGACGACCGCGACCTCCGGGGTGGGCTACGCCGGCCCGACCGCGGCCTCCGGGGCCGCGTCGATCAAGGTGACGTACACCCCGCCCGCCGCGCCGAGCGCCCCCACCTCGCTGACGACGACCGCAGGTGACGGCGGTGTCCTCGTGGCCTGGGCGGAACCGGCTTCGACCGGCTACGTCGCGGGGGAGAACGCCACCGACAACGACGACCCCGGTGACGGCATCTCCTCGTACACCGTCAGCGCGGTCAACGCCTCCGGCAGCACCGTGGCCACGACGACCACCTCCACCACCACCGAGGCCCTGCTGACCGGCCTGACCGACGGGACGAGCTACACCGTCAAGGTCACCGCCACCAATCCGGTGGGCACCGGACCGGCGGCCAGTGCCACCGGGGTCAGCCCCGAGGCGGTGCCCGGCGGACCCACCCAGTACATCCAGGCGGTCAGCCAGATGCTGAACGCCCGCGACGGACTGGAGAAGGGCACCTACACCACGTCCACCGCCGCACTGGCCTCGGACTCCTACGCCACCTATGTGTCCACCTGGCTCGGCTACGAGTCCACCGCCGACGCCGGGGTGCACACCGCGGAGGCCGCGAACAGCGAGTCGGAGACCAGCGACGCCACGACCCTGTCGAACTCGCTCGCCGGCCTCTCGGCGGACGGCAGCACGGTGACCGTGTACACCACCGCGCACGAGACCTTCACCACCGTCGACACCAGGACCGGCACCACGGACACCACCCCCGGCGACGCGATCGACCAGGACGCGTACACCTTCAGCGTCGGCAGCACCGTGCCGCAGATCACCCAGGCGGCCGACGCCGACGCCCTCGTCAAGCCCGTGACCACCGCCTCCGAGATCACCGCCTACTCCGCCACCCTCGACGGAACGTCCTCCAGCACACCGTCCGCCCTGGCCACCGACTCCAGTACCGGATACTTCACCACCGGCACCGACACGGTCAGCGCGTCGAGCGGCCACTGGGCCAACCTCTCCGGCGTCGTCGCCTGGGCGAACAAGTGGTACGACGGCACGTACAACGGGTTCTCGGACGACTGCACCGACTTCGCCTCGCGGGCCATCCACTACGGCGGCAAGCTGGCCGAGAACACGCCGAGCGTGCCGCCGGCGCACCACTCCGACGACCACTACTGGTTCCAGTCGCACGGCCTCCTCGGGGCGACCACCAGCTACTCGTGGGCCGGCGCCTACCACCAGGCGAACTTCCAGAACATCGAAGGCTCGTACTTCTACGGCTACGCCCTGAACGCCTCCCCGGGCGATCTGATCTTCGCGAACTGGTCGGGCGGCTCGTTCTCCGGTATCTCCCACACCGGCGTCATCGTGAAGAACGACGGTGGCAACCTCTACATCGACCAGCACTCCAACACCCGGCACAACGAACCGCTGTTGAAGGACGGCAGCCAGAAGACCTGGGCGTCCGGCCACCCCAACCTGCATGTGTGGATCGTGTCTCCCCACACCAAGTTCTGAAGCCCCGAAGAGAGCCCGAAGAGAGCCCGAAGAGAGAAGAAGAGAGAAGGAGCGGCTGTGAACACATCCAGGCCCGCCCTCCCGCGCGCGACCGCGGTCGCGGCCGTCGCCCTGCTGGCGGCCGGCTGCTCGGGGCACTCCCAGCTGACGGCGACCCCGCACGTACTGCTGACCAGCGGCGTCTACCAGGGCAAGTCCTGGTCGGTGTACGGCTGGGAGCAGGGCGGGCAACTGTGCATGGCGGTCGACGGGCCCGGCGACCCGACGGCCTCCGGGGTGGCGAGTGCCGGGGCCTGCGGGTTCGACGAGAAGAACCCGTCGTCGGGCTACTACGCCAGTGGTCCGGGGCCCGGTGACAGCTACGTCAACTACGGGCCCCTGCCCTCGCGCGCCACACAGATCAGGGTGGCGACCAAGGAGATCCTGCCGACCAGGCCGTTCCCGGCCGGCAAGCAGTTGCCCGCGGGGCGCTACTGGATCCAGATCATCCCGAAGGACTGGCCGCTCCCGGCCAACGGGAAGGTGGTCTCGCCGAAGCCCCTGGACGCGTCGGGCCGGCAGGTCGCGTACCAGGACTTCTGACCGCACAAAGGGGCGTGAGATCCGCAGGATCTCACGCCCCTTCGCTCAGTGCATCAGTGCTTGCGGTGTGCCTTCGTCGGCTTGTACGACTCGACGTAGCCGTTGGCCGGGCTGCCGACGCCGGTGACGTCGTCGTAGCCCTTGACCGCGGACAGGGAGCTGTCCTTGCCGAGGCTGCGGACCGAGGTCAGCAGGCCGTCGGTGGCGTCGTAGCCGTTGGCGAAGTCGACGCGGGCGACCGCGAGGTCCTTGCCGGTCGGCTTGTCGGTGACGTCGTGGAAGACGCCCTTCTTGCCGTACTTGGCGTAGATCGACGGGTTGGCGAAGCCGATCGCCTTGCCACCGGCCGCCTCCTGGGCGAGCGCCTGGACCGCCGCGATGGTCGGCGCGGCCAGCGAGGTGCCGCCGATGCGGTACTCGCTGTATGCCTCGGTGCCGTCCGCCTGGGTCTGCGTCTGGCCGACGAGGAAGCCGGTGTTCGGGTCGGCGATCGCCGAGATGTCCGGGACCACGCGGTTGCCGGAGGCGCTGTTGGCCTTGGCGAGCGAGTTCGGGACGACGCCCTTCTGGTAGTAGGGCTCGGAGACCGTCTTGCTGGTGCCGCCGCCCGCGCCCGAGGTGAACGCGCCGGGGAAGCTCGTCCAGCTCTTGCCGTCGGCCGACAGGGACGCCTTCTCGGTGCCCCAGCCGGTCTCCCACAGGTACTTGTCGCCCTTGCCGACGGCCAGCGAGGTACCGCCGACCGCCGTCACCCAGGCGGAGTTGGCCGGGGTGTCGACCTGCTTCGTCTTGGTGTTGGCGACCTCGTCGCCGTTGTCACCGGAGGAGAAGTAGAAGCCGATGCCCTGCACCGCGCCCAGCTGGAAGACCTGGTCGTAGGCGGCCGCGAGGTCCGGGGTCTGGTTGGCCTCGATGTCGCCCCACGAGTTGGAGACGATGTCGGCCAGGTGGTTGTCGACGATCTTGCTGAGGGAGTCGAGGAGGTCGTCGTCGTAGCAGGAGGCGGCGCCCACGTAGGTGACGTCGGCGTCCGGCGCGACCGCGTGCACGGCCTCGACGTCCAGGGTCTCCTCGCCGTACCAGCCGGCGGCCTGGCACTCTTCCGTCTTGGTGTAGGTGTCCGGCAGCACCTGGTGCAGCTGGCTGGTCTTCCAGGCCTGGTCGCCGTTCGTCTTGGCGTAGGTGCCGGCGTCGAAGGCGATGGTCGGCGAGGCGTACGCGTCGGTGATCGCGACGCGCACGTGCTTGCCGGTGTACTTGCCGGCGCCGTAGGCGGCCCGCAGCTGCTTGCCGGTGTAGCCCTTGATCGCGTACGGGATCTTGCCGCCGTACGCGTCCGGCAGCGTGGACGCGGTGTTCGAGCCGTAGTACGAGGAGAACGGCCCGGAGTTCTTGAACACGGAGTCAGGGGGCGGCAGCGTGTCGTCGTGGGTCGCCGTGTGCGGCGCGTTGTCCAGGCCGGTGACGGTCAGGATGGAGCTGCTGACGGCCGTCGGCACGGTCGCCGTCGTCGCCGGGGCGCGGTAGGTCTTCGAGCCCTTGGCGTAGTTGTGCAGCTGGGTGCCGAACGCCTTCTCGGCGGCGGACACGTCACCGGAGACGGTGATGTAGTGCTGCGTGACCCCGGTGACCGTCAGGCCGGCCGCGGTCAGCCAGTTCTTGACGGCCTTCACCTGGGCCTTGGTGGCGCCGTAGCGGGCCTGCACCTGCTTGGCGCTGAGGTACTTGCCGTAGAGCGGCGAGCTGGGGTCGGACACCGCCTTCGCGTAGGCCGCGAGGCCCTTGGCGTCCTGGCCGGCCAGGTAGACCCGGGCCTTCACTGTGGCGCTGTTGGAAGTGGCGCCCTTGTCCGCCTTGGCCGTGGCCCAGGTGGGCTTGGTGCCCTTCAGGGTGTCTCGGGCCGGGCTGTCCGCGGCGTGCGCCGCGGGTATGCCGAGCGCGAGCGCGCCGGCGATCATCGGCAGTGTCGCTGCCATGCTCACGCTGGCCCGCACCTTGGCACGGTTGGATCTCATACTGCCCCCTGCTATGCGGTTCGTCGCATGGAGTGGTCGGTCGTCCGTGATCACCAGGAGGCCTGCGGCGGAACGGCCCGTGAATGGATCACGCGGTGGACGTCACTCTTTCGGTGAACTGTTCATGCCAGGGGAAGGGGTTGGTCAAGGAAATCCCAAGTGGGCGTTGATTAGGGGCTTTTGGTCCGCTTTCGACGGCGCGCAGAACATTACAGATCGGTTGCGATTGTTGATGAATGCTTGCGGTGCCGTTAAGTCGACAAGTCCCCCCATTTGTACGGCTGTTCAGTCGCGCGGCTTGGCGCCCCGCTCCTTCAGCAGCTGCTTCATCGTCGTCAGCTCGGACTGCTGCGCGTCCACCATGCCCTGGGCGAGGCTCTTCTCCACCGCGACGGTGCACTTGGCCACGCACCCCTCGGCCATGTGGATGCCGCCCTTGTGGTGGTCCGTCATCAGCTGGAGGTAGAAGATCTCCGCCTGCTCGCCGTTCAGGGTCCCCAGCTTCTTCAGCTCGGTGTCGGTCGCCATGCCCGGCATCAGCGAACCGTCCCCGCGCTCGGGCATGTCGCCCATGCCCATCCAGGACATCGGCGGCTTCGCCGACACCTTCGGCAGGTCCCACAGGTCCAGCCAGCCCAGCAGCATGCCCCGCTGGTTGGCCTGCGTCTGCGCGATGTCGTAGGCGAGCCGCCGCACTTCGGTGTTCTTCGTGCGGTCGCGGACGATGTACGACATCTCCACGGCCTGCTGGTGGTGGACCGCCATGTCCCGCGCGAACCCCGCGTCCGCCCCGTCCGCGCTCGGGACGCTCAGCCCGCCGCCACCGCCGGCGCCGTCCTCGGCGACCGCGTACGTGATCGCGCCGGCCGCGACCAGCGCCGCGGCCGCGGTCCCGGCGATCCAGCCGATGTGCCTCTTCACGTCACATCGTCCCGCCGGTGCAGGAGGCGCCCGGCTCCGGGGTCTGCTTGCCCTGCACGTACGTCTCGAAGAACTTCGCGACCTTGGGGTCGTCGGCGCTCGTCACGCTCAGCTGGTGGCCCCACGCCGAGAGCTCGATCGGCGCGGTCTGGTTCGTGTACGGGCTCATCAGCGAGTACGGCGTCTGCTTCACCTTCGCCGCCAGCGTGTCCACGTCGGACTTCGTCGCCTTGTCGGTGTACGTCACCCAGACCGCGCCGTGCTCGAGCGCGTGCACGGCGTTCTCGTCCTTCACGGCCTTGGTGTAGACGTTGCCGTTGCAGTTGAGCCACACCGGGTTGTGGTTGCCGCCGACCGGCGGGTGCATCGGGTACTTCACCGTCCCCGTGACGTGGGTGCGGGAGAGCTTGCCCGACCAGGTCCGCACGCCGTCGCTGCCGGTGACGAAGTGCCCCGAGTCCCCGGAACCGCCCTTCGCGTCGCTCGCGCTGTCGCTCTTCCCCGACTGCGAGTTGACGAGCACCACGCCGCCGACCACGAGGCCGGTGACGACCACGACGCTCGCGCCGATCACCAGGATCCGGTTGCGCCGCTCACGCGCCTGCTCGGCACGCCGCATCTCCTCTATGCGTGCCTTGCGCGCTGCGTTGTTGCTCTTCTTGGCGGTAGCCATGGGCCGTGTCCTTCTTGGGGGAAAGGGACGTGGAGGGTGGGGCTCGCTGATCGTAATGGGGGAGATGGGGCCGGTCGTAGGGAGGGCACAGGAAAGACCTGGAAATGCCCTGATCCGACAGGAAACCGATAATTTGAATGACGGATGCGCATTACCTACGCTGGCCGGTATGCGGCTGTTGCGCTCCACCGATCTGGCCCTGCGCCTCCTGATGCGGCTCGCCGTCGCGGGCGGCGGGTCCAGCCCTACGACCCGTGAGGTCGCGGCGGACATGGACGTGCCGTACACGCACGCCGCGAAGGTGGTCGCCGAACTGCAGCACCTGGGGCTGGTCGACGCCCGGCGCGGCCGCGGCGGTGGACTCACCCTGACCGAGAAGGGCCGCACCGCCTCGGTGGGCACGCTGGTGCGCACCTTCGAGGGCGACGGCGACGTGGTGGACTGCGAGGGGGCGACGCCCTGCCCGCTGAACTCCGGGTGCCGGCTGCGGGGCGCCCTGCGCCGGGCCCAGGAGGCCTTCTTCGCGACCCTGGATCCGGTGACGGTGGCGGACATCGTGGCGGAACCGACGGGGGCGTTGCTGCTCGGTATTTCCAAGGGGCCGGGGGCGGTCTAGCGCCCCGCGGCACCCGCGGCGGCGGCTCGCCGACAACCAAGCGCGGGCCATGACTTGCCCTCCGTACGTGCCGCCGTATTCAAACATTCAACAAAGGGATCTTCGCGACCGGCCAAGAGCTCTACCCGCATAGACGAACCCGGTGCTGTCATGCTCACGACCGCCCGGACTCCTGCCGGGCACCGCTCCGGGAGACCTCCCCCCATGCCCCGAATATCCCGCTCCTTGGTCACCGCCCTCTCCTCCCTCGCCCTCGCCGCCGCCGGCCTCACGGTCGCCGCCGGCACCGCGCACGCGCAGAGCTGCAGCCAGGACTACCTCCCCCTCCCCGACCCCAGCTGCCAGCCCGGCGACTTCAACCCGGACGTCACCCAGTCCACCATCGACTCCACCATCTGCGTCTCCGGATGGACCGCGACCGTCCGGCCCTCCAGCTCCTACACGACCGCGCTGAAGAAGAAGCAGATCGTCGAGTACGGCTACACGGACACCAGCACCTCGGACTACGAGGAGGACCACTTCGTCCCCCTCGAACTCGGCGGTGCCCCCAAGAGCGAGCTCAACCTCTGGCCCGAGCCGGAGTACGGCACCAAGACCGCCGCCAACAAGGACACCGTCGAGAACAAGCTCAAGAAGGCCGTCTGCGCCGGCACCGTCACCCTCGCCGACGCCCAGGACGCGATCGTCACGGACTGGACGACCGCGCTGTCGGACCTCGGCCTGAGCTGATCCCGTCCGCCTGCTCGCTCAGGCTCGAACCGCCGTCATCCGCACATCCACAGGTCCGGCCCGAAGACCTCGTAGTGGATGTCGGCCGGCGGGACGCCCTGGGCGAGCAGCTGGGCGCGGACCGCGCGCATGAAGGGGAGCGGGCCGCACAGGTACGCGCGTGCGCCGGGCGCGACGTCGATGCCGGCGAGGTCCACCAGGCCGGTGCGGCTGTCCGGGCCGGCGTCCCGCTCGTAGAAGAAGCGCACGGTGGCGTCCGGCAGCTTCGCCGCGTACGCCTCGTGGTCGGCGCGCAGCGCGTGGTCGGCGGGGGAGCGGTCGCCGTGCACCACGGTCACCGGGGCGCGGTGGCCGTCGGCCGCGAGCGCGGCCAGCATCGCGACCATCGGGGTCACGCCGATACCGGCGGAGGCGAGCAGGAGGGGGCGGCCGTCGGTGTCGCCCAGGACGAGGTCGCCGTACGGCTCCGACAGTTCGAGGACGTCACCCACCTGCACGCGCGCGTGCAGGTGGTTCGAGACCTCGCCGTCGGGCGTCGCGTCGTCGCCGCGCACGCGCTTGACGCTGAACTGGCGGACCGACTCGCCCGGCGCGCCGGAGAGGCTGTACTGGCGTATCTGACGGGCGCCGTCGGGCAGGGTGACGCCCACGGAGACGTACTGCCCGGCCCGGAAGTCGCGCACCGCCGCCCCGCGGTCCGTCGGCCGCACCCGGAAGGTCACCACGTCGGCGGTCTCCACGACCCGCTCGACGACCTCCCACGGCCGCAGCCCCCGCAGGCCGCCGCTCTCCTCGTACAGCCGCTTCTCGATCGCGACGAGGGCGTTCGCCATCAGCCAGTAGACCTCGTCCCAGGCGGCCGCGACCTCGGGGGTGACGGCCTCGCCGAGCACCTCGGCGATGGCGGCGAAGAGGTGCTCGTGGACGACGCCGTACTGCTCGGGTGCGACGCCCAGTGAGGCGTGCTTGTGGGCGATGCGGCCCAGCAGGGCGTCGGGTCGCCGGTCCGGGTGGTCCAGCAGGTGCGTGGCGAACGCGGCGACGGAGCCGGCGAGGGCCTGGCGCTGGGTACCGGCGGCCTGGTTGCCGCGGTTGAAGAGGTCGCGCAGGAGGCCGGGGTGGGCGGCGAAGAGACGGGCGTAGAAGCGCTCGGTGATCTCGCCGAGCGCCGCGCCGACGGCGGGCAGGGTGGCGCGGACGGTGGCGGCGGAGGGCTCGGACAGCATCGGGGCTCCTTGTGGCTCGGCCGAACAGCTCTTTCTCCTGCACGCTAGTAAAACTTGCATCTCATATTCAAATTTAAGACCCGTGGTGTCCGTCACCGTGGTGCACGCCACGCGCACGCCATGCGCACCCCGCGTGCGCGCCACCTGACCGGCGTCCGGGAAACCGGACCGGCCATTACGGATGTCGGCGCGAACAGGCAAGATGGGCGGCAGGGCAGGACACCTGCCGTACGAGAGCCGTTCAGGCCGAGGTCGCTCGGGCGATCAAGGTGCGCAACGCGCATGAAATGCTGTTGTGGTGTGATGCTCAGGTGCCCGACCGCCTCCTGCGGGACAGGGAGACAGGCGGCCTGACCAGCAAGGATGGGGAAGCGGAAGATGGACAAGCAGCAGGAGTTCGTGCTCCGGACCTTGGAGGAGCGCGACATCCGGTTCGTACGCCTGTGGTTCACGGACGTGCTGGGCTTCCTCAAGTCCGTCGCCGTGGCCCCGGCCGAGCTTGAGCAGGCCTTCGACGAGGGCATCGGCTTCGACGGCTCCGCCATCGAGGGCTTCGCCCGGGTATACGAGTCCGACATGATCGCCAAGCCGGACCCGTCCACCTTCCAGGTCCTCCCGTGGCGCGCCGAGGCCCCCGGCACGGCCCGGATGTTCTGCGACATCCTGATGCCGGACGGCTCCCCCTCCTTCGCCGACCCGCGCTACGTCCTCAAGCGTGCCCTCGCCCGCACCTCCGACCTGGGCTTCACCTTCTACACCCACCCGGAGATCGAGTTCTTCCTCCTGAAGGACCGCCCGATGGACGGCTCGCGCCCCACCCCGGCCGACAACTCGGGCTACTTCGACCACACCCCGACCAACGTCGGCATGGACTTCCGCCGCCAGGCGATCACCATGCTGGAGTCGATGGGCATCTCGGTCGAGTTCTCCCACCACGAGGGCGCCCCCGGCCAGCAGGAGATCGACCTGCGCTACGCCGACGCGCTCTCCACGGCCGACAACATCATGACGTTCCGCCTGGTCATGAAGCAGGTCGCGCTGGAGCAGGGCGTGCAGGCCACGTTCATGCCGAAGCCCTTCTCCGAGCACCCCGGCTCCGGCATGCACACCCACCTCTCCCTCTTCGAGGGCGACCGCAACGCCTTCTACGAGTCGGGCGCGGAGTTCCAGCTCTCCAAGGTGGGCCGCTCCTTCATCGCGGGCCTGCTGAAGCACGCGGCGGAGACCGCGGCGGTCACCAACCAGTGGGTGAACTCCTACAAGCGCATCTGGGGCGGCTCCGAGCGCACGGCGGGCGCCGGCGGCGAGGCCCCCTCCTACATCTGCTGGGGCCACAACAACCGCAGCGCCCTGGTCCGGGTCCCGATGTACAAGCCCGGCAAGACGGGCTCGGCGCGCGTCGAGGTCCGCTCCATCGACTCCGGCGCCAACCCGTACCTGGCCTACGCCGTCCTGCTGGCCGCCGGCCTCAAGGGCATCGAGGAGGGCTACGAGCTCCCGCCGGGCGCCGAGGACGACGTCTGGGCCCTCTCCAACGCCGAGCGCCGCGCCATGGGCATCGAACCCCTCCCGCAGAACCTCGGCGAGGCCCTGACCCTGATGGAGAACAGTGACCTGGTCGCCGACACCCTCGGCGAACACGTCTTCGACTTCTTCCTCCGCAACAAGCGCCAGGAGTGGGAGGAGTACCGCAGCGAGGTCACCGCGTTCGAGCTGCGGAAGAACCTGCCGGTGCTGTAGGGGCAGGTCAGAGCGGGTTTCCCGCTGACTCGACGGATGGGGCTGACGATCTGTGACCGTCAGCCCCGTCGTGTCTCGCGAGCCCTGGGCCGCCTCTGGGCCGTCCGGCACTCACGGTGGTGCGGTGGAGGCGGTGGCAGCGTGTGTAGAGGGCGAGCGCTCTACGCACCACGCCATCGGCTTCGGAACGTCACGTCCCACTGCTACGACGGCGACAGAGTTCGGGCGGGCCGCTCCACGCGCTGTCAGGGCGCGCGGGAAGGCCCGCCTCTCGGGCTTATCGGCGGTCGTCCGTCCTGGTGTCGTCCACCTGCTCGCCTTCCGCCTGGGACGGCTCAGTCCTGGGGACATCTGGGTGCATGGCCGCACGTTCGGCAGGATCGTCCCGCTCGCCCTCGGCCTGGGAGGGCGTGTGGGAGTACAGCCACGGTTCGTAGTCCGAGTCCGAGGCGCCGGTTTTCATGGCAGGCCTCCTTGGTCGCTTGCCTTCCATGCTCCTCCTCGGACCGCAGCGGAGCTAGGGCAGTAGTCGGCTCTGGACCAGACGTGGACCAGAAGCTGGCGATTTGAACGCTGGCCGCACATCCCTGCTGGTCGGATGGGGCGTGAGCGAGTGATCTTGAGGGGACTGTAAATCTGCCGTGCTGCTGCAGGGTGGGGCCGTCTCTGGGCCGTCGAAGGCCGACCCAGAGCGACCGACAACGACCAACGACGGCCGTCCGCTCACAGGTCAGTGCTGCGCCGACGCCGATCGCATGAGGTCGCTCCGGGCCGACGTCACTTCCTCCGCAACAAGCGCCAGGAGTGGGAGGAGTACCGCAGCGAGGTCACGGCGTTCGAGCTGCGGAAGAACCTGCCGGTGCTGTAAGCGCAGGCCAGAGCCTGTTCCCTGTCGATTCGGCGGGTGGGGCCGACGGTCTCGTACCGTCGGCCCCTGCCGTGTCTCGGTGCTCCTGGGCGACCAGTGACAGGGGTCGCACGGAAGGGCCTTGTCAGTGGCTCCGACTACTGTGCGGAATGCTCGGCCGGACGGAGATCGTGAGGGACTCGCGGCCATGGGGGGTGGGTAGGAAGGTCCCCGGCATCCAGCTCGGGACTGGAATTGGGATCCGTGGTCCCACCCCCCCTTCGCCGTTCACCCTTCGGCACCGGTTCCGGAGGTGTGCCGGCGGTGGACGTAGCGGGCTTTGGTGGCCTCTCCGGCAGCGTTTGTAGGCGCGGGGAGTCGCAAGCAGTCGCCGGGCGGGGCTTTCCCGCTCGTCAGGATGGTGTGTGGTCGCGCTGGAGGACGACCATGGCCTGGTCGTCGTTCGGCCGGCCGCCCGTGTACGCCCGGACGTCTGCCGCGAGCCGGTCTACGAGCGGGCCGGGTGCCTGGTCCGCCCAGGCCGTGGCGCGTTCGGCGAGCGGGTAGAAGTCGCCGTCCGCGTTCCGGGCCTCGCTGACGCCGTCCGTGTACAGGACCAGCCTGTGGCCGTAGTCGAACGGGAAGGTCGCCGGTGTGTAGCAGCCGCCGGCGCTCTCCGTGCAGTACACGCCGGCGGGCCGCATGCCGAGGCCGAGCGGGGGCGACGGTTCGGGGACCGTCAGCGCCAGCGCCGACCTGGTGCGGCCGCGCAGCAGGAGGGGCGGCGGGTGCCCGCAGCTGATCAGGTGCACCACGGCTTCGTCGTCCGGGATGTCCAGGACGGCGGCGGTCACGAAGCGCTCGGCGGCGTCCTCGTCCGGCTCCGCGAACTCGGAGAGTCCCCACCGGACGGCGTCCTCGATGTAGGCGACCAGTTCCGGCAGCGGGATCGGGCGGTGTGCGGCGGCGCGGAAGGCGCCCAGCACGATCGCCGTGTCGCTGATCGAGGGGAGCCCCTTGCCGCGGACGTCCCCGATGAGCAGCCGCGTGGAGCCGGGGATCCGGGCGGCGGCGTACAGGTCGCCGCCGACGGTCGTGTCCGCTTCGGCGCTGCGGTAGTGCGAGGCGAGCGTGACATGTCCTCCATTCCCGACATTCGCGTCGTCAGTCCACGTACGCCGGTGACACCGCCGAGACGCTGATGCGGTGCGGCTTCCCCGTGCCGTCCGACGGGACCGAGTACAGGTCGGCGCCGTAGTCGCCCGGCAGCGCGTACACGATCGTGCGGGCGTCCTTCCAGACCGCCTGGTCGTCCACGCTCCGGGTCTCGGCCAGCGGCGTCTCGCGCATCGTCCCGAGGTCCAGGACGTACAGCCGCCAGGGGGCGTCCTTGGAGAGGCCCTTCACACGTTTCTTGTACGCGATGCGGGTGCCGTCGGGGGAGAGGGACGGGCATTCCACGTTCGGGTGGAGGGTGGTGACCGTGCGGGTGCGGAGGTCGCCCCGGACCAGGTAGGTCGAGCCCTTCGTCGCCAGCGTCGCGTAGAAGGTGGTGTCGTCCGCCGCGAACGTCACGCCCCAGAAGTTGACGTCCGCGGACTGGTAGGGGCGGTTGTTCCTGATGATGCGGAACGTCTCCAGGGACGGGATCAGGTCGCCGGTGCGGGTGTCGGCGATCGCCGTGCGGGTCGAGAAGTTCGTGCCCGCGTACGAGTCGCCGCCCACGAACGCCGTCCAGGCCGCGTAGTGGCCGGTGGGGGAGACCCGGGCCCGGGACGGGATGCCCGGGACGTCGTAGTGGGCCTTCGTGTGCAGCTTCGCGTCCAGGATCAGGGCGCGGTAGGTGTCCGAGACCGGGCCGTGGACGGCCTGCAGGCAGACGCCCGTGCCGGCGGCGGCGTAGAAGCGGAGGCACTTCACGCCGGAGGCGGTGCGGGGGCCGGCGGGGGCGGCGGCGGGGACCGTGGTCAGCTCGTCGCGGTGCGGGCCCCAGGCCATGTTGCGGAAGACCATGCGGCCGGGGGCCGTCAGGGTCACCGTCCCCGGGGTGACCTTCGGGCCGCCCGCCCGGGTGTGGTCCCGGCGCTCCGCCCGGGCCGAGGCGTGCAGGACGGAGGCCAGGGCGACGGCCGTCAGGACCGCGAGCGCCGAGAGGAGGATCAGGATGCGGGAGCGGGCGGGAGAGTGGGCGGTCATGCGGCGGCCTTTCGGAGGGGGCGGAGCGTGAGGGCGTACGCCGCGCACACCGCCAGGGCCACCGCCGACACGCTCAGCGCCGTACGGTCGCCCCACAGCGTCCACGCCGCCCCGAACCCCAGTGAGCAGGTGAAACGCGCCGCCGCCTGGCCTGTCTGGACCAGTGCGAGACCCGACGAGCGCAGCGCCTCGGGGACGCTGTCCGACGCGGCCGCCATCAGGACACCGTCGGTCGCCGCGTAGAACGTGCCGTGCAGGGCCAGTACCCCGTAGGGGAGGGCGGTGCCGTGCCAGGACGTCAGCAGCAGGGTGTAGGCCAGCAGCAGGGCGCCGTGGCCGGTCAGGAAGACGCGCCAGCGGCCCCAGCGGTCCGCGAGGCGGCCGAGGGGGACGGCGAGGAGGAGGAACGCGGCCGCCGTGCCGAGGGGGAGGAGGGCGAACCAGCGGTCCGGGACGCCGAGCCGGTGTTGCAGCAGCAGGTAGACGAAGGAGTCGCTCACCGTCGCGAGGCCGAGGAGCAGGGCGCAGACGGTGAGGCGGCGCAGGTCGCGGTCGGCCAGGAGGCCGAGTGCCGCGCGCAGGGTGGGGCGCGCGGTGGGGCGCGCGGCGGAGGGAACGGTGGTGGATGTGGTGGTGGTAGCGGTGGTGGAGGCGGGCGTCCCGGCACGGCCGCCGCCCGGTACGAAGAGGACCAGGATCAGCACGCCCAGCACCGCCACGCAGAAGCTGACCGTGAACACCGCGTCGTAGCCGTCCACCGTCGCCCGGAGGATGAGGAACGCGGCCAGGGGGCCGAGCAGGGCGCCCGCCGTGTCCATCGCGCGGTGGACACCGAAGGCGCGGCCCCGGGTCTCCGGGGTGGAGGAGAGCGAGATCAGGGCGTCCCGCGGGGCCGTGCGCAGACCCTTGCCGGTGCGGTCGGCCGCCAGGATCAGGCCGATGGGCGTCAACGAGTGCGCCACCAGCAGCAGGGGTTTGCAGAGGGCCGAGAGGGCGTAGCCCGCGCCCGCCACCCACTTGTGCCGGCCGCCGCCCCGGTCGGCCAGGTGACCGCCGGCCAGGCGTACGACCGCCGAGAAGCCGTTGTAGACGCCGTCGAGGAGGCCGAAGCCGAGCGGGGACAGGCCCAGGCCCGCCACCAGGTACAGCGGGAGGACCGCCGTGACCATCTCGGAGGACACGTCCGTGACCAGGCTGACCGTGCCGAGGGCGAGGACGGTGGGGGCGATCGTGGAGCGGTACCGCCCGGCCGTCGCGGGCCGGGCGGTACCTTCCACGGACGCCGTCGCCTGAGTGCTCGCGCGGCTGTCCGCTACGTACACGTCAGGACGCCCAGATCCCGGTGATGTCGGACGAGGACGCCGCGTTGCCCGCGTGCGCGCTCAGGCCCTGGCTGTCCTCCAGGGTGCGCAGCAGGTCGTAGTGGTCGTACGTGGTGGACGAGGTGGAGCCCGCGGTGACCGGCTGGCCGTACAGGACCGTCGGGATGCGGTTGCCTGCCAGGCGGTTGTCCTCGTCCATGGTGACGACGAGCAGGCTGTTGTGGGTCTTGGCCCAGGTGGCGTACGCGCCCAGGTTGTTCTTCAGCCAGGTGTCGCCGGTGGACACCGAGCAGTCGTGCATGTCGCTGCACAGGTTGGGGGTCACGAAGGACAGCTGGGGGAGGGTGGAGTAGTCGGTCGGGAACTGAGCGAACGTTTTTGCGGTCGAGGTCGGCACGTTGCTGAAGCCGAACCACGGGTTGTGCTTGCGCGCGTAGTTGCCGCTGCTGCAGGTGGTCGAGCCCTGGCTGGGCAGGGTCTCGTTGTAGCTGGCCCAGGTGCGGCCGGCCGCGAGCTGCTCGGAGGCCAGGTTCGCCGCCGAGGAGAAGCCCGCGGTGTAGCAGCTGTCGTCGGTGATGCCCTGGGTGGAGCCGGAGAACAGGGCGAAGTAGTTCGGCTGGCTCGGGTGGGTCTCGGCGTACATCTGGGTCAGGTTGGCGCCGCCGGTCGCCAGCGAGTTGATGTACGGGGCGCTGGAGGAGCCGATGACCTGGCTGTAGGCGTGGTTCTCGAAGACCACGACGATCACGTGGTCCGGGGTCGGTACGGCACTCGCGGCGTGCGCGGACGTGCCGCCGAGCCCGGTCCACAGGCCGACCGCGGCCGCGGTGAGGGCGGTGGCGGACGCCACCGTCGTACGGGCGCGGCGCATTAGCGCGGAACGTGCGGAACTGCCGGACACATCAACCTCCGGTGCTGGGGGAAGGAGGGGGTCGGTGGCGGTGCGGACTGAGCATGCACACGCCAATAATCCCCGCCCCCACCGCGCTCGGCCAGACAGGTGAAGACCGGATGAACTACTGGACCGGATGAACCTGGATCCAGAGCAGCTCGGACTCCGTCAGGACCTGCTCCGCGTCGGACCAGTCGTGGGCCGAGGTGCCCGCGCTGCTGTAGTGGCCGTCCAGCACACCGTCGGGTTCACGCATGTCGCCTCCCTGGGTTCGTTGCCGGTACGGACCACGATCCCGCCCGGAACTCATCGGCGCTCGTCCCGTGGTCTGCGGTTAGGCTCGGGCGTGGACGACCTTGATCCGAATCTCGATGCGCATACCGATCCCAGGGGAGGCCGCGGATGACGCCGGGGCGCAGGAGCAGCACCTTCACGCGACTGCTGCGGCACGGCTTCACCGACGCCTCCGCGGCCGAGCGGCTGCTGGACAGCGTCGAGCTGGCCGCAGTACGCGACGATCCGGTGCTCCTCGACGCGCTCGGCGCCACCGCCGACCCCGATCTCGCCCTGCACGGCCTGGTACGGCTCCTGGAGGCCCAGCCCGGCCCCACCGCCCGCCGCGAGCTGCTCGACACCCTGATAGCGGCCAAGCCGCTGCGGGACCGCCTGCTGGGCGTCCTCGGCGCCTCCGCCGCCCTCGCCGACCACCTCGCCCGGCACCCGCGCGACTGGGAGGCCCTGGTCACCTACGAGCCCCGCGACCTGCACCCCGGCGTCGCGGAGTTCGAACGCGGGCTCGCCGAGGCCGGCGACCCGGTCTCCCTCCGGGTCGCCTACCGGCGCTGCCTGCTCTCCATCGCCGCCCGGGACGTGTGCGGGACGACGGACGTCGCCCAGACCGCCGCCGAACTCGCCGACCTCGCCACCGCCACCCTGCGCGCCGCCCTCGCCCTCGCCGAGGCCGCCGCGCCCGGGGACGCCGCCGCCTGCCGGCTCGCGGTCATCGCCATGGGCAAGTGCGGCGGCCACGAGCTGAACTACGTCTCCGACGTCGACGTCATCTTCGTCGGGGAGGCTGCCGACGGGGCCGACGAGAGCAAGGCCCTGCGGTCCGCCACCAAGCTCGCCTCGCACATGATGCGGATCTGCTCCGAGACCACCGTGGAGGGGTCGATCTGGCCGGTCGACGCCAACCTCCGCCCCGAGGGCCGCAACGGCCCCCTCGTCCGCACCCTCAGCAGCCACCTCGCCTACTACCAGCGCTGGGCCAAGACCTGGGAGTTCCAGGCCCTGCTCAAGGCCCGCCCGGTCGCCGGCGACCTCGACCTCGGGCAGGAGTACGTCGCCGCGCTCGAACCCATGGTCTGGAAGGCCGCCGAACGCGACAACTTCGTCGCCGACGTGCAGAAGATGCGCCGCCGCGTGGTGGAGAACATCCCGGCCGCCGAGATCGACCGCGAGCTGAAGCTCGGCCCCGGAGGGCTCAGGGACGTCGAGTTCGCCGTGCAGCTCCTCCAGCTGGTGCACGGCCGCACCGACCTCACCCTGCGCTCCGGCACCACCCTCGACGCCCTCCAGGCCCTCGCCGCCGGCGGCTACGTGGGCCGCGCCGACGCCGTCCAGCTCGACGACGCCTACCGCTTCCTGCGCTCCATGGAGCACCGCATCCAGCTCTACCGGCTGCGCCGCACCCACCTGGTCCCCGAGGACGAGGCCGACCTGCGCCGCCTCGGCCGCTCGCTCGGCCTGCGCACCGACCCGGTGACCGAGCTGATCCGCGAGTGGAAGCAGCACACCGGCGTCGTACGGCGCCTGCACGAGAAGCTCTTCTACCGCCCGCTGCTCGACGCCGTCGCCCAACTCGGCCCCGGCGAAGCCCGGTTGAGCGCCGAGGCGGCCCGGGAGCGGCTGGTGGCCCTCGGCTACGCCGACCCTGCCGCCGCCCTGCGCCACCTGGAGGCCCTCGCCTCCGGCGTCACCCGCAAGGCCGCCATCCAGCGCACCCTGCTGCCCGTCCTGCTGGGCTGGTTCGCCGACTCCGCAGACCCGGACGCGGGCCTGCTGAACTTCCGCAAGGTCTCCGACGCGCTCGGCAAGACCCCCTGGTACCTACGGCTGTTGAGGGACGAGGGCGCCGCCGCCGAGAACCTCGCCCGCGTGCTGTCCGCCGGCCGCCTCGCCCCCGACCTGCTGATGCGCGCCCCGGAGGCGGTGGCCCTGCTCGGCGACGGCGACGGGGGCGGCCTGGAGCCGCGCGGCCGGGCCCAGCTGGAGCAGGAGATCCTCGCCGCCGCCGGCCGCGCCGACAACGCCGAGGACGGGGTGCGCGCGGCCCGCGGCGTGCGCCGGCGCGAGCTGTTCCGTACGGCCGCCGCCGACATCGTGGACTCCTACGGCACCGAGACCAAGCCCGCCGAGGCCGACCAGGGCGCCCTGGTCGACCGGGTCGGCGGTGCGGTCTCCGACCTGACGGCGGCCACGCTCGCGGGGACCCTGCGGGCGGTGGTCCGGGACGGCTGGGGCGACACCCTGCCCACCCGGTTCGCCATGATCGGCATGGGCCGCTTCGGGGGCCACGAGCTGGGCTACGGCTCCGACGCCGACGTCCTGTTCGTGCACGAACCGCAGGAGGGCGTGGATGAGCGGGAGGCCGCCGACGCGGCCAACAAGGTCGTCGCCGAGATGCGCCGGCTGCTCCAGGTGCCCAGCGCCGACCCGCCGTTGCTGATCGACGCGGACCTGCGCCCCGAGGGCAAGTCCGGGCCGCTGGTGCGCACCCTCAAGTCCTACGAGGCGTACTACCGCCGCTGGTCGCTGGTGTGGGAGTCGCAGGCCCTGCTGCGCGCCGAACCGGTCGCCGGGGACGAGGAGCTGGGACGCCGGTTCATCGAACTGGTCGACCCGCTGCGGTACCCGGCGGAGGGGCTCGGCGAGGACGCGGTGCGCGAGATCCGGCGGCTGAAGGCCCGGATGGAGTCCGAGCGGCTGCCGCGCGGCGCCGACCCGAAACTGCACACCAAGCTGGGGCCGGGCGGCCTCTCCGACGTCGAGTGGACCGTGCAGCTGCTGCAGCTGCGGCACGGCTGGGCCGAGCCGGGACTGCGCACCACCCGGACCCGTCAGGCGCTGGCCGCGGCACAGGCGGCCGGGCTGCTGGGCACCGAGGAGGCCGCGATCCTGGACGAGGCATGGGTGCTGGCCACGCGGGTGCGCAACGCCGTGATGCTGGTGCGCGGCCGGGCCGCCGACACGTTCCCCTCGGAGAGCCGGGAGCTGGCCGCGGTCGGGCGGTACCTGGGGTACGGGGACGGGCACGCCGGGGACATGCTCGACGCGTACCGGCGGACGGCGCGCAGGGCCCGGGCGGTCGTGGAGGAGCTCTTCTACGGGGCCTGACGGGGCTTGGCGGCCGCTCCGCGGGAGCCGGGAAGCCGGACGGTGACGAGGAGACCGCCGCCGGGGCGGGGCGCGAGGTCGAGGGTGCCGTCGTGCGCCCGGACGACGCTGCGCACGATGGCCAGCCCGAGGCCGACGCCGGCGTGCTCGTCGGTGCGGACGCGATCCGTGCCGCGCCGGAAGGGTTCGGTGAGGGTCGGTACCAGTTCCGGCGGGAGCGGACGGCCCGTGTTCTCGACCCGCAGCACGCTCGTGTCGTGCTGACGTTCGGTGTGGACCGTCACGGTGCCGCCGGCGGGGAGGTTGTGGACGACGGCGTTCTGGACGAGGTTCGTCACCATCCGCAGGAGCAGTGCCGCGGAGCCGACGGTGTGGGCCGGCTCGCCGGTGACGTCGAGCGTGACCCGGCGCTTCTCGGCGAGGGCGAGCAGCGTCTCGGCGGCCTCCTCGGCGACGAGGGAGAGGTCGACGGGCTCGCGGGTGAAGCTCCTGCCGTCGGCGCGGCTGAGCAGCAGGAGCGCCTCGGTGAGGTCGATCGCCCGCGTGTTGACGGTGCGCAGGCGTTCGACGAGTTCGCCCTGGTCCCGCGTGGGGTCGCTGCGGGCGGCGTCGAGGAGCGCGCGGGAGACGGCCAGCGGGGTGCGCAGTTCGTGGGAGGCGTTCGCGGCGAACCTCTGCTGTTCGGCGACGTGGGACTCGAGTCGTTCGAGCATGGTGTCGAACGCGTCGGCCAGTTCACGGAACTCGTCTCTGGGCCCCGTCATGCGGATCCGGTGGGAGAGCGATCCGGTCGAGGCCAGCCGTGCCGCGTACGCGATCCGGGTGAGCGGTGCGAGCATCCGGCCGGCGAGGATCCATCCGCCCAGCAGGCCGAAGACGAGGAGGAAGGCCAGTGCCGTGGCCGCGGCAGGGGCGAAGCCGTTCAGCAGGTCGGAGCGCCTGGGCCCGATGATGATCACGGCGCCGAACCTCTTCTGGATGGCTCTGGCGTCCTCGTCCGGCAGCCAGCGCAGCACGAACACCCACATCACGGCCAGCAGGAGAACGCCGGCGACGAGAAGGAATCCGGCGTAGCTGATGGTGAGCTTCAGTCGGGCGCTGAGGTCCGGGCGTTTGTTCACGGTGCCCCCAGCGTAGGCGGCACGGGACACGGGCGGCAGGCGACTCAGCCCGCCGGCGTCAGCGCGCGGCCCGGCAGGTCGGACGGCCCCGGTGCCGTCGTACGCCACCAGCGGCGCGACGCCAGCCCGGCCAGCAGGGCGCCGACGGCGTTGACCAGGACGTCGTCCACGGAGGACACCCGGTCCAGGCGGAAGACGTACTGCGCGGTCTCCACCAGCACCGAGCAGCCCGCCCCGAGCGCCAGGATCCGCGGCGCGGACGCCAGCGCGGCGAACCGCATCGGGGCGAAGAACCCCAGCGCCGCGAAGACCAGCAGGTTGCCGACGATCCCGAGCGTCCCCATCGTGACCAGGTCCCGCAGCGGCACGAGGCTCACCCGGGCCGGGGCGGTGCCGGCCCCCTCGCCCGGCATCATGGTCAGCCACACGAACGGCACCGTCCCGTGCACCATGCCCACCTCGGCCAGCGACGTCCGCCACGCCGACGCGTCACCGGCGGCACGGCGGCGGTACGCCAGCGCCCACGCCACCAGCGCGGCGAGCGGCAGCGTGACCAGCGTCATGAGCACCACGCCGTTGAAGGCGTCGAAGCAGCCGTGCCACTGCCCGGCCATGCACCTCGGGGCGGACATCAGGAGCGGCCGCCGTACGGCGAACGCGGCGCTCGCCACGCCGACGACCGCCAGGCAGAGGAAGGTTGCGTTTCGGTTCACGCCTCCCAGGAAAGACGGCCGGCGGTTGCGGCGGTGTATGCGGTTTTCGACACGCCCGCGATACGCGGATTCTGCTAGAGCGTCCGCCGGAGCAGGGTCCTGGCGTGGTTCATGAGGCCCGTCAGGCCCACCTCGAACGCGCGGTCCGCCCTGCCGTCCTCCACCGCCGCCAGGGCCTGCGCCAGGCGTGGGGTCGGTGTCCGGTCCGTCAGCTCCCACATCGTCTCCGGGGCCGCCAGGTCCAGCGCCGAGCCGAGCACCAGGTTCTCCAGGGCGATCAGCAGGGGCATCACGTCCGCCACGGCGAAGCCCGCCGTCAGCAGCACCGTGACCGCGCGCTCGTACTGCTCCAGGACCCGGGGTGCCCGCACCGGCGAGGTCATCAGGAGCGGGATCGCCCTCGGGTGGGCGGCGAACGCGGCCCGGTAGGAGCGGGCCCAGGACTCCAGCGCGGTGTCCCAGGGGGCCAGGTCCAGGGTCGCGGGGTCGATCGCGGCCGCGACCCGTTCGCGCAGCAGCTCGACGATGCCGTCCCGGCCGTCCACATGGTGGTACAGCGAGCCGGCCTGGGTGCCGAGCCGCTTCGCGATCTTCGGGACGCTGAAGTCGCCCTGCTCGTCGACGAGTTGCAGCGCGGTCGTGGTGATTCGCTCCCGGTCGAGGAGCGGGGTGCGCGGCCGTCCCATCTGCGTGTTCTCCCCTGAAGGTGTGAAACGGGTCTTCCCGGATGTCCAGGAGGAGGCTACATTGCCAAAACCGAAAGGCTTTAGATTTACGGGTCCGGGGCACCTCCTGCCCCGGTAGCGCCGGTCATCCCGCACGCCCGGAACCCTCCCGTCCGTCGCGCTCGAAGGGCTCCTCCCCATGTCCGTCACCGCTCGCGAGGAGAGCACGCCACCCGCCGTGGCCACGCTCCGCTCCGGCTCGCTCGGCACCGCCGACATCGCCTTCTTCGTCATCTCCGCCGCCGCCCCGCTCACCGTGATGGCCGGCGTCGCCCCCCTTGCCGTCCTGCTCGGCGGCATCGGCGCCCCCGCCGGCTACCTCATCGCCGGCATCACCCTCGCCGTCTTCGCCGTCGGCTTCACCACCATGAGCCGGCACGTCAGGAGCGGCGGCGCCTTCTACGCGTACATCACCCGCGGCCTCGGCCGCCCCGTCGGCATCGGCGCGGCGCTGCTCGCCCTCGTCGGCTACAACGGCATGGAGATCGGCGTCTACGGCCTGCTCGGCAGCGCCGGGCGGGACACCGCGAAGGCCCTCTTCGGCGTCGACGTCCCCTGGCTGCCGATCGCCCTCGCCGGTCTCCTCCTCATCGGCTACGGCGGCTACCGCTCCATCGAGTTCGGCGCCAAGCTGCTCGGCGTGCTGCTGGTCGCCGAGACCGGGATCCTCGTACTGCTCGCCGGCGGAGTGCTGGTGAAGGGCGGCGCGCACGGACTGTCCGGCGCCTCCTTCGCACCCGGCCACGTCTTCGTCTCCGGCACCGCGGTCGTCCTCGCCTTCGCCTTCGCCGCCTTCACCGGCTTCGAGTCGACCGTCATCTACCGCCGCGAGGCCCGCGACCCCGACCGCACGGTCCCGCGCGCCACCTACGTGGCCGTCGCGTTCCTCGGCCTCTTCTACGCCTTCATGGTGTGGATCATCATCCAGGCCTTCGGGAACCAGGACGTCATCGCGGCCGCCGCCAAGGACCCCGGCGGGCTCTTCTTCACCGCCATCACCACCTACGTGGGCGGCTGGGCCGCCGACCTGATGCACCTCTTCATCGTGACCAGCATCATCGCCTCGCTGCTCGCCTTCCACAACGCGATCAACCGCTACGTCCTCGCCCTCGCCGAGGAAGGCGTCCTGCCCGGGCGGCTGGGCACGATCCACCCGCGCCACCGCTCCCCGTACCTGGCCGGTGCCGCGCAGACCGTCCTCGGCCTGGCGGTCGTGCTCGCCTTCTGGGCGGCGGGCGCGGACCCGTACAACCAGCTGCTGCTGTGGGTCAACACCCCGGGAATGATCGGCCTGTTCGCGCTCCAGCTGCTCGCGGCGATCGCGGTGCCCTGCTACTTCCGCAAGGTACGGCACGAGGAGGGCACCCTGCGCACCGTGGTCGCCCCGACCGTCGCCGCCGTCCTGCTCGCCACCGCGATAGGGCTCGTCATCACCCACATCGACCTGTTCACCGGGGCGTCGAGCACGGTCAACACCCTGTTGATCGTCATCGCGCCCGCCGTCTTCGTCGCGGGCCTCGGTCTCGCGTGGTGGCTGCGTCGCGAACGGCCCGAGGTGTACGCGGACTTCGCGTCCGAGCCGACCGAATAGCCGCATGGCCGAACAGCCGAACAGCCGAATAGTCGAACAGCCGCACCGGACAAGGGAGTTCACCGCACCATGACCGCCAGCCCCGACCTGATCCTGACCGGTGCCGAGGTCCGCACCCTCGACCCCGCCCGGCCGTTCGCCACCGCCGTCGCCGTCCGCGACGGGGTGATCGCCGCGGTCGGCGAGGAACGGGACGTCCGTGACTGGCGGGGGCCGGGCACCGAGGTCATGGACCTGGGCGGCGCCCACCTGGTGCCCGGCCTGGTGGACGCGCACAGCCACCCGGTGTGGGGCCTGGACATGGCGACCGGCGCCGACCTGTCGGGCGTTCGCGACCTGGCGGGCCTGCGGGCGGCGCTGACCGGGGCCGAACGGACCGACGGCTGGGTGATCGGCTTCGGCCTCGACCACAACGCGTTCGAGGGCCGCCCCGTCGACCGCGCGCTCGTCGAGGAGGTACTCGGCGGCGCCCCCGCCTTCCTCCGGCTCTACGACGGCCACTCCGCGCTCGCCAGTGGCGCGGCGCTCGCGGCGGCGGGGGTCACGGGCGCGCGGGCCTTCGCCCAGCGGGCGCAGGTCGTCTGCGATCCCGAGGGCCGCCCCACCGGGCACCTCGTGGAGCATGCGGCGATGCAGCTGGTCGAGCGGCTGGTGCCGCGGCCCTCGTACGCCGCCCGCCGGGCCCGCCTCGTCGAGCTGCTCGCCGCGATGGCGGCCACCGGGCTGACCGGGGCGCACGTCATGGACGCCGGGGACGCGGAACTGGTCGGGGCGGTGGCCGAGGAGACCGTCCTGCCGCTGCGGCTGCGCTTCGCGCCCTGGTGCATGCCGGGGACCGACGCGGCCGGGCTCGCGGAGCTGGTGGCCGCGCAAGGGCGGGGCGGGCGGCACTGGGTGGTGGACGGGGTCAAGTTCTTCATGGACGGGACCGTGGAAGGGGGCACGGCCTGGCTGGCGCACGCGGACTGCCACGGCCAGGGGACCGCGGCGTTCTGGCCGGACCCCGAGGCCTACGGGGCCGCCGTACGGCACCTGCACGGGGCCCGCGTACGGACGGCCACGCACGCCATCGGGGACGCGGCGGTACGGCACGTCCTGGACGTGGTGGCGGGTCTGGGCGCGGGCGCCGCGGGCCGGCACCGCATCGAGCACATCGAAACGGCCCCGGACGACCTGCTGCCCCGCTTCGCGGAGCTGGGGGTGGCCGCGTCGATGCAGCCGCCGCACACGGCGTACACGCGGGCCGACGGCACGGACGAATGGTCCCGGCGGCTGGGTTCGGCCCGCGCCGGGCACGCCTGGCGTCTGCGTGACCTGCGGGACGCGGGTGCGACGGTCGCGCTGGGCTCGGACTGGCCGATCGCCCACCACGACGTCCGCGCCGTCCTGGCGACGGCCCGCGCCCCGCGCGGCGCCGCGTCGGCCCGGGCGGGCCTGACGGGCCTGGAGGCACTGGAGGGCTGCACGACCCACGCGGCCCGCGCCGCGGGAGAGACCGGGACCGCGGGCCGCATCTCACCGGGCCACCGCGCCGACCTGACGGCGTTCGCCCTGGACCCCGTCGACTCCCCGGCGGACGAACTGGCAGAGGCACCGGTACGCCTGACGGTGACCGGGGGGCACGTGGTGCACCGGGGGAAGTGAGGCGCCGGCGGTGCCGAACCGGACGTTGTCGCGAGCGAAGTCGGCCTGAGCCTCCCGCAGGGTCCTGCCCCAGCCGCCCGCAGGGTCCCGCCTCAGGCGCCCGCAGGGCTCCGCAGCAGGGTCACCCCCGTCGGCTGCCGGGGCAGGGCGTACGGCAGGGCGCCGTACCACAGGCGGGCCACCGCGAAGCCGAAGGTCAGGCAGAGGGCGCCGCCCACCGCGTCCAGCCAGAAGTGGTTGGCCGTGGCAACGATGACGAGGAGGGTGGCCGTGGGGTAGAGGAGGCCGAGGAGCCGGACCCAGGGCACCGAGGCCAGGGCGAAGACCGTCAGACCGCACCACAGGGACCAGCCGATGTGCATGGACGGCATCGCGGCGTACTGGTTGGACATGTGCTTGAGGTCGCCGGAGGCCATCGAGCCCCAGGTGTGGTGGACCGTCACCGTGTCGACGAAGTCGCCGTCGTTCATCAGGCGGGGCGGGGCGAGCGGGAACAGGTAGTAGCCGAGGAGGGCGACACCGGTCGTGGCGAAGAGGGCGAGGCGGGCCGCCGCGTAGCGGCCGGGGTGGCTGCGGTAGAGCCACACCAGCACCCCCAGCGTCACCACGAAGTGCAGGGTCGCGTAGTAGTAGTTCATGCCGACGATCAGCCAAGTCACCGAGTTCACGGCGTGGTTGACCGACTCCTCGACGGCGATCCCCAGGTGGTGCTCGGCCCGCCAGATCCAGTCGGCGTTGCGCAGCGCCTGCGCCTTCTGCTCCGGGACCGCGTTGCGGATCAGGGAGTAGGTCCAGTAACTCACCGCGATGAGGAGGATCTCGAACCAGAGCCGGGGCCGGCGCGGGGTGCGCAGCCGGTGCAGGAACCGCTGGTCGCCCTCGCCCGTGACGGTCCGCGGAAGGGTCTGTTGTGCGCGACCTTCCGGCTCTGTCACGGTCGAGTCACTCATAGGCACAGAGTCTGCCAGAAAAGACGTCTACGGCAGATCATCCCAAGGTCGGGTTCACCGTGCATGTTCTACGGCGGGGCGACTACTTCCCAGGTACTGCCGCCGTGGAACCGCGTACCACCAACTCCGGCATGAAGACGAACTCGCTGTGCGGGGCCGGGGTGCCGCCGATCTCCTCCAGCAGGGTGCGCACCGCGGCCTGGCCCATCGCCGGGACCGGCTTGCGGATGGTGGTGAGCGGCGGGTCGGTGAAGGCGATGAGCGGGGAGTCGTCGAAGCCGACCACCGAGACGTCCCGGGGGACGTCCAGGCCACGCTGGCGCACGGCCCGTATCGCGCCGAGGGCCATCATGTCGCTGGCGCACACGATCGCCGTGCAGCCGCGGTCGATGAGCGCCGTGGTGGCCGCCTGGCCGCCCTCCAGGGTGTACAGGGAGTGCTGCACGAGCTGCGTCTCGATCGTCTCCGCGGCGAGGCCCAACTGGTCCTGCATCGCCCGCACGAACCCCTCGATCTTGCGCTGCACGGGGACGAAGCGCTTCGGGCCGAGGGCGAGCCCGACCCGGGTGTGGCCCAGGGAGACGAGGTGGGTGACGGCCAGCGTCATCGCGGCCCGGTCGTCGGGGGAGATGAACGGCGCCTGCACCTTCGGCGAGAAGCCGTCCACGAGGACGTACGGCACGCCCTGCGCCCGCAGCCGCTCGTAGCGCTGCATGTCGGCGGTGGTGTCCGCGTGCAGGCCCGAGACGTAGATGATGCCCGCGACCCCGCGGTCCACCAGCATCTCGGTCAGCTCGTCCTCCGTGGACCCGCCGGGGGTCTGGGTGGCGAGCACCGGGGTGTAGCCCTGCCGGGTCAGCGCCTGCCCGATGACCTGCGCCAGGGCCGGGAATATCGGGTTCTCCAGCTCGGGCGTGATCAGGCCCACCAGGCCCTCGCTGCGCTGCCGCAGCCGGACCGGACGCTCGTAGCCGAGGACGTCCAGGGCCGCGAGCACGGACTGGCGGGTGGTGGCGGCGACGCCCGGCTTCCCGTTCAGGACCCGGCTCACCGTCGCCTCGCTCACCCCCGCCTGCGCTGCGATGTCGGCAAGCCGTGTGGTCACGGCACCGGACTGTACCGGCCGTATCGTCATCGCGGTCCCTCTGTTCTGGTCGGCGCTCCTGGTCCCGCAAGGGGATGATTCCCGTGCGGAAGACGGATGGCAAGAGCTTGCAGAGTCTTGCACAACCGGGACATGCCCCGCTCAGCCCAGTGCAGCCAGGGTCTCGGGGTGGTCGACGAGGAGTCACGGCGGCATAACGTCCGCAGTCTCTTGCACTTTTTTTCTGCAAGGTCTTTCGCAAGGCTTACATCGCTGTTACGTTCCCTGACGCCCGGCCACGGCAACGGCGCGTCGGCAGCACACGGGCTTTCACCCTCAAGGAGAACTCATGCGGCGTGGCATAGCGGCCTCCGCGCTGGTGGCGTCCCTCGCCCTCACGGCGACGGCGTGCGGCGGGAGCGACAGCGACAGCAAGTCGGACGGCCCGGTCACCATCACCTGGTGGGACACCTCCAACGCCACCAATGAGGCACCGACGTACCAGGCCCTGGTCAAGGAGTTCGAGGCCGCGAACAAGAACATCAAGGTCAAGTACGTCAACGTCCAGTTCGACCAGGCGCAGAACAAGTTCGACACGGCCGCCCAGTCCGGCAAGGGCGCCCCCGACGTGCTGCGCTCCGAGGTCGGCTGGACCCCCGCCTTCGCCAAGGCCGGCTACTTCGTGCCGCTGGACGGCACCGCCGCCCTCGCCGACAAGGACAAGTTCCAGTCCAGCCTGATGACCCAGGCCCAGTACGAGGGCAAGACCTACGGGGTCCCGCTGGTCACCGACACCCTCGCCCTCGTATACAACAAGGCGCTCTTCAAGAAGGCCGGCATCACCGCGGCTCCCACCACCTGGGACGAGGTGAAGGCCGACGCCGCCACGATCCAGGACAAGGCCAAGACCACCGGCTACTGGGGCCCCGAGGCCGCGTACTACACGCAGCCCTTCCTCTACGGCGAGGGCACCGACATGGTCGACGCCTCCGCCAAGAAGATCACCATCACCTCGGCGGCGGCCGAGAAGGGCTACCAGACCTGGCTGGACCTCTACTCCGGCAAGGGCCTGCACAAGGCGGACGTCACCGCCGACGCCTACGCCCACCGCCAGGACGCCTTCGTCAACGGCAAGGTCGCCATGACCATCGAGGGCCCCTGGGAGATCACCAACTTCTACAAGGGCTCCGCGTTCAGCGACAAGTCCAACCTCGGCATCGCCACCGTCCCGGCCGGCTCCACCGGCAAGGCGGGCGCCCCGACCGGCGGCCACAACCTCTCGATCTACGCCGGCATCGACAAGGCCCACCAGGCCGCGGCCGAGAAGTTCGTCGCCTTCATGACCTCCGCGAAGTCCCAGACGGAGATCGCCCTGAAGAACTCCACCCTGCCGACCCGCTCCGACGCCTACACGGCCGAGGTCAAGGCCGACCCGGGCATCGCCGGCTACCAGGCCGTCCTCTCCTCCGCCCAGCCGCGCCCCGCGCTCGCCGAGTACTCCTCCCTGTGGGGTCCGGTCGGCACCGAGCTGACCAAGATCGCCGGCGGCAAGGAGTCCCTGGCCAAGGGCCTGAGCACCGCGGAACTCGGGATCGAGAAGCTCGTCCCCGACTTCAGCAAGTAAGCGCCGGCCGGCCGCCGGAGTGCCTCGTTCAGGGAGGTGCTCCGGCGGCCACCGGCCTGTGCCCAGCCAGCCCGACCCCGGAAGACCAGAAGGTGTCGAACCATGACAGTCGCCATCGACCGCGCGACCGGCAAACGCCACGGTGACCGCGCGCCCCGCCCCGGGCTGGGCCAGCGGCTGAAGAACAGCTACCAGAAGTACTGGTACGCCTACGCGATGATCGCCCCCGTGGCCGTCGTGCTCGGGGCGCTCGTCGTCTACCCGTTGGTGTACGGCTTCTACCTGACGTTGACGGACGCCAACAGCCTCAACACCGCCCGCACCATCGGCGTCAACCACATCGACGCCACGTACAAGTTCATCGGCCTGGACAACTACAAGGACATCCTGTTCGGCCCGACGTCCTACGACCGCTTCTGGTCCCACTTCCTCTGGACGATCGTCTGGACCGCGCTCTGCGTCACCCTGCACTACACGATCGGTCTCGGCCTCGCCCTGCTCCTCAACGAGAAGTTCCGCGGCCGCACCTTCTACCGCATGGTCCTGGTGCTGCCCTGGGCGGTGCCGACCTTCGTCACCGTCTTCGGCTGGCGGTTCATGCTCGCCGACGGCGGCATCATCAACGCGACCCTGCACTTCCTCCATCTGCCGCAACCCGACTGGCTGGAGGACACGTTCTGGCAGCGGGCCGCCGCGATCCTCGTCAACACCTGGTGCGGAGTGCCGTTCATGATGCTCTCGCTGCTCGGCGGCCTCCAGGCCATCGACGGCACGCTCTACGAGGCCGCCGAGATGGACGGCGCGAGCGCCTGGCAGCGCTTCCGGTACGTCACCCTGCCGGGCCTGAGGTCCGTCAGCTCCACCGTCGTACTGCTCGGCATCATCTGGACGTTCAACCAGTTCGCCGTCATCTTCCTGCTGTTCGGCAACACCGCCCCGGACGCGCAGATCCTGGTCACCTGGGCCTACTACCTCGGCTTCGGACAGCAGCCGCGCGACTTCGCCCAGTCCGCCGCCTACGGCATGCTGCTGCTGGCCATCCTGATCGTCTTCACCTCCTTCTACCGCCGCTGGCTCAACCGCAACGACCAGCAGCTCGCGATCTGAGACAGGAGTTCCCATGAGTACGACCACGGTCCGGACCTCCGCCCAGGTCGCCGAGGAGGCCCCCGTGACGACCACCCGCCGAGTCCGCGGCAGGGGCGAGCGCGGCCCACTGGGCAGCACCGTCGTCCACGGCGTCCTCGCCGTCGCGAGCCTGATCGCGTTCTTCCCGGTCGGCTGGCTGATCTTCCTGTCCCTCGGCCCGGACAAGGACGACTACCTGCACCCGAGCGGCATCTGGCACAAGATGACGCTGGACAACTACTCGTTCGTCCTCCAGCACACCGGCTTCTGGGACTGGTTCAGGACGACGATGATCGTCGTCGGCGGTACGACGGTCATCGGCCTGATCCTCGCCTCCACCACCGGCTACGCGGTGTCCCGGATGCGCTTCCCCGGCTACCGGAAGTTCATGTGGCTGCTGCTGGTCACCCAGATGTTCCCGATCGCCGTGCTGATCGTGCCGATGTACCAGATCCTGTCGCGGCTCGGCCTCATCGACAGCTACCTCGGCCTGATCCTCGTCTACTGCACGACGGTGGTGCCGTACACGGCCTGGCTGCTCAAGGGCTACTTCGACACGATCCCCTTCGAGATCGACGAGGCCGGCCGCGTCGACGGGCTCTCGCCCTTCGGCACGTTCGCCCGGCTGATCCTGCCGCTGGCCAAGCCCGGCCTCGCGGTCGCCGCGTTCTACAACTTCCTCACGGCTTTCGGCGAGGTCGCCTTCGCGTCGACGTTCATGCTCAGCGACGACAAGTACACGTTCGCGGTGGGGCTGCAGAGCTTCATCAGTGAGCACGACGCGCAGCGCAACCTGATGACCGCGACGGCGGTGCTGATCGCGATACCGGTGGCCGTGTTCTTCTACCTCGTGCAGAAGAACCTGGTGACCGGCCTCACCGCGGGCGGTACGAAGGGCTGACGCCGGTTGCCGGAAAAGCTGCTTCGGTCGTCGCTTGGCTGCGGCGCCGTTGTGGCTGGTCGCGCAGTTCCCCGCGCCCCTACGGGGCACGGGTGGCGGCCGTGGTGACCATCCGACCCCGCTGTCGCCACGGCCGCCTCTACACCCCACCTCTGACCCGATGACCCTGTTACGACGCATCAAGGACGCCATGAGCCAGCAGCAATCCGCCGCACCGGCCCCCGCCACCGTCACCGTCACCGTCGCCCGTCGCCGCGACTGGTGGCGGGACGCGGTGATCTACCAGGTCTATCCGCGCAGCTTCGCCGACAGCAACGGTGACGGGATGGGTGATCTGGAGGGCGTGCGGGCCAGACTCCCGTACCTGCGCGACCTCGGTGTCGACGCCGTGTGGCTCAGCCCGTTCTACGCCTCCCCGCAGGCCGACGCCGGCTACGACGTCGCCGACTACCGGGCCGTGGACCCCATGTTCGGCAACCTGCTGGACGCCGACGCGCTGATCCGGGACGCGCACGGGCTGGGGCTCAGGATCATCGTCGACCTCGTGCCCAACCACTCCTCCGACCAGCACGAGTGGTTCAAGCGGGCGCTGGCCGAGGGCCCCGGCTCGCCGTCGCGCGACCGCTACCACTTCCGCCCGGGCAAGGGCGAGAACGGCGAACTCCCGCCCAACGACTGGGAGTCCATCTTCGGCGGACCGGCCTGGACGAGGGTCGAGGACGGCGAGTG
Source organism: Streptomyces sp. NPDC047061 (assembly GCF_040643955.1). Taxonomy (NCBI): domain Bacteria; kingdom Bacillati; phylum Actinomycetota; class Actinomycetes; order Kitasatosporales; family Streptomycetaceae; genus Streptomyces; species Streptomyces sp. NPDC047061. The sequence continues at coordinate 123,968 of NZ_JBEYVI010000017.1, forward strand.
GTATCTCCATCTCTTCGCCCCGGAGCAGCCCGACTTCAACTGGGAACATCCCGCCGTCGGCGACGAGTTCCGCTCCATCCTGCGGTTCTGGCTGGACATGGGCGTGGACGGCTTCCGTATCGACGTCGCCCACGGGCTGGTGAAGGCGGAGGGTCTGCCGGACATCGGCGACGCCGACCAACTCAAGCTGCTGGGCAACGATGTCATGCCGTTCTTCGACCAGGACGGCGTGCACGAGGTCTACCGGCAGTGGCGGCACGTGCTCGACGAGTACGCCGGTGAGCGGATCTTCGTCGCCGAGGCGTGGACCCCGACCGTCGAGCGCACCGCGAACTACGTCCGCCCGGACGAGCTCCACCAGGCGTTCAACTTCCAGTACCTGAGCACCGACTGGGACGCGAAGGAGCTGCGGGCCGTCATCGACCGCACCCTGGAGGCGATGCGCCCGGTCGGCGCCCCCGCCACCTGGGTGCTCTCCAACCACGACGTCACCCGGCACGCCACCCGCTTCGCCAACCCGCCGGGGCTGGGGACGCAGATCCGCACGGCGGGCGACCGGGAGCTGGGTCTGCGCAGGGCGCGGGCGGCCACCCTTCTCATGCTCGCGCTGCCCGGCTCGGCCTACGTCTACCAGGGCGAGGAGCTGGGCCTCCCGGACGTCGTGGACCTGCCCGACGAGGTCCGCCAGGACCCCGCGTACTTCCGCGGCGCCGGCCAGGACGGCTTCCGCGACGGCTGCCGGGTGCCGATCCCGTGGACGCGGCAGGGCTCGTCGTACGGCTTCGGGGCCGGGGGCAGCTGGCTGCCGCAGCCCGCGAACTGGGGCGAGCTGAGTGTGGAGGCGCAGACGGGGGTGGCCGGTTCGACGCTGGAGCTGTACCGCAGTGCTCTGCGCGTCCGGCGTGAGCAGGCCGACCTCGGTGCGGGCGACGCGGTGGAGTGGCTGCGCGCCCCGGAGGGTGTCCTCGCCTTCCGGCGCGGGGAGTTCGTGTGCGTCGCGAACACGAGTGGGGAGTCGGTGACGACTCCGGCCTACGGCAGGGTGCTGCTGGCCAGCGGTGAGCTGACCGAGGCGGACGGCGAGGCGAAGCTGCCGGCCGACACCACCGCGTGGTGGACGACCGCCTGACCGGCATCTGACGTCTGACGAGGCGTCATGCGGTAACTTCTTGCAGCAACTTCACAGGGCCCGCTACCCAACTGGGTGGCGGGCCCGTAACATCTGCGCAACCGCAAGATTTCAGCAAGGTTGCTGCAAGAGCCTTCAATGGTGAAGGAACCCCACATGGCACGTAAGACCCTCTCCGCCGCACTGGCGCTGGCCGCCTGTAGCGTTGTCATGACCCCGTCCGTCGCGTCGGCCTCCCCGCCCGGCACCAAGGACGTCACCGCCGTCCTCTTCGAGTGGAACTACGGCTCGGTCGCCAAGGAGTGCACCAACACCCTCGGCCCGGCCGGTTACGGATACGTCCAGGTCTCCCCGCCCGCCGAGCACATACAGGGCTCGCAGTGGTGGACGTCGTACCAGCCGGTGTCGTACAAGATCGCGGGCAGGCTCGGCGACCGCACCTCCTTCCAGAACATGGTGAACACCTGCCACGCGGCCGGTGTGAAGGTCGTCGTCGACACGGTCGTCAACCACATGTCGGCGGGCAGCGGCACCGGCACCGGCGGCTCGTCGTACACGAAGTACAACTACCCCGGCCTGTACTCCTCGTACGACTTCGACGACTGCACCTCGCTCGTCTCCAACTACGCCGACCGCTGGAACGTCCAGCACTGCGAACTCGTCGGCCTGGCCGACCTGGACACCGGTGAGGAGTACGTCCGGTCGGCGATCGCCGGTTACATGAACGACCTGCTGAGCCTCGGCGTCGACGGCTTCCGGATCGACGCGGCCAAGCACATCCCGGCCGAGGACCTCGCGAACATCAAGACCCGGCTGACCAACCCGTCCGTCTACTGGAAGCAGGAGGTCATCTACGGCGCCGGCGAGGCCGTCCAGCCGACCGAGTACACCGGCAACGGGGACGTCCAGGAGTTCCGTTACGCCTACGACCTCAAGCGCGTCTTCAACGACGAGAACCTCGCCTACCTGAAGAACTACGGCGAGGGCTGGGGGTACATGAGCAGCTCGGTCGCCGGGGTCTTCGTCGACAACCACGACACCGAGCGCAACGGCAGCACGCTGAACTACAAGAGTGGCGCGAACTACACGCTCGCCAACGTCTTCATGCTCGCCTACCCCTACGGCGCCCCGGACATCAACTCCGGCTACGAGTGGTCGGACGCCGACGCCGGGCCGCCCAACAACGGTGTCGTGGGCGCCTGCTGGCAGGACGGCTGGAAGTGCCAGCACGCCTGGCCGGAGATCATCCGCATGGTCGCCTTCCGCAACGCGGTACGCGGCGAGTCGATGACGAACTGGTGGGACGACGGCGCCGACGCGATCGCCTTCGGGCGCGGCACGAAGGGCTATGTCGCCATCAACCACGAGTCGGGCCCCCTGACCCGTACCTACCAGACGTCCCTGCCGGCCGGGACGTACTGCAACGTGCAGGCGAACACGTCGGTGACGGTCAATTCGAGCGGCCAGTTCACGGCCACGCTGGCCTCGAACACCGCCCTCGCGATCTACGCAGGGAAGTCCACCTGCTGAGGGGTCTGAGGGGTCATTCGCTGCGTCCCGATCACCGACAGCAGCCGCAGTGCCTCCTCGGACCGTGAGCCCGGGGTCGCGGTGTAGATCACGACCTGCTGGTCCCGGTCGGTGATGTCGAGGGCGTCGCAGTTGACGGTGACGGGGCCCACCACCGGGTGCCGGAAGGTCTTGACCAGGGTGGGCTCGGCGGACACGTCGTGCGACTCCCACAGCCGCCTGAACTCCTCGCTCCCGGCGAGGAGTTCGGCCACCAGGCCGGTCACCTCGGGCGCGTCGGGGTACCGGCCCGCGGCGGCCCGCAGGCGCTGCGCGGAGAGCCGGGCGAAGGCGTCCACGTCCGACACCCCGTACAGCCTGCTGCCCGCCGGGCGCGGGGTGAGGAAGGCACGGCGCACGAGGTTGCGGTCGCGTGGGGGCAGCGCGGAGAAGTCCTCCATGAGGGCGGCCGCCAGATCGTTCCAGGCCAGCACCTCGAAGGTCGCGGAGGTCACGAAGGCGGCGGCCTGCGGAAGCCGGTGCAGGAGGTCGAGCAGGCTCTGCCGGACCTCGCGGGAGGGCCCGGGCGGCGGCCCCGGCGGCGCCCCGGCGAGATGGTGCAGATGCCCGCGCTCGGCGTCGGACAGCCGCAGCGCCCGCGCCAGCCCGCCCAGCACCTCACGCGACGGCCGCGGGCCCCGGGCCTGCTCCAGCCGCGTGTAGTACTCCGTCGAGATGAACGCCAGCTGCGCCACCTCCTCGCGCCGCAGCCCCGGCGTCCGGCGGCGCGGACCGTGCGGCAGCCCCACCTCGGCGGGGGAGATCCGCTCACGTCGGCTGCGCAGGAAAGCCGCGAGTTCTTGCCTGTCCACGCGTCCAGTGTGCGCCGGGCGCCGGACCTCATCCAGGTACCGCCGGTGCCTGGATGGGCCCGGCGCCCGGACGCAGGCTCGAAGCCATGGAGAACACAGTGAATCCCGGTCTGCTGACCGGCAAGGTGGCGTTCATCAGCGGTGCCGGGCGCGGGATCGGCGCGGCGGCCGCCCGGCTCTTCGCCCGCGAGGGTGCCCGGGTGCTGCTGGCGGCCCGCACGGAGGACCAGCTCAAGGCGGTGACCGAGGAGGTCCGCGCGGCCGGTGGCACCGCGGACTACGTGGTCTGCGACCTGGCCGACGCGACGAGCGTCCGCGCCGCCGTCGACCGCACCGTGGAGGTGTACGGCCGCCTGGACCTCGCCTTCAACAACGGCGCGGTCGCCCAGCAGCCCGGCCCCGTGGACGGACTCCCCGAGGCCGACTTCGACCACGTCACCGCCGTGAACCTCAAGGGCGTCTGGCTCGCCATGGCCGCGGAGGTCGCCGCCATCCGGGCCACCGCCGGCACCGGCGCCATCGTCAACAACTCGTCCGTCGGCAGCCTGCGCGCCAACCCCGTCCTGCCGGTCTACGGCGCCCTGAAGCGGGCCGTCAACAGCCTCACCGAGTCGGCCGCCGTCACCTACGGCCCCGAGGGCATCCGCGTCAACGCCATTGCCCCCGGCGGCACGCTCACCGAGATGGTCCGCCACTGGGACGAGGTCACCCCCGGTGTCATCGAGCACCTGAAGTCCGTGACCCCCCTGCGCCGCACGGCTGCTCCCGAAGAAATAGCCGAAGCCGCCGCCTGGCTCCTCAGCGACCGCGCGTCCTTCGTCTCGGGCGCGGTTTTGCAGGTGGACGGCGGGGCCGGGGCGTAGCCACCGCACCGGCCGGGGCGTGGAAGGTCAGTCGGTGACGTCGATGTGCCTGGCCAGCGCGGTGACGGAGAGGTCGGCGTGGTCGACCCACTGGGGGAACCCCAGCGTCTTGTGCTTGGTCGAGGCGGGCGGCGTGATCTCCAGGTAGGAGGCGTGCACCGCGCCCGAGGTGCCGGTGTTGGCGTGCGTCCAGGCGACGACGGCCTCGGCGCTCTGACCGTCCTTGAGGACGAGGGTCTTCTTGCCCGGGTCCTTGGCGTACCAGGTGTTGCCCCAGTGCGTGTGGGTCGTGATCGCCTTGTGCGCGGAGTTCTCCAGGCCCAGGCCGGGGTAGCCGCGCAGCGCGCAGGTCTTCCCGCTGAGGTTGCGCAGCGTGATGACGACACCCTGGTGGTTCATGCCACCGGCGAGCTGCCGGCCGAAGCCGGCCTTGAGGGCGGCGGCGGAGCAGGTCGGCGTGGCCTTGGCGGTGCTCGGCGTCGCGGCATTGGCGGTGCCCGCCCAGACGAGGCCCAGGGCGGCCAGGGCGGCCGCGCCTCCGGCAAGCTTGGCGCGGCTGACCCCGCGGCGGGCGCGGTGCCTGCCCGCGGACCCGGCGGCACCCAGGCCGGAGGTGTCGGAGGTGTCGGTGCTGTAGGTGTTCAGGTCTTCGTTCACGGCGACGGCGCTCCACTCGTGTCCTGCGGCACGGGGCGCGGTGTGCGCCCCGTGCCGTCCTCTGCTGCTGTACACGAGGTTCGATGCACGCCCCCGCGAATTTGTTCGCGCCGGGCCGGGACAATCTTTCCGGGCTTACTTCCAGGTGTCGCTCGTCGTGTAGCCGGAGGAGGTGCCCGTCGTGTAGGAGCGGTTCGTGCCCGACTCCCACGTCACGTTCCCGGAGCTGTCCTTCTTCACGTACTTGTACGTGAAGGCGGTGCTCTTCGGGACGATCACCAGCTTGCGCCACGTGGGGTACGACTCCGACGACAGCGGGATCGCGTCGCTCGTGTTCCAGGAGCCGAGGGAGGCGATGGAGCCGACGACGTAGACGTTGGTGCCCCAGTCGGTCGTGGCGTACTCGTTGAAGGTCACGTCGGTGGCGTCGGCGTTCGCCACGTTCCAGGAGTTGTTCAGGGAGACCGCCGAAGTCGCGCTCGTGGCGGATCTGTTGGCGTTGGACTCCCAGGTCACATTGCCTGAACTGTCCTTCTTTATGTATTTGTACGTGAAGGACGTGTTGATCGGCACGTTCACCGCGCCCGACCAGATCGGGTACCCGGAGGACGACAGCTGGATCGCCTTCGAGGTGTCCCAGGAACCCAGGGCGTCGATGGAGCCGACGACGTAGACGTTGGTGCCGGTCGTGGTGGACGCGTACTCGTTGAAGGTCGCGGTCACCGTGGAGGTGGAGCCGCTGCCGCTGCCGCCGTCGTCGCAGCCGACCGTGCAGGTGTAGGAGGAGTTGTAGAAGGCGACGGCGTCCTTCGCGGGGATCGTGATGCTCGCGCTGCCGCCGGAGACGGTGACCGTGGAGGCGCCGCCGTCGATGACGTTGGAGTACGTGCCGTCGGCCATGCCCGTCGCGAAGGTGTAGGTGGCCGACGACGAGCCGTTGTTGACCGCGAAGAAGCCGGCGCCGCTGCGGCCGAAGCCGATGACGGACGACGACTTGGTCGACCAGTCGGAGACGGCGGCGCTGCCGGTCGCGTTGTGCCAGGCGACCATGCCGACGACGGCGGTGTCGCGGTCGAGGCAGTTCCAGCCGCTGGAGCAGTCGGTGTCGGTGACGAAGCCCGCGGAGTTCGGCGGCGCCTGGTCGCTCTGGGTCCACTGCCAGCTGGAGTAGACGGTCGGTGTCGACCACTTGTAGGCGAGCTCGAAGAGGTTGGCGAGCCTGTAGCTGTCGCCGTCCTTGTAGCTCATGTGCAGGCCGTTGCGCTCGGTGTCGTGGTTGGTCACGAAGGACACCGAGTTGGCGGCGGGCAGGATGCCGCTGCTCTCCAGGGAGGACAGGTCGGAGACGTTGCCCTGGAAGGCCGACTTCATCCTGCTCGCGTAGGTGAAGTCCAGGACGTCACCGGAGCCGTAGTAGTCGCTGGGCTGCGGGGTCGACCCCGGGTACACCTCGTCGAAGACGTACGGCGCCGCGCCGGACGTCGTGGTGTTCAGCCTGGCGACGACGGCCGCCATGTCGGTGGCCGGGATGTGCTTGGCCGAGTCGACGCGGAAGCCGTCGACGCCCAGCGCGATCTGCTTGTTGAGGAAGGCCGCGAGGCCCGAACGGACGTTGTCCGCGCTGGTCTTCAGGTCGGGCAGGCCCAGCAGTTCGCAGTTCTGGACCTGGGTGAGGTTCGAGTAGTCCTGGATGGTCAGGTCGGAGGTGGGGCAGTCGGCGGAGGTGTGGTAGTCGCTCGGGTCCCAGTCCGGGGTGTCGTACTTGCTGGTGAGGGTGGTGCCGTTGTAGCCGGTGCCGGTCTGGGCGGCCGTGTGGTTGATCACCGCGTCGGTGTAGACCTTCACGCCCGCGGTGTGGCAGGCGGTGATCATCGCGGCGAACTGTGTCGCCGTACCGAAGCGGCTGTTCAGGGTGTACGAGTAGGGCTGGTAGACGTCCCACCAGTAGTAGTTGGACTGCTTGAGGGACTCGGAGGGCGGCGCGACCTGCACCGCGCCGTACCCGGCCGGGCCGAGCACGTCGGTGCACTCGGACGCGATCGAGTTCCAGTTCCATTCCCACAGGTTGGCGATCACGTCGCCCTTGGCGGTGGTGTCCGCCTGCGCGGCGGTGGCCGGCAGGGCGATCACACCCGTGAGCGCCAGGGCGCCCGCGGCGATCGCGACGGCCGTGCGTCTGAAGACACCCGGGGGTCGGTGTCCGGTCATATGCGGCTCCGAAGCAAGAGGGACAGGCTTCAACAACCCTGGAGCGTGGGCCAGTTGATACAACGCGTCAATACGCCTCGTGAAAGTTCTTGCTGTGAGTTTCAAGCCTCTTGCTGTAAACCTTTCGTTAGCGATACCGTCGCGCCGGGTCGGACCCCAAGAGAGCCGCTATCGCTAGGAGTTCACACCGGTGATACATGTCAGACGGGTCGCGGCCGTCGCCGTCGCCGCCCTCGCCGCCGCGCTCGTGCAGCCCGTCGCCGCACACGCCGCCGCCCCGCCCGCGCCGCCCTCCGACGCGAAGCTCGCCGCCGCGCCCGCCCGGCACGACGACACCCGCGAGCAGTTCTACTTCGTCATGCCGGACCGTTTCGCCAACGGCGACACCGGCAACGACAAGGGCGGCCTCACCGGCTCCCGTCTCTCCACCGGCTACGACCCCACCGACAAGGGCTTCTACCAGGGCGGCGACCTCAAGGGGCTGACCAACCGGCTCGACTACATCAAGGGGCTCGGCACCACCGCCATCTGGATGGCGCCGATCTTCAAGAACAAGCCCGTGCAGGGGCCGGGGAGCAACGCCTCGGCCGGCTACCACGGGTACTGGATCACCGACTTCACCCAGGTCGACCCGCACTTCGGGACCAACAAGGACCTTCGGGCCCTCATCTCCAGGGCGCACGCCAAGGGCATGAAGGTCTTCTTCGACGTCATCACCAACCACACCGCCGACGTCGTCGACTACGAGGAGAAGTCGTACGACTACCTTTCCAAAGGCGCCTTCCCCTACCTGACCAAGGACGGGGAGCCGTTCGACGACGCGGACTACGCGGCCGGTGGCAGGAAGTTCCCTTCGGTGGACACGGCCTCCTTCCCGCGCACCCCGACCGTGGCCGGCGACAGCAAGGTGCCGTCGTGGCTCAACGACCCGACGATGTACCACAACCGGGGCGACTCGACGTTCGCCGGCGAGTCCGCGACCTACGGCGACTTCTCGGGGCTCGACGACCTGTGGACCGAGCGGCCCGAGGTCGTCAGCGGCATGGAGAAGATCTACGAGCGGTGGGTGAAGGACTTCGCCATCGACGGCTTCCGGATCGACACCGTCAAGAACGTGAACATGGAGTTCTGGACCCAGTGGGCGACCGCACTGGACGAGTACGCGGCCGAGCACGGCCGTAGGAACTTCTTCATGTTCGGCGAGACGTACTCCGCGGACACGTCCGTCACCTCCCCGTACGTCACCCAGGGCCGCCTCGACGCGACCCTCGACTTCCCCTTCCAGGACGCGGCCCGCTCCTACGCCTCCCAGGGCGGCAGCGCGCAGAAGCTGTCGAGCGTCTTCGGCGACGACTACAAGTACACGACCGACAAGGCGAACGCCTACGAGCAGGTCACCTTCCTCGGCAACCACGACATGGGCCGGATCGGGTACTTCCTGGAACAGGACAACCCGAAGGCCACCGACGCCGAACTGCTCGCCAAGGACCGGCTCGCCAACGAGGTGATGTTCCTCAGCCGGGGCAACCCGGTCGTCTACTACGGCGACGAGCAGGGCTTCACCGGGTCCGGCGGGGACAAGGACGCCCGGCAGACGATGTTCGCGTCGAAGGTCGCGGACTACCTGGACGACGACGAGATCGGTACGGACCGGACCGCCGCCAGTGACGCGTACGACACGAGTGCGCCGCTCTACAAGCAGATCCGTGCTCTCTCCAAGCTGCGCGCGGCCAACCCGGCCCTCGCCGACGGCGTCCAGACCGAGCGCTACGCGGCCGACGGCGCCGGTGTCTACGCGTTCACCCGGACCGACGCGAAGACCGGCCAGGAGTACGTCGTCGCCTTCAACAACGCCGGCACGGCCAAGCAGGCGACCTTCGCCACCGGCTCCGCCGACATGCGCTACCGGGCGCTCTACGGCACCGACGGCACCCTCGCCTCCGACGGCTCCGCCGGGCTGACCGTCACCGTCCCCGCCGAGTCCGCCGTCGTCTACAAGGCGGCCGGCCTCCTCGCCGAGCCCGCCACCACCCCGACGGTCACCCTCCAGGCCCCGGCCGCCGGCGCCACCGGCACCGTCGACCTCACCGCGGACGTCACCGGCGGCCAGCTGAACCGCGTCGTCTTCGCCGCCCAGGTCGGCAACGGGAAGTGGACCACCCTCGGCTCCGCCGACCACGCCCCCTACAAGGTCACCCAGACCCTCGCCGAGGACGTCCCGGCCGGCACCGCCCTGCGCTACAAGGCGGTCGTCGTCGACTCCGCCGGGCACACCTCCAGCGCGCGCGCCGAGAGCGCCTCCGGCACCCCGCCCGCCGCCGAGACGCCCACCGCCTCCTCCCGGGACTACGCGGTCGTCCACTACAAGCGCACCGACGGCGACTACGACAACTGGGGCCTGTACGCCTGGGGCGACCTCGCCGACGGCGAGGCGACCACCTGGCCCGCCGGCCACCCCTTCACCGGCCGCGACGCGTACGGCGCCTTCGCCTACGTCAAACTGAAGCCCGGCGCAACGAACGTCGGCTTCCTCGTCGTCGACAAGGACGGCAACAAGGACGTCTCCGCCGACCGCGCCATCGACGTCACGAAGACGGGCGAGGTCTGGATCGAGCAGGGGAAGGCGGACGTACAGACGACAAGGCCCGACTACCCCGCCCAGGACACCACCAAGGCGGTCGTCCACTACCACCGCGCCGACGGGGACTACGCCGGCTGGGGCCTGCACGTCTGGACGGGCGCCGCGAACCCCACCGACTGGTCGAGCCCCCTGCAGCCGGTGCGGACCGACGCCTACGGAGCGGTCTTCGAGGTACCGCTCACCGAGGGTGCCACCAGCCTCAGTTACATCATCCACAAGGGCGACGAGAAGGACCTCGCCGCCGACCAGTCGCTCGACCTCAAGTCGAACGGCTACGAGGTGTGGCTCCTCAACGGCCAGGAGAAGTACCTGCTCCCGCAGCCCGCAGGCAGCGCGGCCGCGCTCGACCTGACCACCTCCAAGGCGGTCTGGATCGACCGGGACACGGTCGCCTGGAACGGCGCCGACGGCGCGGTCTCCACCCAGCTGGTCTACTCCCACGACGGTTCGATCGCCGTCAAGGACGGGACGCTGACCAGTGACGACGAGCGGTGGCTGCGGCTGACGAAGACCGCTCTCACCGACGCGCAGAAGGCGAAGTTCCCGTACCTGAAGGACTACCCGGCCTGGTCGGTCGACCCGCGCGACCGGGACCGGATGCGCGAGGCGCTCGGCGGACAGGTCGTCGCCTCCCAGCGGGCCGCCAACGGGGCCGTGCTGGCCGCTACCGGCGTCCAGATCGCCGGCGTCCTCGACGACGTGTACGCCAAGGCCACGACGGCGGACCTCGGCCCGGTCTTCCACCACGGGAAGCCGACCCTCTCCGTCTGGGCGCCGACCGCGCAGTCCGTCGCCCTCGAACTCGACGGCGCGGTGAAGACCATGCACCGCGACCCCGCCACCGGCGTCTGGTCCGTCACCGGCCCCGCGTCCTGGAAGAACAAGCCCTACCGGTACGTCGTCAAGGTCTGGGCGCCCAGCGTCCGGAAGGTCGTCACCAACAAGGTCACCGACCCCTACTCGGTCGCCCTCACCGCCGACTCGGAGCGCAGCCTGGTCGTCGACCTGAACGACAAGTCCCTGGCGCCGGGCGGCTGGTCGACGTACACCAAGCCCAAGGCCGTCCCGATGAAGGACGCCCAGATCCAGGAGCTGCACGTCCGGGACTTCTCGGTGGCCGACGCCACGGTCCCGGCCGCGGACCGGGGCACCTACCTCGCCTTCACCGACAAGAACAGCGACGGCTCCAAGCACCTCAAGGCCCTTGCCAAGGCCGGGACTTCGTACGTCCACCTCCTCCCGGCCTTCGACTTCGCCACCGTGCCCGAGAAGAAGGCCGACCAGGCGAGCCCCGACTGCGACCTCGCCTCCTACCCCGCCGACTCGGAGCAGCAGCAGGCGTGCGTCTCCGCGGTCGCCGCGAAGGACGCCTACAACTGGGGCTACGACCCGTACCACTTCACGGTCCCGGAAGGGTCGTACGCCACCGACCCGGACGGCACCGCGCGTACCGTCCAGTTCCGGAAGATGGTCAAGTCGCTCAACGACGACGGGCTGCGGGTCGTCATGGACGTCGTCTACAACCACACGGCGGCCAGCGGCGAGGCGGACACCAGCGTCCTCGACCAGATCGTGCCCGGCTACTACCAGCGGCTGCTCGCCGACGGCAGCGTCGCCAACAGCACCTGCTGCGCCAACACCGCGCCCGAGAACGCCATGATGGGCAAGCTGGTGGTGGACTCGATCGTCACCTGGGCGAAGGAGTACAAGGTCGACGGGTTCCGCTTCGACCTGATGGGCCACCACCCGAAGGCCAACATCCTGGCGGTCCGCAAGGCCCTGGACGCGCTGACCCTGAAGAAGGACGGCGTCGACGGCAAGAAGATCATCCTGTACGGGGAGGGCTGGAACTTCGGGGAGGTCGCCAACGACGCGCGGTTCGTGCAGGCCACCCAGGCGAACATGGCCGGCACCGGCATCGCCACCTTCTCCGACCGGGCCCGGGACGCCGTACGCGGCGGCAGCCCCTTCGACGACGACCCCGGCATCCAGGGCTTCGCGTCCGGGCTGTACACCGACCCCAACTCCTCCACCGCCAACGGCACTCCGGCCGAGCAGAAGGCGCGGCTCCTGCACTACCAGGACCTCATCAAGGTCGGCCTGACCGGCAACCTCGCCGAGTACCGGTTCACCGACAGCGACGGCAAGGAGGTCACCGGCGCGGAGATCGACTACAACGGCTCGCCCGCCGGATACGCCGACGCACCCGGCGACGCCCTCGCCTATGTCGACGCCCACGACAACGAGTCGCTGTTCGACGCGCTGACGTACAAGCTGCCGGCCGGTACCTCCGCGTCCGACCGGGCCCGGATGCAGGTCCTGGCGATGGCCACGGCCGCCCTCTCCCAGGGGCCCTCGCTCTCCCAGGCCGGCACCGACCTGCTGCGCTCCAAGTCCCTGGACCGCAACTCCTTCGACAGCGGCGACTGGTTCAACGCCATCCACTGGAACTGCGCCGACGGCAACGGCTTCGGCCGCGGGCTGCCGACGGCCGCCGGCAACCAGTCCAAGTGGCCCTACGCCAAGCCGCTGCTGACCTCGGTGAAGGTCGGCTGCCCGCAGATCGACGGGACCTCGGCCGCCTACCAGGACCTGCTGAAGATCCGTACGACCGACAAGGCGTTCTCGCTCGGCACGGCCGCGCGGGTGCAGTCGGCGCTCTCCTTTCCGCTCTCCGGCAAGGACGAGACGCCCGGGGTGATCACCATGGAGCTGGGGGACCTGGTCGTCGTGTTCAACGCGAGCCCGGAGCGGCAGGAGCAGCGGGTGGGCACCCTGGCCGGAACCGGCTACCGGCTGCACCCGGTGCAGGCGTCGGGCCAGGACTCCGTCGTCAGGTCGGCATCGTACGAGCGGGAAACGGGTACGTTCGAGGTTCCGGGGCGCACGGTTGCGGTGTTCTCCCGGACCACGTGACCGCGGCCTGACTCGGTGGGGCAGGCCCGGCATTCCCCCGGCCACCGCCGGGGGGTACCCCCAGGCACTGCCCCACCGGTGTGGTCCAGGGGCTGGGAGCATGGACGTCAACGGCAAGCTGACAGACACGACCGTGCTGGTCGTGGACGACGAGCCCGCGAGCCGGTACGCGATGGGCACCGTCCTGCGCCGGGCCGGCCACCAGGTCGTCGTGGTCGCCGACGGCCGGCAGGCGCTCGCCGAGCTAGACGTACGGCTGCGCAAGGGTGCCCTGCCCGACGTGGCCCTCGTCGACGTGAACCTCCCGGACATGAGCGGCTTCGAGCTCTGCCGCCGGCTGAAGGAGCGGCCGCACATGGCCGGTCTGCCCGTCGTGCACTTCTCGGCCCTGCGCACCGCCCCGGCGGACCGCTGCCCGGGCCTGGACGCGGGGGCCGAGGCGTATCTGACGGTGCCCGCCGAGCCGGAGGAGATCGAGGCGGCGGTCCGGGCCGCGGTCCGCGCCGCCCGGCTGCGCGCCGACGACCAGGCACTGGTACGGCGCCTGAAACTGCTGTCGGAGACGATCGTCACCATCCAGGCGGCCCGTTCGCTGCCCGAACTGGCCGACGCCGCCGCGGACGGCGCCGCCCGCCTCCTCGGCTGCCCGGCCGCCGTCTTCGTCCTCGACCAGGACGACGAGCTGTACCGCGGCCTGTACCGGGAGCGCACCTCCCTCGCGCTGCCGGACGAGGGCGCCCACCGGGACGTGGCCGGTCTGCTGCGCCGGCTCACCCGCGGGCAGTCCGGGGTCCGGATCACCACCGTGCCGGCGCCGCTGTGGCCCACCGGGTTCTTCCGGCCCGGAGTGCAGCACGACGCCCGGCTGACGCTGGTCCTCACCCAGGACGGCAAGGTGCCGGTGTGCCTGGCCACCCCCACCCGCGGGCAGCGCAGGGTCGACCCCGAGAACGAGGCGCTGCTGGCCCAGCTGGCCCAGGCCACCGCGCTCGCCGCCGAGCCCCTGCTCATGTACCAGGTGGAGCGGCATGTCGCGCTCACCCTCCAGCACAGCTTCCTGCCCCGCCCGCACCAGCTGCCCGACCTGCCGGGCGTCGACATAGCGGTCCGCTACGAACCCGCCTCCCAGGAGACCGAGATCGGCGGCGACTTCTACGCCGCACTGCGGGTCGGCGACGGCGTGCTCACCGCGGTCGGGGACGTCGTGGGGCACTCGCTGGACGCGGCCACCGTCATGGTCGAACTGCGGCACGCGCTGCGCGCCTACTGCCTCACCGAGAGCGACCCGGCCGCTCTCGCCGACCGCCTCGACCGATTGCTCCAGCACTACCACGCCGAGGTCACGGCCACCGTCTGCCTGGCCCTGATCGACCCGGCGACCGGGCGCACCCGCGTCGCCAACGCCGGCCACATCCCGCCGCTGATACTCGGCGACGACGGCAGCGCCGAGTACGTCAAGGCGTCCGGCCCGCTGCTGGGGGTGGGCCTGCCCCACCCGCCGCCCACCGAGCTGGTCCTCGGACCCACCGACCGGCTCCTCATGGTCACCGACGGCCTGATCGAGACCCGCGGCACCGACCTCGCGATCTCGATGGAACACCTCCGGGCCGCCGCCTGCGGTGCCCTGCCCGGCCTGGAGGCCCTGTGCGACACCCTCCTCGCCTGCTTCGGCCGGGACCGTGAGGACGACGTCGCCCTGCTGGCGCTGAGCCTGGCGAAGTAGCGGCCTTCTCAACTCGCCTTGTCTGCAACGGATTTGAGGTGCCCGATCGAGGCGGGCCGGTGGGCGCCACGACGGAATCGAGCAGATCCGAGCGTAAGTGGGCGGATTCGAAAACCGGGAAGAAGCGGCACGGGATATTCCGCGTCGATTGCGTTCGCTATGGCCATGGCTGTCACCACTCGTGGTCGATTCACTGCTAGATCGAATTCGTGGGCCGGTGGATAACGAAGGCGGGAGCGGTACTCCTCGCCGTCGAGTGCTCGGGATTCGGCGGGAGATCTGGGGTCGGCGAGCCACCGCGTGTCTCCTGAATCCCTCTTTCTCACCACGATTTGATTCAGAGTTAATTGGTGCACACTGTTTTTCTTTCCCGGGTGTAGTCTGCGATGTGGTCGAACGCGTGGATTATTTGACCGGTGCGGCGCTTCTCATACGCCTTTATTCGCGCCGGACTGCGCCGCCCATTGCCGGTGCAACACCGTGCGCTCGCCGAATCAAGTGACGCCCGGCAGGCGCCTGTTGTACGTTTCTTCTCGCCGGAGAGACATTCCAACCAGCGGTTCTCGCCGTTGAGAGGGACACGTATGACGAGCCATGCAACCGGAATCGATCTCGAAATTCTGCTCCGCCGGGCGTTACAGACCACGGGCGCCGACACGCATTGGACGACCCACGCGGACGAGATGTGGTGCCGCCTCACACACGAGTCCGGCATGCGACGCCGGCAGGGCTGGAAATTGCACGTTTCCGCGACGGCCGCGTCCGCGCCGGAAGTGCTGGAGAAGGCACTGGACGTGCTGTTGCGCGAGGAGTCGGGATTCAAGTTCGTCCGGTCGCTCGAACAGGTGGGCGCGCTCAATTCCCGTGCCACGCCACGAGGAAGCTCGGGCAAGTTCATCACCGTATACCCGTCCTCCGACGCCGACGCCGCACGACTGGCGCTGGCGCTGCACCGGGCCACGGAGGGACTGGCCGGTCCCCGGATCCTGTCCGACCAGCCTTATGCGCCGCAGAGTCTGGTGCACTACCGCTACGGCGCCTTCGTGGGCCGGCGGCGGCTCTCCGACCAGGGCCTGCTCGTCTGGTTCATCGAGGATCCCGACGGCAATCCCGTGGAGGACAAGCGCACCGGGCAGTATTCCCCGCCGTCCTGGGCGGTCAGCCCCTTTCCCGCCGCGGTGCCGCTGCCACCGCGCCGGGAGAAGGCGGCGAGCGGCCCGGTGCTGCTCGGCGGCCGGTTCTCGGTACGCGAGGCGATCCGGCACACCAACAAGGGCGGTGTCTACCGGGGCACCGACGTCACCACGGGCGCACCCGTGGTGATCAAGGAGGCCCGGCCGCACGTCGAGGGCGACGCGTCCGGCGCCGACGTCCGTGACTGGCTGCGGGCCGAGGCCAGGACGCTGGAGAAGCTCAAGGGCACCGGACTGGCACCGGAGCCGCTCGCGATGTTCGAGACGGGCGGGCACCTCTTCCTGGCCCAGGAGGAAGTGCCGGGCATGCCCCTGCGCAACTGGGTCGCCGAGCGCTTCCGTGACGTCGGGAGCGAACGCTACCGGGCGGACGCGCTCGCCCAGGCCGGCCGCCTGGTGGAGCTGGTCGCGGCGGCCCACGCCCGCGGCTGCGTACTGCGGGACTTCACACCCGGCAACGTCATGGTCCGCCCCGACGGGGAACTGCGCCTCATCGACCTGGAGCTCGCCGTCCTGGAGGACGACGTCCCGCTCCCGACCCGGGTGGGGACCCCGGGCTTCAGCGCCCCCGAGCGCCTGGCGGACGCCCCGGTCTCCCCGACGGCCGACTACTACAGCCTCGGCGCCACCGTGTGCTTCGTGCTCGCCGGCAAGGTACCGAACCTGCTGCCCGAGGAACCGGCCACCAGGCCCGCGGAACAGCGGTTCGCCGAGTGGCTCGCCGCCTGCGCGGAAACGTTGCGGCTGCCGGACGGTCTGGCCGAGATGCTCCTCGGGCTGATGAAGGACGATCCCGGCGGGCGCTGGGACCCTGCCAGGGCGCGTGCGGCTCTGCGCGGTGCGGTTCCGGTGCTGCCGAGGCGGACCGCCGCCGGGCCGGCGCGGACGGTCGGTCCCGTTGATCCGGTTGATCCGAATGATCTGGCCGATCCGAATGATCCGGGTGATCCGGACACGGCGACGCGGGCAGCGGTTACCGGGATGGTGGACCACCTCGTCGATTCGATGACCCCGCACGACGACCGGCGGCTGTGGCCCGTGTCCACGATGGCCGGCGAGACCGATCCGTGCACCGTGCAGCAGGGCGCGGCAGGCGTACTGGCGGTCCTGACCCGGTACTTCGAGCTCACCGGCGACCCCCGCCTGCCGGAGCTGATCTCCACCGCGGGCAACTGGATCGTGGCCCGCACCGACACCCGCGCCGTCCGTCCGGGCCTGCACTTCGGCGGCCGCGGCATCGCCTGGGCGCTGTACGACGCCGGACGTGCCGTCGACGACCGCACGCTCACCGACCACGCGCTGGCCCTCGCACTGGCGCCACCGGAACCGACGCCCAGCCACGACATCACCCACGGCACCGCGGGCAGCGGACTCGCCGCCGCTCACCTGTGGCGCCGTACCGACGACCCGCGCCTGGCCGAGCTGGTCGTCGACGCGGCCGACCGGCTGGCCGCCGCCGCACAGCCCGAACCGTCCGGCGTGAGCTGGCCCGTCCCCGCGGAGGCCGTCTCCGAGGAGGCCGGCAAACGCTACCTGGGCTTCGCGCACGGATCGGCCGGCATCGGCAGCTTCCTGCTCACCGCCGCGGCCGTCTCCGGGCGGCCGGAACACCTGGAACTGGCCCTGGCGGCGGGAGAGCACCTGGTGGCCAACGCCGTGCCGGTCGGCCGGGCCGCCCAGTGGCCGGCCCAGGCCACGGACCCGCCCACGGCCCCGTACTGGTGCCACGGCTCGGCGGGCATCGGCTCCTTCCTGGTCCGGCTCTGGCAGCGGACCGGGGACAACCGATTCGGCGATCTCGCCCGCGGCGCCGTACACGCCGTCGTGGAGCGCGCCTCCCGGGCCGCCCTCACCCAGTGCCACGGCCTGGCGGGCAACGGCGACTTCCTCCTCGACATGGCCGAGGCCACCGGGGAGCCCGCCTACCGGGCGACGGCCGAGGACCTGGCCCGCCTCATCGTCTCCGAACGCGCCCACCGCGCAGCCCACGTCGTCTTCCCCAACGAGTACGGGGACGTCTCGACGAGCTGGAGCGACGGGGCCGCGGGAATCCTGGCGTTCCTCCTGAGGACGCGCCACACCGACTCCCGGCACTGGACTGTCCAGCAGCCGGGTTGAGCGGCAGGAAAACCCCCCTGTCGCTTACCGCTCACAGAAGGAGAATGTCATGGAGAACCAGGCCCTCGAGCTGCTGGCCGAACTGCACGCCCTTCCGGAGACCGAGCCGGTCGACTTCGACGGAGCGTCGTACTCCGGTACGTGTGCCTGCGTCGGCCTGCTGACGCTGCTCAACACGGTCTGTGTGGGCATCAGCTGCGCCTAGCCGAGAACCTCCGGCCGGTGGCCGCCCTCGGGCGGCCACCGGCCGGAGCCGGGGCCGCTGCGGACGGCAGGCCCGCGGAAGACACCCCCGTGGACGAGGACCCGACCATGCAGCCACCCGCCGCTGACGACGCCCGCACCCGGACGACCATGCCGACCGCCGCAGACCCCACCCCGACCCCGACCTCGAACCCCGACCCGACCCCCAACCCCAACCCGAGCCCGGACACATCGCAGCGCGCGGCCCGGCCCGCGTACGCGGTCAGCACGCGAGGCCTGGTCAAGAGCTACCCGGGCCCGGACGGAACCACCACCCATGCCGTCCGCGGCCTGGACCTGGACGTGTTCGAAGGCGAGACCTTCGCCTTCCTCGGCCCCAACGGCGCCGGAAAGTCCACCACTCTCGCCCTGCTGTGCGCGCTGGCCCGCCCCACCGCCGGACACGCCACCGTGGCGGGCATCGACGTGCTCAGCCGGCCGGACCGGGTACGCGCGGCGGTCGGGATGCTCTTCCAGCACAGCGCCCTGGACCCGGACCTGACGGCCGAACAGAACCTGCACATCCACGCCCGCCTCTACGGACTGAGCCGACGCCACGCCCGCCTGCGCGTCACCGAGATGCTCGACACGGTCGGACTGGCCGACCGGCGGCGGTCCCCGGTACGCACCCTGTCCGGAGGCATGCGCCGTCGTCTGGAACTCGCCCGCGGCCTGCTGCACGCACCCCGGGTGCTGTTCCTCGACGAGCCGACCACCGGACTCGACCCGCACGCCCGCGCCCAGGTCTGGGAACACCTGCGCCTGCTGCGCGACCGGTACGGCTGCACCGTCTTCGTCACCACCCACTACCTGGAGGAGGCGGAGAACTGCGACCGCCTCGGCATCATCGACCACGGCCGGCTCGTGGCCCGGGGCACGCCCCTCGCGCTCAAGGCCGCGATCGGGGACGACCGGGTGGTGCTGCGCACCGACGACGACGCGGCGGCACGACGGGTCGTGGGCCGGACCGCACCACCGGGCGTCGCCGTCACCCGGGACGCCGAAGGGGTCTCCCTGCGGGTGCCCGACGGCAGCGCCTGGATTCCCCGGCTGTGCGGGGCGCTGGCAGGCCACGGCATCGCCGTGCACGCCGCGTCCGCGACGCCGCCGACCCTCGACGACGTGTTCTTCCACCACACCGGCCGGAGCATCCACGTCCCCGGCTCCCCCCGGACACCGGCCGTCCCCGCTCCCGGCGGCCCCATCGCGGCGACCGAGGAGGCCCCATGACCGCATCCGCCCTCCCTGCCTCGGACGCTCCCGACACCCCTGACGACCCCGGCGACCCCGGCGGCACCGGCCGTGAGCCGGGGACCCGCCTGCGCCACGAACTGCGTGCCGTCCACGCCCTGGTCCACCGCGACCTGCTGCGGCTGTCCGCCCAACGGGTCCACACCGCCCTGATGCTGATCCAGCCGGTGCTCTATCTGTTCGTGCTGGGAGGCGGCCTGGCCGCCCTCATCCCCAACTCCTCCCTGGGCGTCGGCTACCAGGCCTACCTCTTCCCGGGCATGCTGATCATGACGGTGCAGGCGCCGGCCATCGTCGTCGGCATCCGCCTGATCACCGACCGGCAGAGCGGTTACCTGCGCGAACTCCTGATGGCCCCGGTCAGCCGGCCCACCCTCCTCCTCGGCAGTTGCGCCGGCGGCACCCTCGTCTCCACGGTCCAGGGCGCCGTCCTGCTCGGCCTGGCCGGCGCCGTCGGCCTGCCCTACGACCCGCTCCTGCTGGCCCTGCTCCTCGCCGCCCTGGTCCTGGCCTCCTTCACCATCACGGCCCTGTCCCTGCTGCTGGCCGTGAGCCTGGACCGGCCCGAGATCTTCCAGATGCTGCTCGGCCTGGTGATGATGCCGCTGCTGTTCCTCTCCGGCGGCTTCTTCCCGACGCAGAACCTGCCGGGCTGGGCCCACACGTTGACCGCCCTCAACCCGCTCGCCTACGGGGTGGACCTGCTCCGCCGCTGCATCGCGCTACGGGTTCCGGACCAGGCGACCACCGCGGGCATCGAGTGGTTCGGCCGGCAGCCTCCCCTGCTCCTGGAGGGCGCCCTCCTGCTGGCGGGCGGAGTCCTCGCCCTGCTCTGGGCCGCCCGCCGCTTCGGCCGCCCCGCATGAGACCTAGGCTGGAGCCCAGTCGCCGCAGAACAGGAGTGCTCATGCCGCAGATCACCGTGGACTACACCGCCACGGCGGGCCCCGCCTTCGACCGGGAGGGCTTCGCCAAGGCCCTGCACAGCGCCGTCGTCGAGATCGCGGCGGCCAAGCCCGAAGCCTGCAAGACCCTCTTCCGGGCCGCGGACCACTCGGCCTTCGGCTACGACGAGGACGGCTGGCATGTCATCGTGCACGTCACCTTCGGCCTGCTGGCCGGCCGCACCGACGAGACCAAGGTGAAACTGACCGAGACGGCTCTGGAGCTGCTGCGGGAGCACCTGGAGCCGGACGGCTTCGTCCTGCACGCCTCCGCCGAAGTACGGGACCTGGACCCGTCGTACCGGAAGTACGAGGACTAGGTCTGCTGCTGCCGGTCGTTCGGCTGCCGCGCCGTCGTGGCTGGTCGCGCAGTTCCCCGCGCCCCTTACGGGGCCTCAGGCAGCGCCCCCGAAGGGGCGCGGGGAACTGCGCGACCAGCCCCCACCGGGCCGCAGCCGAACGACGGCCGATCCGCGGGGGCTAGCCCGCCAGGGCGATGAGTCGCGCGGCGAGGTCCGCGAACGGGCCGTCGGTCGGCTCGTCCTGGACCATCCGCTTCACGAGCGCCGTCATCTCCTCGTCGTACGCCGCACTCACCGCCGTCAACGCCGCGAAGTCGTGCACGAGCTGCACCTCCAGCTCGGCGCGCGGGATGCGCCGTCCGTCCAGCCAGATCAGTGCCGTCGACTCGGCGAGCGAGATCCAGGAGCGGATGACCAGTTCGAGGCGGGGCGGCGCCTCGGTGATGTCGAGGTGGGAGAGGATCTGCTCGTAGGCGACCTGGCGCACGGAGTCGATGAGCGCGTTGGTCGCCGAGACGTGACGGATCGAGTGGGCTCCGCCCACGGAGACCGCCGGGCCGCCGCGCATCAACGCGGCGAAGCCGGGCCCGTGTTCGTCGACGAAGTCGAAGAAACGGCGCATCACACGCAGCAGCCTGGCCCCGAGCGGGCCCTCGTGCGGCTCCTCGAAGCGGCCCGCGAGATCCTCCGAGGCGCGCTTCAACGCGGCCTCGTACAGGCTGAGTTTGCCGGGGAAGTAGTGGTAGACGAGCGGCCGTGAGATGCCTGCGGCTGCGGCTATCTCGTCGATGGAGACCTCGTCGGGCGAGCGACGGCTGAACAGTTCGAGGGCGACGCCGATCAACTGCTGCCGCCGCTCCTCGACTCCCATCCTGCGGCGTACCCCGGTTGTCATGCGAACACCTTACCGATCGGATCCGGCCTCCCACGGACCCGACCCTTCACGGGTGTTCACAGATCCAGCACAAGTCTCCCACTTCGGGCCCGTGATACACAGATGAGCATCGAGTCGGCACGCTCCGTGTCGGTGAGCAGCTCGTCCCGGTGTTCCACTTCCCCTTCCAGCACCCGCTGTTGACAGGTCCCGCAGAACCCCTGCGCACAGGAGTACGGCGTGTCGGGGAGCTCCGCCCGTACCGTGGCCAGCACCGTCGAGTCGGCCGGGACCGTCAGCGTCCGTCCGCTGCGCCGGAGTTCGAGTTCGAAGGCGTGGTTGCCGTCGGCGTCGGTGCGCGGCGCGAAACGTTCGAGCCGCACCTCCGGGAAGCGCTCCTCCACCGCCGCCATCAGCCCCTCCGGACCGCAGCAGTACACTGCCGCGCCCTCCGGGACGGCCAGCGCGTCGAGGTCGGGGCGTCCGTCCTCGTCCTCCGCGACGACCGTGACCCGGTCGTCCCCGGCGAACTCCGCCAGGAACGGCATGGACCCGCGGGACCGCCCGCAGTACAGCAGCCGCCACGCCACCCCGTCCGGCACGGCCCGCACCATCGACAGGACCGGCGTGATCCCGATGCCCCCGGCCACGAACACGTAGGACCCGGCCTCGACGAGCGGGAAACGGTTGCGCGGCCCGCGCACCTCCAGCTCCATGCCCGCCACGACCTGCTCGTGGACCTCCCGCGAACCGCCCCGCCCGTCCGCGACCAGCCGGGCGGCGATCGTGTACGACGAGGTGTCGGCCGGATCCCCGCAGAGCGAGTACTGCCGGACCAGTCCGGAGGGCAGCACCACGTCGAGATGGGCCCCCGGTTCCCAGCCGGGCAACCGCTCACCCTCCAGGCGCAGTTGGACGACCCCTTCGGCGATCGTCCGGCGCGAGGCGACCAGGAGCCGCAGGGCCCGGGAGCGCGGCCGCCCGGAGGTCGGCGGATCCAGCGCCGGCATCGGCCACAGCGGGGAGGCCTCGATACGCCGGCGCAGGGCCCGCTGCACGAGCAGCGCGGCGCCCGCGACCGCGACGACGGTCCGCAGTCTCGGCGTCATCACTTGCCCTCCTGCTCGGCGGCCAGCGCGGCGGGGGAGGAGGCCAGGTAGGCGACGGCCTGCTCGGTGGAGCCCTCCTGGGAGGGGTGGTAGGTGCGGCTCAGGTACGTCGGGATCGACCTCAGCATGGCGCCGGTGGTGGGGAGCGTGCCGCGCCGGCCGGCGAGATGGAAGTCCCGGAACCGGGCCCGGCCCTCGACGAGCGTCGGGTCGTTCGCCATGAAGAAGCGGGCACCGCGCTGCCACAGGAACACGATCGCCGTGAACGCAGTCGCCCAGGTCCGCACCCGGCGCCGGTAGCCGCCGTCGAGGTGCAGGAACAGGTCGAAGGCGACCGACCGGTGCTCGACCTCCTCGGCGCCGTGCCAGCGCAGCAGGTCCAGCATCATCGGGTCGGCGCCGCGCCGGTCCAGCTCCTCGGCGTTGAGCACCCAGTCGCCGAGGAACGCGGTGTAGTGCTCGATGGCCGCGATCAGCGCGACCCGTTCCAGGAGCCACCAGCGCCTGGCCCTCCCGGGCGGCAGGGTCCGGTCGCCGAGCAGCTTCTCGAAGAACCAGTCGACCTGCGCGGTGTACGGCGTCGGGTCGAGCCCCTGTTCCCTGAGGTGGGGCAGCACCTCGTCATGGGCCTGGGAGTGCATCGCCTCCTGCCCGATGAAGCCGATGACGTCCTCGCGCAGCCGC
Source organism: Streptomyces sp. NPDC047061 (assembly GCF_040643955.1). Classification (NCBI taxonomy): domain Bacteria; kingdom Bacillati; phylum Actinomycetota; class Actinomycetes; order Kitasatosporales; family Streptomycetaceae; genus Streptomyces; species Streptomyces sp. NPDC047061. Next base: position 147,204 of record NZ_JBEYVI010000017.1, read on the forward strand.
TCGTCGCGGATGAGGGGCAGCACCTGCTTGTAGACGTGCACGAACCACCGCTCGCCGGCGGGCAGCAGCATGTGCAGCACGTTGATGGTGTGCGTGGCGAAGGGATCGCCGGGCACCCAGTGCAGGGGAGTGTCCTCCCAGGCGAAGGACACGTTGCGGGCCTTGAGCGCGATGTGCTCGGACTGCACCGGCTGCGGCTGCTTGTTGGACATGGCGTCAATGTACTGACGGGTAGGTGGCCTGAGAAGACCCCCGGTGCACCTTATTTACGTGAGCGTCAGCAAGACCGCGGTGCCATGCTCACCGCAGACCGCTGATCTCGCCGCCATCCTCCAGCGTCCCTTCCAGCTCGGCCTGCGCCCCCTGCTTCGCCCTGGCCACCAGCTGCGTCCCCTGCGCCGACGCCGTGACCCCGCCGGTCGCCCGGATCGACGCGGTGTCGCGGCTGCCCGCGGCCAGCAGGTACCACTGGCCGCCCCCGGACTTCCACAACACCCCGGCCAGCACGTGCGGGTCGCGCGGGCCGCAGGCCGTCACATCGGCGCCCTTGGCCGCGACCGCCCCGTACTGGCTGCCCGGCGTCCGGAACTGCGCCAGCGACACGGCCCCGCCGCCCCGCCAGGTCTCGGCCCGCGTACACACCCACGCCCCGGTGCCGGCGGACTCCGGCAGCTGCTGCTCGGCGAACGCCCACGCGTTGACGTTGCGCACCCCGGCCGACCGCTCCGCGGCCAGCGAGCAGGCGAACGGCGCCCAGTCGCGCAGCGCTGCCGAGCCCGAGGCCTCGCCGGTGTCCCCGGGCCGCCCCGCGGTGAGCCGGGCCGGCACCAGTTCGCCCAGGTCGGTGGCGAGGTGCACCCCCTGCGCGTCGGTCAGCTGGAGCACGTTCCACGACGTGCACGCCCCCTGCTGCAGCGCGGAGCTGGCCAGCGGCCCGGTCACCCCGTCGGCCAGCGCGAGGTCCATCGCCCCCGCGGTCGGCTTCATCAGGTCCCGCTCGGCCGCCTTGGTCACCCAGGGGGCGGTCAGATAGCGGACGTTGCCGTCGGCGCGGCCCAGGACCAGGGCGCTCGCCTCCGCGCCGGTCGCGCCGTCGACCCGGGCGAAGTCCAGGGCGGCGCCCTCCGTGCCGTCCCTCGGTTCGGCGTAGCGGGCGATGCGCAGACCGTCGTAGAAGACCACCACCCGGGCACTGTCGACCACGCCCGCGTACAGCAGCTGCGGCGGTCCTGCCGGGCCGCCGGTCTGGGTGCCGGGGGTCGCCGAGACGCGGACGGTGTCGCCGGGGCGGGCCCAGACGGCGAGGGCGCGGTGCAGCAGCGCGGTGTCGCCGGTGAGGGTGCCGCGGGCCGGCCAGACCGAGAAGTCGGTGCGCGCGGCGGTCTGCCAGGCGGTGGCCGCGACCTCGGTCAGCCGGGCCGGGTCCAGGGCGGCCTGGGCGGCCGGGTTCTGCGCGTACACGGGGGCGGCCGCGCCGTCGGCGCCCCAGCCGCCGCCCGGCAGCGCGACCAGCGCCCCGCACACCGCGAGGGCGGCCGCGGCGGCGAGCGCGGCCTTGGTGTGCTGGCGGCGGCGCATCAGGTCGGTGGGCCGGGCCTGCAGGGAACAGGGGTCGAACTCGGGGGAGTCGAGCAGCGGGTACTCGGCCGGGACGCCGTTGGCCTCGGCGAGCGCGCCCTCCGGGTGCTCGACGCCGACCGCCCGCAGGATCCTGCGGACGTCGCCGTCGGGGAGCTGTTCGAGACCGCGCAGCGCGTAGGCGGCGCGGGCCGGGCCGGAGAGGCCGGCGAGCCGCTGGTCCAGGGCGAGTTCGTCGGCGCCCCCGGAACGCGGGAAGAGTCTCAGGCCCCACACCTGGGGGAGCAGCGCCGGCAGCTGGGCGCGTGTGGGCCACGCGGTGAGCCGGAGCGGCCGGCCCGCCTCCAGTGCCGTACGCACCACCGCGAGCCGGACCAGCGAGTAGCCGGGGTCGGTCTGCCGCCCGTTCGCCTGGGCCGGGATCACCGGGACCTGCCTGCGGCCCCGGGGCAGGGCCCGCTGGACCAGGGAGTGCGCGGTCAGGACGCGGCGGCCGCGCGCGAGCCCCGGCGGCAGCACCAGGTAGGCGAGCCGGACCAGCCGGGGGTAGTGCTCGACGAGCGCGGCCTCGGCCTGCTCGACATCGACGGCCGGATGCGGGGCTCCGGCGGAGGCTGCGTGACGCGGGGCTACATCCTGTGACTGCACGTCCTGAAGAACGAGCGACCCGTTGGTTGGTCACCGCCACACGGGTGACACTGCGGTGTCCGCACGATGTGAGCCGATGTGAGTGGTTCGCGGCCCGCAGCCGTATCGAAGGGGACGGGCCCCCTGAAGGCACCCGGGGCCGGCAATGCGACCGGAGGAACAGATGAGGTTGACCCGACCGATGCTCGCCGTGGCCGGCGCCGTGGCCGTACTGGCGCTGGCGGGCTGTGGATCCGGAGACAGCGACGCGGCCGCCAAGATCCCGGTCACCGCGACCGGCAGCCTGGAGAGCCTCGCCGCCAAGGTGAAGTGCACCCCCGACATGCAGATCGACTCCGACGAGGTCCGCCAGGCGATCTGCAAGGTCCCCGCCGGCAAGTTCGTCTTCGCCACCTTCGCCACCGACCGCGGCCAGCGCGAGTGGATCAACGACGCCAAGGACTACGGCGGTTTCTACCTCGTCGGCCGCAAGTGGGTCGCCGTCGGCACCGACAAGCTGGTCAAGTCGCTGCAGACCACGCTGGGCGGCGAGGAGGAGATCGGCACCGACCACAGCAAGCACACCAGCTGACGCACCACTCGAGGTTCGCGGGACCGAGGTCCGCGGGACGGACATACGAAAGCGGGCGGTGGGAGATTCCCACCGCCCGCTCCGTGTTACCGGGTCACCGGCCGGCTAGTGCTACTGGCACTTCTTGCCGGTGTTGATGCAGTTGGCGATCTTCGCCGCCAGGTTGTTCTTGGTGACGCTGATGAAGTCGTCGTGGTCGGTGGCTGCCTTGTGCAGCTGCTCCGGGAAGCCGTCCACGGCGTAGGCGTTCTTGACCTGGCCGTTCACGATGCTCGGCTGGGCCAGGTTGTACACCAGGCGCATGGTCAGCTGCGGGATCGCCTTGAAGCCGTTCCCGCAGACACCGCTCGCCGGGTCGGCGAAGGCCACGTGCGTACGGTGGTTGGCGCTGTCGATGTTCGTGCCGTCCCAGCAGCTCTGGAAGGCGAACGTCCGCACCACCTGGCTGCCCTGCGGGCAGATCGGGTACTGCTCGGTCAGCTGGACCTTGTTCTCGAAGCCGGTGCAGCTCCAGTGCGCGTTGGCGTTGGCCAGACCGTTGGTCGTGGTCTTGGCGTCACCGGTGATGATGCGCAGGAACTGGGGCATCGCGACGACCTTGCTGGCCGCGCTGCCGACGTACTTGATCTGCGCCTGGACCGGCGTGATGATCTTGCCGACGTTGCCTTCCTTGCCACCGCCGTCCGCGTTCGCGTCGAACTCCTGCGAGCCGTCCTGCTCACGCACGACCGGCCAGTAGTACGACGAGAGGTCGCTCTGGTTCTGGCAGCTGGAGGGGGCGGCCAGCAGCGAGTCGTTCGTCGAGAACGCGTTGACCTTCTGGTTGCCGACGTAGTCGTGCTCGTGGTGCGCGCCGTTGGTCACGCCGGGCGCCACGATGACGTTGTCGGTGTTGTGGTTCTTGTTCTGGTTCGTGCCACAACGGGTGGTGAAGGTACCGGTCGAGGCCTGGCCCGTCTTCGCCGGCTTGCCCTGGACGTTCGGTGCGACCTTCGTGATGTCCACGAAGTCGGCCGCGGACGGGCCGTTGCCGGCCTGTCCGCCGGCGCCGACGTCGACCGGGGTGCTGGCGCTGGCACTCGGGGCGGCACTGGCGCTGGCCTGGCCGTTGTTCCCGTTGTTGTTCTGGCCGCCGTTGTTGTTCTGGCCGCCGTTGTTGTTGCCCTGCCCGGCGGTGGTCTGGTTGGCGGCCTGCGTCGTGCACGCGGCGAGCTGCGCCAGCGAGCTGTCGAACTGGCCGCCGACCCGCGTGATGTCGATGCGGATCCGGTCGATCGTGGCCGCCCGCTTCTCCTTCAGGGGGCCGGTGATCGCGTTCTGCACGAAGTTGGCGTCGTTCGCCTGCGCCTGACGGGTGGAGGCGAGCCGGGAGTAGGCCTCGGTGATCTGCTTGTCGAGGTTCGCCAGCTCCGTCGCCACCCCCTGCTTGGCCTTGTCCGGCACGCTCGTCAGTTTCTGGCCGACGTCCGGGCAGGAGATGGTCGCCACCGTCGCGGAGGCGGCCTTCGTGTAGTTCTGCGCCGAGTTGTTCGACTCGTGAGCCGAAGCGTTCATCTGCGCATAGAGCAGCCCGCCCCCGCCGAGTGCTACAGCCGCCGATGCGGCTATGACCTTGACGGTCAGCGGCGAGCGGCGTTTGCGTATGTTGCGTCCCATGGAACTCCTCAGACCTTCCTTGCGGGGCGGCATCGAGGCGCCCGACAGGAGTGAAGCGGCGTCCTCTCATACGCACCCCGTCTCAGAGGTGTTCAGGCGTCTCACAAATTCATCAGAGATTTGTTACGCACTTGGGGCACAACTGCCGTTTGAGCAGCGGGGTTTCTGGAAAATTAGCGGTCGCGGTCAAGATACGCGAGTACCGCCAGGACGCGCCGGTTGTCATCGTCCGACACCTCAAGTCCCAGTTTGGTGAAGATGTTGGAGGTGTGCTTGGCAATGGCCCGTTCCGTGACGACGAGCTGCCCGGCGATCGCCGCGTTCGACCTGCCCTGTGCCATCAGCTCCAGGACCTCCAGCTCCCGCGGTGTCAAGCCCCCCAGGGGCCGGTCGTCGGCCCGCCGGGACAGCAGCTGCTGGATCACCTGCGGGTCCATGGCCGTACCGCCCGCCGCGACCCGCCGTACGGCGTCCACGAACTGCTCCGCGTCGAACACCCGGTCCTTCAGCAGATAGCCCACCCCGCCGCTGCCGTCGGCCAGCAGCTCCCGCGCGTACAGCTGCTCCACGTGCTGGGAGAGCACCAGCACCGGCAGTCCGGGCCGTTTGCGCCGCGCCTCCAGCGCGCACTGCAGCCCCTCGTCGGTGTGCGTGGGCGGCAGCCGCACGTCGACCACGGCCACGTCCGGCTCCGACTCGGCCAGCGCACGGGCGAGTTCGGGCCCGGACTCGACCGCGGCCGCGATCTCGAAGCCATGGGCCTCCAGCAGCCGGACCAGTCCGTCGCGCAGCAGGAACAGGTCTTCGGCTAGGACAACGCGCACGGGATCTCCATGGTGACCATGGTGGGACCGCCGACGGGGCTGCTGACGGCCAGGACGCCGTCGAATGTACCCAGCCGCCGCTCCACCCCGGCCAGCCCCGACCCGGCGCCGACCACCGCGCCGCCCCTGCCGTGGTCGGTGACCGAGATCCGCAGCATGCCGCCGCCCTCCGGCACGTGGTGCAGGTCCACCCAGATCCGGTCGGCGCCGGAGTGCTTGACCGCGTTGGTCAGCACCTCGCTCACCGCGAAGTACGCCGCCGACTCCACCGGCGCGTCCGCCCGCCCCGGCAGCTCCACCGCCACCTCCGTCGGCACCGGCAGCCGCAGCGCCAGCGCCCGTACGGCGTCCCCGAGCCCGCGCTCGGCCAGCACCGGCGGATGGATGCCCCGGACCAGGTCCCGCAGCTCGCCCAGCGCCTCCACGGACGCCTGCCGGGTCTGCGCGAGCAGCTGCCTGGCCCTCTCCGGATCCTTGTCCAGCAGCATCTCGATCGTCCCGAGATCCATCCCCATGGCCACCAGCCGCGCCTGCGCCCCGTCGTGCAGGTCCCGCTCGATCCGGCGCAGCTCGGCGGCCGACACGTCCACCGCGTCCTTCCGGGTCTCCGTCAACACCCGTACCCGCTCCACGAGTTCGCCCTTCCCGGGGTCGAGGAAGGCGCGGGTGAGCCGGAAGTGGGCGGTCAGCGCGGTGGGGGCGTAACGGAAGGCGACGACGAGGACGACGGCGCCGAGCGCGGCGGCGCCGAACGCGGTGGCCTGCCCGCTGACCGGCACGAAGCCGTACCAGTACGGTCCGTACTTCCCGTAGGGCCCGCCGGTCATGGTCCGCCACAGCCCCGCCGCCAGCGCGAACCCCTCGAACGGATAGAAGACGAGCACCGCCGGCAGCAGCGCGGTCACGAACCCGGCCGTCATGTCGACGAACAGCCACAGCACGTCCCGCCGGACCTGCGGGTCGCCCAGCATCCCGAAGGTCCTGGCCCAGGGGTTGGCGCCCGCCGGGACCGTCCGGTACGCCGACCGGATCCGCACCCCGCACCACTCGTACGCGAGCCGCCGCCGCACGTCCGCCACGTCCCGCACGCCGCCGAGGATCCACGGGGTGGTGACGATCCCGACCCCGATCGGGATCAGCGCCACCGAGACCGCGACCAGCGTGAAGCAGAGCACCGAGACCGGCAGGATCACCAGCGCCAGCACCAGCCCCCGCACGGCGGCGAGCAGGGTCTCCCGGGCCCTGGCACGGAAGCCCCTGCTGTCTGTGTTCGTCGTCATGCGACCAGTCTCCCGAACCTCCCGGATGCGGGTCACTGGCCCGAAGCCCCATGTCAGGGGGTGGTGCTGGATACACCCCGCCGGAGGTACCGCGACCGGCCGTGCGCCGACCGCGGCGCCGCCCGCACCGGCCCGCAGCTCATGCACCGAGCCGCTCGACAGGTACGTATACCGTCCGGGGCGCGCCCGTCAGCGGCCCGTCGGCGGGGTGTACTTGTATCCCACCCGGCGGACCGTCTGGATCGCCCGGCGGTGCTCCGCGCCGAGCTTGCGGCGCAGCCGGGCGACATGGACGTCGACCGTGCGGCCGTCGCCGACGTGGCCGTAGCCCCAGACCGTGGTGACGAGCTGGTCGCGGGTGTGCACCCGGCCCGGATGCGCCACCAGATGGGCGAGCAGCTCGAACTCCAGGTAGGTGAGGTCGAGTTCACGCCCGTCGACCTGGGCGGTGCGCTCCACGGTGTCGACGGTGACGAGCGGCCGGGCGCCGGTCGCGGCCGGCTCCTGCGGGTCGGGCACCGCGACCGGCAGGAAGGGCGGCTGCTGGTCCGCCGGGACCAGCACCAGGTAGCCGATCATCGGCGGCTGGCCCGGCAGGGTGGGCAGGGTGTGCTGCGGGGCGGGCAGCCAGGTGGCGCCCGGCGGCAGCAGGTCCGCCATGTCCACGACCTCGTCCCGGTCGACGGCACGCAGCCGGTGCCGGCCGGGCGAGGAGGAGGTGAGGGCGGAGGCGGGGGAGAGAGAACGAGTGGTCGCCATGAGACGTCAGCTCTTTCGCGCGAGGAGTCAGTCGGTCGGAGCGACGGCCGCGATTCGTGGTCGGGCGCGCCGGGGACGTACTGCGTTCCGCGCTGGCCGAAGGCCGGGGTGTACGGCTTTAGAGGGCCCGCGCGTTCATCGCGCGGCAACACACCCGGTCGAAGTCATGGTGCTGACGGGAAGGCCAGAACGGCTCAAGGTCCTGGCGACCCGTCGCGCTGCACTTCTGGAAGCTGGCCATGCGCCCATTGAAGCAGACACAGCCGGGAAACAGGACCCTCCTCTCACTGCTTGGACGCTTCCTTGGCATGACATTGACGTGGCGGCGGCGGGGGAGCCCATGCCGAAGGGGCGCCCACCGCGCACGGTGGACGCCCCTTCGGAAGGCTGCCGGCGGATCAGACCTGGTCGGCCTTCTCCAGCGCGGAGCAGCAGGTGTCGACGATCAGCCGCGTCACGACGTACGGGTCGACGTTGGCGTTCGGACGGCGGTCCTCGATGTAGCCCTTGCCGTCCTTCTCGACCTGCCACGGGATACGGACCGAGGCACCGCGGTTGGAGACGCCGTAGGAGTACTCGTTCCACGGGGCGGTCTCGTGCAGACCGGTCAGGCGGTCGTCGATGCCGGCGCCGTAGTTCTTGACGTGGTCGAGCGGCTTGGAGCCCTCGCCGAGCGACTCGCAGGCGGTGATGATCGCGTCGTAGCCCTCGCGCATCGCCTTGGTGGAGAAGTTGGTGTGCGCGCCGGCGCCGTTCCAGTCGCCCTTGACCGGCTTGGGGTCGAGGGTGGCGGAGACGCCGAAGTCCTCGGCGGTGCGGTAGAGCAGCCAGCGGGCCACCCACAGGTGGTCGGAGACCTCCAGCGGGGAGACCGGGCCGACCTGGAACTCCCACTGGCCGGGCATGACCTCGGCGTTGATGCCGGAGATCGCGAGACCCGCCTTCAGGCAGTTCTCCAGGTGGGCCTCGACGATCTCGCGGCCGAAGATCTCGTCGGCGCCGACACCGCAGTAGTAGCCGCCCTGGGGCGCCGGGAAGCCGCCCTCGGGGAAGCCCAGCGGACGGGAGCCGTCGAAGAAGGTGTACTCCTGCTCGATGCCGAAGATCGGCTCCTGGGAGGCGAACTTCTCCGCGACCTCGGTCAGCGCGGCGCGCGTGTTGGAGGAGTGCGGGGTCATGTCGATTTCCAGGACCTCGCACAGGACGAGGACGTCGTCGCCGCCGCGGATCGGGTCCGGGCAGGTGAAGACCGGCTTCAGCACACGGTCCGAGGAGTGCCCCTCGGCCTGGTTCGTGGACGACCCGTCGAAGCCCCAGATCGGCAGCGCGTCCAGACCGGCGGGGGCGCCCGCTATGATCTTCGTCTTCGAACGCAGCTTGGCCGTCGGCTCGGTGCCGTCGATCCAGATGTACTCAGCCTTGAAGGTCACGGGCCACATCCTTCGGGGTGGGTCGGGCGCACTTGCGGGTGCAGTGGCGCTACGGCACTGGGGCGCCTCGGTGTTGCCCGGCAGCCTGTCAACAGGCGATTTCCCGATCATTGCTCGAATGTGAACCCGGTGTTACCTGGTGGTTCTGTGGCGCGACTCACGTTGTGGGAGCCGGGTGGGCGGGGTACGGAGCCCAATTCGGACTCCGTGCCGACCCCTTCGCGGCAGGCCTCTTCGCGGCGGCCGCCGGCTTTCCCTCCGTGAAAGCCGGCGGCCGAGCCTCGACCCGTGGTGTCGGTCAGCCGACCTTCTCGATCAGCGCGCGGCGGATCAGGAACTTGCCGGGTTCCCGGACCTGTTCGAAGGCCGCGTTGTTGAGCAGCACGCAACTGCCGGAGACCGACGTGACCTTCACCGTCGTGGACTTGTTGTTGTCCAGGTTGGTGACCTTCAGCGTGGTTCCCGCCGGGAACTGGTTGCTGGAGGCGGCCGGCGTGCCGGCCTCGCCGGAGAGTGTGACGGTCGAGCCCTTGCAGACCTGCTGCCCGGAGGCGGCGGTGCCCCCGGTGTTGCCCGTGTTGCCGGTGGCCGCGCTCTTCGAGGGCGCCGCCGTGGCGGTCTGCCCGGTCTGGCCCGTCTGCGTCCCGCTCGCCGCCTGGGAGCCCTGAGCCGACTCCCCAACGACGCAACCGGACGCCTTCTGCTGGACCTTGATCTGCGCGATGACCGCCTCGCGGTTGGCGATCCGGGCCGACGACTGCGCGTCCGGGTTCGCTTTCTGGTCGGCGATGAACTTCTGGTTGTTGCCGAGGGCCGTGGCCAGCCCCGAGCAGACGGTCGAGTCCGCGGCCGACGACAGCGTCTTCGCGTTCTGCGGGCTCTGCGCGGCGTTCGAGGTGGACGCCAGGACGAAGGCCCCGCCGCCGGCCACGGCTGCGGCGCCGACCAGCAGTGCGACGGTCTTCTTGGCGCCGAGAGTTCTCCTACGCGACATGCGCGCCTCCTCAGAGGGGGTGGGGGAACGTACGCCGGTAGGTACGAGATACCGAACGCTGTTACTCAGCGGTTACAGAGTCACTGAAGTAACCTGCGTCACACTGCAGTTGAGCGCTGCTCAGCTCTTGCTCCTGGCCAGCGCTTCCTGTACGGCCTCGTCGGTACGGGCGACGACCGCCGTGCCGTCGTCGGCGGTGATGATCGGCCGCTGGATGAGCCGGGGGTGCTCGGCGAGGGCCGTGATCCACCGGTCGCGCGCGCTCGCGTCCCGCGCCCACTCCTTCAGCCCCAGCTCCTTGGCGACCGCCTCCTGGGTGCGGGTGACGTCCCACGGTTCGAGCCCGAGCCGTTCCAGTACGGCCCTGATCTCGTCCTCGGTCGGTACGTCCTCCAGGTAGCGGCGGACGGTGTAGTCGGCCCCCTCGGCGTCGAGCAGACCGATCGCGGTGCGGCACTTCGAGCAGGCGGGGTTGATCCAGATCTCCATGCGGGGAACGGTACGCGGACCGCTGCCGAGGAGCGCTCTGTTCGAATTTAGGGGAGTGTCGTGGGAACCCCTCACGCACATCGCGCCCCACCTGAAAAACCCTTCTCCACCTGGCAGTTCGGCGCCTTTACGGACTGTCTCATTGTCAGTCCCGGCCGGTACACTGGTAGCAGTGTTCGAGAGGGGCGCCGGGGAGTCCGGAGGCGTCCCGACCGCGACAGGAGGATGCCTGTGCCCGCTGCCGCACTGAAGCCGAAGCCGAAGTCCCTGCCGACCCAGTCCACCGCGAAGCGAGCGGTCCTGCTCGACTCGCCGTACGCGCCGGCGGAGAAGCGCCCGCTGCCGGCCGGGCGGCCACGCGAGTGGTATGTCACACACAACCGCCGCCTGAAGGCCATGCGCCTCGCCATCGCCCTGCTCGACTCCGGCGTCTACCTGCCCAACCAGGCGCGCAACGAGACGATACGGAGCACGGCGGAGAGCATCGGCATCCACCCGCCGTCCGACACGACGTGCCACATGGTGCGGGCGCTGATGCGATATTCGCGGTGAGCCGGTGGCGCCGGGTGCCGTGTGTTTTGCGGCGGCGCCCGGCGCCCTTGTGTTTCGGCTGCGGGCCGGTGGGGGCTGATCGCGCAGTTCCCCGCGCCCCTTACGGGGCACGACTCAGCTGCGGGCAGGCGTGCCGCAGGGCGGCACGGGTGGGCGCTGGGGGTCCCCCCGGCCGAAGGCTGGGGGAGGCACCCTGCCAGCGCCGGTAAGCGTCCCCACCCCCCCGGCCTCCGCCCCCCGCCGGCTCTCAGCCGCTCAGCTCCCGTTCCACCGGTGTCCGGAACCGCGGTGTGACCTTCGCCGTGCCCACCCAGCCGCGCAGCCGCTCCGCCTCCGTCGCGATCGCCTGCTCGGCCTCTCTCCGGATGCCGGGATCGAGGATCCGCCAGACGATCTCGCCGTCCCGGCGCTGCGCCCAGCCGCCCACCACCAGCCCGTTCCACCACACCGTCGGCCCCACGTTGCCGCTTCTGTCGAAGAGCAGCGGCCGGAGCTCCGGCGGCAGGTACCAGTCCCGCTGCTGCCATGCCATGGCCGTCGGGTCGAGGGCGGGGAGGAGGGCCGCCCAGGGCCGGGACGGTTCGGCGACCGGCGGCAGGTCCCCGGCCGTCACGTACCCCGTGTCGCCCTCGTCCAGCGTCACCGGCTGCGCTCCGATCGCGGTCAGCGCGCGGCGGACCTCCGTCACCCGCCACCCCGTCCACCACTTGAGGTCCGCCTCCGTGGCCGGGCCCGAGGTGTGCAGCCAGCGGTTCAGCAGGACGGCCTGGGCCTCGGCCGGGTCCAGCTCCGGGTGGTCCGGCGCCGGTGCCCAGCGGAACTGGCTGGACGTCCAGGAGCCCAGCGGGCGGCCCCGCACCACCTTGCCCTCCACGCCCAGGACCCTCAACAGGCGCGTGGAGACGGTGTGGACGCCCTCGTAGCTCTTGCCCGCGGCGTACGTGAACTGCTCGCGCAGGCGCGGCTCGGCGGCCGCCAGTTCCGTCGCCGTCGCCTGGCCGAGCCGGGCCAGCTCGGCCAGCGCCGCGGACTCGACCTCCGCGAGCCAGGCCGCGTCCGGGGCACCGGCCCGCGCCATGTCCTTCAGCAGGCCGGCCCGCTCGCGGGCGGCGACCGTGAGGCCCGTCGAGGCGTGCACGACCGCCGTGAGCTCCGCCGGGAAGACGAACACCGTGTGCCGCATGCCGTGCATCCGCACCAGGGTGCGGTCCTCGTACAGGGCCCGCTCCGTCGCCGGCACGGTCTTCGCCGCCTCGGCCAGCCGCGCCCCCACCGCCAGGTGCACAGTCGCCGGATCCGAGCCGTGCAGCGCCATCAGCGCCTCGGCGACCTCCTCCGGCGCCGTCGCCCGTGCCGGGCCCGCCAGCAGGTGGCGCTCCGCCAGCCGGGCGCGCCGTTCCGCCACCCCGATGTGCCGCCGCCCGTCGTTCATGCCGACCTCCCCGTGGACTCCTGACCGCATCCTGCCCGACGCCACTGACAATCACCTGTTCGCCGGGCTCGGCATGCGCCGGACCCGGCATCTCCCTTTCACTGCGATCAGCAGGTCAAGGAGGGAGCAGCCGACCGAGGGGAGCGCCGTATGACCACACCCGCCGACCGTGCCGCCCGCGGCAGGGCCGCCCGCAAGCGGGCCCTCCGCTCGGCCCACGCCTTCTGGCTGCCCCCCGTCGACCGCCCCGACCCCGTCGCCGTACTGGAGCGGCAGGGCCGCGACCGGCTGCCCGAACTGCTGCCCATCCGGTACGGGAGGATGGCCGCCTCGCCCTTCGCCTTCCTGCGCGGCGCGGCCGCCGTGATGGCCGCCGACCTGTCCGCCCAGCCGCACACCGGGCTCACCGTGCAGCTCTGCGGAGACGCGCATCTGCTGAACTTCGGGCTCTACGCCTCCCCGGAGCGGTCCCTGCTCTTCGACCTGAACGACTTCGACGAGACGTTCCCCGGGCCCTTCGAGTGGGACGTCAAACGGCTCGCCGCGTCCGTCGCCGTCGCCGCCCGCGAGAACGGGCACGGCGATCCGGAGGCCCGCGCCGCCGCCCGGGCGGCCGTGGCCGCGTACCGGACCGCCATGCGGCGGCTGGCTGGGCTCGGGGAACTCGCCGTCTGGTACGAACGGGTCGACACCGAAGGCCTGCTGGCCCTGGCCGGCTCCGCGCGCCGCCGGCGCCGGATCGAGGACACCCTCACCCGGGCCCGGCGCCGCACCAGTCTGCACGCGCTCGGCCGGCTCACCGAGACCACCGGCGGACGGCGCCGCATCATCAAGGACCCGCCGCTCCTCGAACCCGCCGGCGCCTCCGACATGGCCTCCCTGCGCAAGACCTTCAGCGACTACCGCTCCACCCTGACCGAGGAGCGCCGGCTCCTCCTCGACCGCTACCGTTTCGTCGACGCGGCCCGCAAGGTCGTCGGCGTCGGCAGCGTCGGCACCCGCTGCTTCATCGTCCTGCTGGCCGGCCGGGACGCCGACGACCCGCTGTTCCTGCAGATCAAGGAGGCCCGGACGTCCGTACTGGAGCAGCATCTGCCGAACGGGTCATACGTCCACCACGGCCACCGGGTCGTCGCCGGGCAGCGGCTGCTCCAGGCCGCCGGGGACATCTTCCTCGGCTGGATGACCGGCCCCCAGGGCCGCGCCTTCTACTGGCGTCAGCTGCGCGACATGAAGGGCGCCGCCGAGGTCGCCGCGATGGACCCGAAGAGCCTGCGCGGCTACGCCACGCTGTGCGGTACGACCCTGGCGCGCGCCCACGCCCGGTCCGGTGACCGCATCGCCATCGCCGCCTACCTGGGCGGCACCGACACCTTCGACCGGGCGGTCACCGACTTCGCCCTCGCCTACGCCGACCAGACCGCCACCGACCACGCCGGCCTCGGCGCGGCCGTGACGGCGGGCGTCCTGACGGCGGCGCCGGGGATCTGAGCCCGCCGGGCCGGTTCAGCCCTGCTGCTGGAGCAGCATCGTGACGAACTCCCGCCATTCGTCCGGGTGTTCGCGGAACCAGAGGCCGAGCCGGTGCTCCGCGTCCGGGAGTTCGAAGCGGGTGTAGCGGGAGCGGGTGCGCAGGGCGTCCTGGACGGCCGCCGTGACCTGCGGCGGGATCACCGCGTCCGTGCCCGGCACCGCGAGCACCGCCCGGCCCGCGTAGGAGCGCAGCGCCGCCAGGGCGGACGAGGCGCGCCAGGCGTCCGGGGTGCGGATGAGCTCGGTGAAGCGGCGGGTGCCGTCGCCGAAGGGGACGTCCCAGGACTCCGGGGTGTAGACCGCGGGGGAGCAGAGGCCGATCGCCGAGGCGCGGTCGCCGTAGTGCCGTACGAGATCCGCGACCGTCTGGCCGCTCATGCTGAAGCCCACCAGGATCAGCGGGCGTTCCGGCTCCACCTGGGTGTCGATCACCGCCGTCGCCTGCTCGTAGCGGCGGCGCAGGCTCAACTCCGCGAGTGCGCCGGTGCTTTCGCCGTGGCCCGAGAAGTCGAAGGCCAGGGCGGGGCGACCGTGGGCGGTGAACTCCGCGAGCAGCGGGCGCAGTCGCCGCTCGGTGCCGGTGCCGGCGCCGTGCAGCAGGACGGCGACCGGTCCGCCGCTGCCGTCCGGACCGCCCGCGGCCCAGGTGCGGACCCCGCTGAGCCGTTCGCCGTCGTGGTCGTGGGTGAATTCGGTGAGTTGGACCATGCGGCACATTCACCCACGGGTGCGCCCACGCGTGCACGCGCGAAAACGGGATGCACGCCGAGTGACCGGCTCCCTACGCTGGAGAAGCGTTGCGGAGTGGTCCACCACCGCTTTCCGAAGGGCGGGCCGCGCCCCCGGAACACGGGACTACACTGCCGCGCACCGACGGACGGCCGCCCGTCCCCCGCGTGCCGTCGGATCCGTCGACCGCTCACACACCCACGCCACGGAGGCCCGTCATGGGCACCATCGTCCTATCCGGAACCGTCGTCCTGGTCATCCTCGGATTCGGCAACCACAACTGGTGGCTCGCCGCCGTCGCCCTGCTCTTCCTGTACGTCCAGTACGGGCGGGGTTCGTCGTCGGCCTCCTCGTCGGGCGGTTCGTCCGGCGGGGGAGGGGGCATGGCCAACGACTACAAGACGTACCGCGACCGCCGTGACCAGCAGGCCAAGTGGGAGCGCCGCTACCGCCGCGAGCGCCCCCTGGAGTCCCGGCGCCAGCAGAACGACAAGGGGAAGTAAGGGGAAACAAGGGGAGCAGAGGTAACGGGCAGCGGGTGCCCCGGCCGTTCAGAGGCCCGGGGCGCCCCAGACCGGGAACCAGCGGCTGAGGTCCTGCTCGATCCGCAGGTCGCTCGCGAGGACCGCCTTCACCTGCAACTCCAGCGCGATGTCCCGCCGTTCACCGGATCCGGGCAGCGGTGCGAAGGGGTAGAAGGTGCCCCGCTTGTAGAGGTACACGAGCGCGAGCCGGCGCCCGCGCTCGTCCTCGAAGGCGGCCAGGGAGCAGAGCAGCTGCGGGCCGAAGCCGTTGACCTCCATCGAGCTGTTCACCGCGTGCAGGTCGTTGACCAGCTGCGGAAGCTGGTCGGAGGGGCGCTGCGAGACCAGCCAGGAGTAGCCGTAGTCGTCCTGGTGCAGCTCCACCGGGTCCCCGCCGCGGTCCGTGTCCGCGTCGAGGAGTGCCTGGATCTCCCGGTGGGTCTGCTCGAAGGCCGCGCCCTCCACGGTGGCGAAGCACACCGCGCCCCCGCCCGTGGGCCGGAACCCGGCCGCCGCCTCCAGCGTCACCGCCGCCGACGGCAGGGCGAACAACTGGTCGAGATCGGGTGCGACCGGCTTCGTACGGCCCAGCAGGATGTCCAGGAACCCCATGCTCACCCGGCCTTTCCGGGCGTCGCCGCCTCACCCAGTTCCGCAGAGATCCGCCCCAGCTGGTCAAGGCGCTGCTCCAGGGACGGGTGGGTGGAGAAGAAGCGCTCGATGCCGGGCTCCTTGCCGGTCGCCGGGGTGAAGTAGAACGCGTTGAAGGCCTGAGCCGTGCGCAGGTCCTTGGTCGGGATCCGGGCGATGTCGCCGGAGACCTTGGTGAGCGCCGACGCCAGCGCGGACGGCCGGCCGGTGAGATGCGCGGCGGCCCGGTCGGCGGCCAGCTCCCGGTACCGGGACAGCGCCCTGATCAGCAGGAAGCTGATCGCGTACACCGCCGCGGAGACCCCGATGACGGCGGCGAACACGGCGGCCGTGTTCTGGTCCCGGCGACCGCCGCCGAAGAGCTGCGAGTAGAACGCGAACCGTACGATCAGTCCGGCGATGACCCCGAGGAAGGACGCGACCGTGATCACGGCGACGTCCTTGTGCGCCACGTGCGACAGCTCGTGCGCCAGCACACCCTCCAGCTCGGCGGGCTCCAGGCGGCGCAGCAGCCCCGTCGTCACGCACACCACCGCGTGATCGGGATTGCGGCCGGTCGCGAACGCGTTCGGCATGTCCATCTCGGAGACGGCGACGACCGGCTTCGGCATGTCCGCGATGGCACACAGCCGGTCCACCACGGCGTGCAGCTCGGGATACTCCTCCCGCTCCACGACCCGCCCGCGCATGGCGAACATCGCGATCCGGTCGGAGAACCAGAACTGCGCCACGAACATCGCGCCCACCAGGACGACGACGAGCAGCCACGACTTCAGCAGCACGATCAGCGCGGCAACGAAACCGACGTACAACAACCCGAGCAGGAACAGCGTGACCGTCATCCGCACGGTCAGCCGCCGGTCGCTCCGGAAGCGGCTCTGCATCTTGCACCACCCCGCAGTCAGGCACTCGTCCCGCTGTCCAGTGTGCACCTGCGCCGTCCCATGGGGAGGTTCCGAACGGCCCTAGTAGCGGCAAAGGCTCAGCCCGGCACGCCGGCCTCCCGCTTGCGCCTGGTCAGCACCCACGCGCTGAACAGATGCCGTCCCCGGTCCAGCAGCGCCGCCACCTCCTCTGACCCGAGCGGCACGTCCGGCGTCGGGTGCCACTGCTGGACGGACCGCTCGGCCCAGCCCCGCAGTTTCACGTCCGGGTCGTCGAGCAGGGCGACCGCGGCCCGCAGCCGTACGAGTCCGCCCCGCGCGTCCAGCAGCCGGAACGCGGCGACCCGCACATGCCGCGCCCGGCCTGCCGCGAGCCGGTCCATGAGCCACCCGGCGTCCAGCGACCCGGCGGACGGCAGCAGGTTCACGGTCGCCGCCCGGACGACGCCCGGAGCCGGATCGTCGAGCAGCTCCCGGAACCGTCGTACGTCCGTCACGTCGAGGATCCGCAATCCGGCGACCGCACCCGCCCGCACGCCGGGGGAGGGGTGGGCGAGCAGCGGTGCCAGCAGCCCGGCGTCCGCCCGCTCCCCGCACTCGGCGAGCCCGATGACCGCGCCGGCCGGCAACGCGGGGTCGTCGGCGTCGGCGACCCGGCGCCGGTACCAGGGCAGCGGATCGGTTCCGTACTGCCGTACCACGTACCGTGCGCAGGCGCGTACGGCACCGGACCGGTCGGCGAGAAAGCCGGCCGCCCGCTCCGGTCGCCCGGCCCGCCGCAGCGCCGTCACCCCGGTCGACCGGACCCGTGGCCCGCGCGCGGCCAGCAGCGGTCCGAGTACGCCCTCGTCGGCTGTGCCCTCCGGTACGAGGGCCACCGCGGCCTCCGCGCAGAGGGTCTGGACGGCGGGGTCGGAGTCCCGGGCGGCGGCCTGTGCCAGCTCGGCGGCGGACAGCGCCCCCTCCGCCACGGCCAGGCGGTGGGCGAAGCGCCGGACGGTGCGGTCGCCGTCGGCACGCAGCCGCCCGAGCTGCTCGTGGGACGCTCCCCGCAGGACGTCGCCGAGCACCTCGACGGCGAAGGCGCCGCGTCCGCGCCGGCCGAGGAGCAGGATCAGGGGCGCGAGCGCGACGGCGGCGTCCACGTCGAGGCGCTCGCGCAGCAACTGCCGGGCCCGCTCCTGCACCGGCGCGACCCAGTCCGCACAGCGGACGACGACCAGCGGCAGCAGCGTGGGAAACCGCGCCGCCGCTTCCAGCGCCGCCTCCCTGATCCGGCCGTCCCGGTGGCAGAGGGCCAGCGCGGTCCGCGACTCGGTGAGCGCGTTCCGGTGCGTGCCGTCGATCTCGGCACGGCTCGGCAGCGCGTCCCGCAGCAGCCAGGACCGCGCACCGGCGTCCAGGGCGAGCCAGCCGCCCGGACCGTTGCCGTCGATGACGTCTCCCGGCGCGGCCCCCTCGGCGATCCGCAGCGCCGCGGCCTCGCCGTCCTCCTCGAACTCCTCGCGCATCCCCGTACTCCGTTCCGCCTGCCGTCCGGGCGATGGTAGGCGGACAGGCGGACGCGGGTCGCGCCGATTACCCGAGGCCGACGGCGGGCCGACGCGCCGGGTTCCTAGTACGGCGCCCGTGTCTGTATGTACCCCAGCAGCAGGATCACCGCCGCCACGCACCCCAGCACCAGCGCCGTCGACCCCCACGACGACCGCCGGGGCGCCACCGGTCCCGGATCGGCCCGGAACGGCGCCGGCTCCGGCGGGTTCTCCTTCCAGCGGGCGGCGAGCATCCGAGCCCGCGCGGACGGCTCCTTGTGCTCCGCCTCGGCGGCCCACCTGAGGTCGAACTCGTCCTTCTCGTCGCCCTGTTGGGACATCCCGGCTCCCCCCGTATCGAACATGAGTACAGACGCACGATACGACGACGCCCCCGCCCTGAGAAACAGGAACGGGGGCGCCGCAGAGGCTCAGGTGCCGATCACACGTCGAAGTACAGCTCGAACTCGTGCGGGTGCGGACGCAGCTGCAGCGGGGCGATCTCGTTGGCGCGCTTGAAGTCGATCCACGTCTCGATCAGGTCGGGCGTGAAGACGTCACCGGCGAGCAGGAACTCGTGGTCGCGCTCCAGGGAGTCGAGGACGGCCGGGAGGGAGGTCGGGACCTGGGCGACGTTCGCGTGCTCCTCGGGAGCCAGCTCGTAGAGGTCCTTGTCGATCGGCTCGGCCGGCTCGATCTTGTTCTTGATGCCGTCCAGGCCCGCGAGGAGCAGGGCCGAGAAGGCCAGGTACGGGTTGCCGGAGGAGTCGGGCGCGCGGAACTCGACACGCTTGGCCTTCGGGTTCGAACCCGTGATCGGGATACGCATCGCGGCGGAGCGGTTGCGCTGCGAGTACACCAGGTTGATCGGCGCCTCGAAGCCCGGGACCAGGCGGTGGTACGAGTTCACCGTCGGGTTGGTGAAGGCGAGCAGCGACGGGGCGTGCTTCAGGATGCCGCCGATGTAGTAGCGGGCGGTGTCCGACAGGCCCGCGTAGCCGGCCTCGTCGTAGAAGAGGGGGGAGCCGCCCGCCCACAGGGACTGGTGGACGTGCATGCCCGAGCCGTTGTCGCCGAAGATCGGCTTCGGCATGAAGGTCGCGGTCTTGCCGTTGCGCCAGGCCACGTTCTTCACGATGTACTTGAAGAGCTGGAGGTCGTCGGCGGCGGCGAGCAGCGTGTTGAACTTGTAGTTGATCTCCGCCTGGCCGGCGGTGCCCACCTCGTGGTGCTGGCGCTCGACCTGGAGGCCGGACTTGGCCAGCTCCAGGGAGATCTCGGCGCGCAGGTCGGCGAAGTGGTCGACCGGCGGGACCGGGAAGTAGCCGCCCTTGTAGCGGACCTTGTAACCGCGGTTGTCCTCCAGAGCACCGGTGTTCCAGGCGCCGGCCTCGGAGTCGATGTGGTAGAAGCTCTCGTTCGCCGAGGTGGCGAAGCGGACGCTGTCGAAGACGTAGAACTCGGCCTCGGGACCGAAGTACGCGGTGTCCGCGATACCGGTCGACGCGAGGTAGGCCTCGGCCTTCTTCGCCACGTTGCGCGGGTCGCGGGAGTACTGCTCGCCCGTGATCGGGTCGTGGATGAAGAAGTTGATGTTGAGCGTCTTGTCCCGGCGGAACGAGTCCACCCGGGCGGTCGACAGGTCCGCACGCAGCGCCATGTCGGACTCGTGGATCGCCTGGAAGCCACGGATCGACGATCCGTCGAAGGCGAGCTCGTCGTCCGGGTCGAACGCCTCGACGGGCAGCGTGAAGTGCTGCATGACGCCCGGCAGGTCGCAGAAACGGACGTCGACGAACTTGACGTCCTCGTCCGCGATGAACTTCTTGGCCTCGTCGGCGTTCTGGAACATCCAGCTCCTCCTACTCCCGGCCGTTCCCGTGCCGGGGTGGTAGTTCGTTCGTGCGGCCAGTGCGGTGGCACACGTTGTCCACGACCCTAGGGACGCGTGATTTCTCGGGCGTGACCCATTTGTTTCGCTGAAGTTAACCGAGCTCGGCTCCACGGTAGCCCCGGGACACCCCGCCGGACCCCGGGCGGATACCGGGGCAGTACCGTTGACGGGTGGACAACAGGCAAGCAATCGGATCGTGGCTCTCCGGGCCCCGCGCGGCCATGGAAGACGCAGGTGTGGAGTTCGGGTACCGGGGCGAGCAGCTCGGTCTGCCGGAGGACGGGCCGGGCTCCATCGCCCGCCCGGGACGGCGGCTCGGTGCGCTGGTCGTGGACTGGGCGCTGTGCGAGTTGATCGCATACGGCCTGATCACCAACGGCTACGACCCGGCGTCGACCGGCAACTGGGCGCTGCTCGTCTTCTTCGTCCTGGGAGTCCTCACTGTGGGCACGCTCGGGTTCACGCCGGGCAAGCGGCTGTTCCGGCTGCGGGTGGTGGGCGTCGACACGGGCCGCGTGCAGCCGCTGCGCGCACTGGCCCGCACGGCGCTGCTGTGCCTCGCGATCCCGGCACTGGTCTGGGACCGCGACGGCAGGGGGCTGCACGACCGGCTGGCCAAGACCGTAGAGCTCCGTATGTAGCTGCGGGTGCGTGGGGGCTGGTCGCGCAGTTCCCCGCGCCCCTGAAAGACTAAAGACATAGCTGCGGGCAGGCGTGCCGCAGGGCGGCACGGGTGGGCGCTGGGGGTCCCCCCGGCCGAAGGCTGGGGGAGGCACCCGGCAAGCGCCGGTGAGCGTACCCACCCCCCGGCGCCCGCCCGCACCTCGCTCACCTCCTCCGCAGCACCCGCCCCAGCAGCTCCCGCAGCTCCCCCTCCGGGTCGGGGACGGCGCCCTCCGAGCGCCACGCCACGAACCCGTCCGGCCGGACCAGCACCGCCCCGTCCGCCGTCGTCCCGTGCGCCTCGGCCCAGTCGGCGCCCTCCGCGTCGTACACGAGATCGGCCGCCGACCCCGCCGCCCCGATCCGGTACGTGTCCAGCCGCAGCCGCTCCGTGTCCGCGATCCGCCGGGCGGCGGCGTGCCAGGCCGCACCCCCGGCCGACTCCGCGTCGCTCAGCAGGACCAGGGAGCGTTCGTACAGGTCGAGCGTCGAGATCCGTTCGCCCGCGCGGCGCAGCCACAGGTGCGGGGCCCGGCTGCCGGGCTGGCCGGTCAGGTTCATCCCGTCGGGTACGACCGGCTGGCCGGGGTCGGCCCCGAGGACCGCGCCCTTCGGGTACCGGTAGCCGAGGACGATGTTGAGGATGCCGCCGCGCTTGCCGGCGCCGATGCCGGGGGCGGGCGCGAAGCCGGGGTGGCTGTGTTCCACCGAGCGGGCGGAGGCGCGGGCGCTGGTGGCGAGGGCGACCGGGCGGCGCTCGGCGTCGTAGGAGTCGAGGAGCCCGGGACCCGCCCAGCCGTCGAGGACCGCCGCCAGCTTCCAGGCCAGGTTGTGGGCGTCCTGGATGCCGGTGTTGGAGCCGAAGGCCCCGGTCGGGGACATCTCGTGCGCGGAGTCGCCGGCCAGGAAGACCCGCCCGGACGAGTACCGTTCCGCGACCCGTTCGGCCGCCCGCCAGGAGGCCCGGCCGGTGATCTCGACGTCGAGGTCGGGGACGCCGACGGCCCGGCGGATGTGCCGGGTGAGCCGCTCCTCCGTGAACTCGTCGAGGGTTTCGCCGCGTTCGGGGTGCCACGGGGCGTGGAAGACCCAGCGCTCCCTGTTGTCGACGGGCAGGAGGGCGCCGTCGGCCTCCGGGTCGGTGAGGTAGCAGCAGATGAAGCGGCGGTCCCCGACCGTGCCCGCGAGCAGCTTGGAGCGGAAGGTGATGCTGACGTTCGCGAACAGGTCGCCGGGGCCCGTCTGGCCGATGCCGAGCCGGCCGCGGACCGGGGAGCGCGGACCGTCGGCCGCGACCAGGTAGTCCGCGCGGACGGTGTACATCCGGTCGGAGTCACGGTCGCGGACGTACGCCGTCACTCCTTCGGGGTCCTGTTCGAAGGACTCCAGTTCGTGGAAGTAGCGCAGCTCGCCGGTGAGCGATTCGGCCGCCTGGCGGAGCACCGGTTCGAGGTCGTTCTGGCTGCACAGGCACCAGCCCGTGGGGCTGAACCTCGCGAGTCCGCCGCCCGGGTCGATCTCCTTGAACAGCCATTCGCCGGCGTCGCCGACCAGCGTCGGGGTCTGCAGGATGCCGTGGTTGTCGGCGAGCAGGGAGGCCGCGGCCTTGATGTCCGGCTCGATGCCCGCTCTCCGGAACAGCTCCATCGTCCGCACGTTGTTGCCCCGGCCGCGTGGGTGGATCGAGGTCCCGGAGTGTCTCTCGACGAGCATGTGACGTACGCCGAGACGGCCCAGGAAGAGGGACATGGACAGCCCCACGAGGGAGCCGCCCACCACGAGGACGGGGACCTGGTGATCGGTGTTCCGGTGCATCGGGCACTCCAGAGGCGGGTGTTGGTGCGTCAGGTGCGGTTGGAACTTCCATGCCCCTCCGGGCCCCCCGGGGAGGGGTTCCGAGGACTCAATCACCCACCTGGTTCACGCGAGTCGCGCGCTTCGGAGGACCGGCACAGGATCAAGAAGCGCTGACGCCGCGTCATCGGCGAAGGCGCAGGCCGCTGCCCCCGCGAAGGAGATGTGCGAAGCATGACGACGATCTCGGAAAAGGTTTCGGAAAAGCCGACCCGAAAGACCCGCCCGGTGTCGACCCGGGTCTCCCAGTCCGTCTTCGACGGCTCCCGGCTCCGGGTCGTCCTGCTGGTGGACGTCTACGACGGCGCGCAGCAGCAGTTCCTGGAGGCCTACGAGCAGCTGTGCAGCCAGGTCGCCCAGGTGCCCGGCCACGTCAGCGACCAGCTCTGCCAGTCGATCGAGAACCCCTCGCAGTGGCTGATCACCAGCGAGTGGGAGAGCGCCCCGCCGTTCCTCGCCTGGGTGAACAGCGAGGAGCACGTGGAGATGGTGAAGCCGCTCCACAACTGCGTGCGCGACACCCGCTCGCTCCGCTTCCACGTCGTACGGGAGACCGGCGGACCGTCGGCCGACGCCGTACGCGTCCTGCAGGCCCACCCGCGGATGGGCAACGGCGTGATCCGCCACGCGCTCACCTTCACGGTCCGGCCGGGCAGCGAGGCGAAGGTCGCGAAGATCCTCGCGGACTACGCCTCGCCCCAGGCGAAGGTCGACGACTCCACCCGGCTCCTGCGCACCTCCCTGTTCATGCACGGCAACCGGGTGGTGCGCGCCATCGAGGTGCGCGGCGAGCTGATGGCCGCCCTGCGCCACGTCGCCCGGCAGCCCGAGGTGCGGGCCGTCGAGGAGGCCATCAACCCGTACCTGGAGCAGGACCGCGACCTCGACGACCAGGAGTCCGCACGGGTGTTCTTCACCCGGGCGGCGCTGCCGGCCGTGCACCACGTCGGCGCCGAGGAGCCGGCCGAGGGCGAGCGGTACGCGCTGTACTACCCGGCCCGCCCGGGCTGCGGGATGCGGCTCGCGGAGCTGCTCGCCCAGCAGGACGAGGCCGCGGCCGAGGACCCGGCGAGCCCGGTGCTGCACAGCACGGTCTTCCAGCGCGACGACGTGGTCGTCCGCCTGGTGGAGCAGCGGCCCGGCAAGCCCCTGGACGTCACCCCGGCCCACGCGCTGACCGCCCTGCTGGACGGCGACGCGGTGCGGATGCAGCTCATCACCGACCGCCGCTCGCCGGACGCCTGACCCCTCACCGCCGCCTCACCCCCACGGAGGAACGCAGACATGCAGCCCATTCCGAAGATCGTCGACCTCAGCGAGATCGAGCCCAACACCCGGCGCGGCGGGGACCTGCGCGCCATGCTCACCCCGGCCACGGTGGGTTCCACCAGCGGCTTCCTGGGTGTGGCCATCGTGCAGCCGGGCGACCGCATCGCCGAGCACTACCACCCGTACTCCGAGGAGTTCGTGTACGTCGTCTGCGGCGACATGGAGGTCGACCTGGACGGCGAACCGCACCCGCTGCGGCCCGAGCAGGGACTGATGATCCCCATCAACATGAAGCACCGTTTCCGCAACGTGGGCAACGTCGAGGCCCGGATCGTCTTCCACCTCGGCCCGCTGGCGCCGCGCCCGAGCCTGGGGCACGTCGACACCGAGGAGACGGAAGCCGTCGCCGTGGGGCAGGTCCGGTCGTGACCCGGCGCGTGGCGGTTACGGGCATAGGCATCGTGGCTCCGGGGGGTGTGGGCGTACCGGCGTTCTGGGATCTGCTCGCCTCGGGCCGGACCGCGACGCGCGGCATCACCTTCTTCGACCCCTCGGGCCTCAGATCGCGGATCGCCGCCGAGTGCGACTTCGACCCGGCGGCGCACGGCCTGGACGCCGAGGAGATCGAACGGGCGGACCGTTACATACAGTTCGCCCTGGTCGCCGGTGACGAGGCGGTCCGGGACTCCGGGCTCGATCTCGGCCGGGAGGACCCCTGGCGGATCGGGGTCTCCCTGGGTACGGCCGTGGGTGGCACCACCCGCCTGGAGCACGACTACGTCCTGGTGAGCGGCGCGGGTCAGCGCTGGGACGTGGACCACCGGCAGGCGCAGCCCCAGCTGCACCGGGCGTTCTCCCCGAGCACCCTGGCCTCCGCGGTGGCGGAGCGATTCGGCGCGCAGGGTCCGGTCCAGACCGTCTCCACCGGCTGCACCTCGGGCCTGGACGCCGTCGGCTACGCCTTCCACACCGTCCAGGAGGGCCGCGCCGACATCTGCATCGCCGGCGCCTCGGACTCGCCGATCTCCCCGATCACCATGGCCTGCTTCGACGCGATCAAGGCCACCTCCCCGAACAACGACGACCCCGAGCACGCCTCCCGGCCCTTCGACAACCGCCGCGACGGGTTCGTCATGGGCGAGGGCGGCGCGGTACTCGTCCTGGAGGAGCTGGAGCACGCCAAGGCCCGCGGCGCGCACATCTACTGCCAGCTCGACGGCTACGCCACCTTCGGCAACGCGTACCACATGACCGGTCTCACCAGCGAAGGGCTGGAGATGGCCCGCGCCATCGAGACCGCCCTGGACCACGCCCGCCTCGACCCCACCGCCATCGACTACGTCAACGCGCACGGCTCCGGCACCCGGCAGAACGACCGCCACGAGACCGCCGCCGTCAAGAAGGCGCTCGGACAGCACGCCTACAGCACGCCCATGAGCTCCATCAAGTCCATGGTGGGCCACTCGCTCGGCGCCATCGGCGCGATCGAGGTCGTCGCCTGTGTGCTCGCCCTGGCCCACCAGGTCGTCCCGCCCACCGCCAACTACGAGACCCCCGACCCCGAGTGCGACCTCGACTACGTGCCGCGCGTCGCCCGCGAACGGAAGCTCGGCGGCGTCCTGTCCGTGGGCAGCGGGTTCGGCGGCTTCCAGTCCGCGGTGATCCTGACCCGGCAGAGAGGACGGACACGATGAGCGAACCCCCTGCCCGGCGGGCGGCCGTCACCGGCATCGGTGTCGTCGCGCCCAACGGAACCAGCACCGAGACCTTCTGGAAATCCGTCCAGGAGGGACGCACCGTCCTCGACAAGGTGACCCGCGACGGCTGCGAGCACCTGCCCATGAAGGTGGCCGGAGAAGTCCGCGGCTTCGACCCGGCGGCCGCCGTCGAGGAACGCCTCATCGTCCAGACCGACCGCTTCACGCACTTCGCGATGGCCGCGGCCGACCTGGCACTCGAGGACGCCCGCCTCGGCCGCGCCGACACCGAAGGCTCCCCGTTCGACATCGGCGTGGTCACCGCGGCGGGCTCCGGCGGCGGCGAGTTCGGCCAGCGCGAGCTCCAGCAGCTCTGGGGCAAGGGCAGCCGGTTCGTCGGCCCCTACCAGTCCATCGCCTGGTTCTACGCGGCCAGCACCGGCCAGATCTCCATCCGGCGCGGCTTCAAGGGCCCCTGCTCGGTGGTCGCCGCCGACGAGGCCGGCGGCCTGGACGCCCTCGCCCACGCGGCCCGCGCGGTCCGCCGCGGCACGGACGTCATCGTGGCCGGCTCCACCGAGGCACCGATAGCTCCCTACTCGGTGGTCTGCCAGCTCGGCTACGAGGAACTCAGCCGGGAGACCGACCCGGCCCGCGCCTACCGCCCGTTCACCGAGCAGGCCTGCGGGTTCGTACCGGCCGAGGGCGGCGCCATGCTCGTCGTGGAGGACACCGGCTCGGCCCGCCGGCGCGGGTTGCCGGTCCGGGCCACCCTCGACGGCCACGCGTCGACCTTCACCGGGGCCTCCCGCTGGGCCGAGTCCCGCGCCGGGCTCGCCCAGGCGATCCGCGGGGCGCTGGCCGAGGCCGGCTGCGCCCCCGAGGAGGTCGACGTGGTCTTCGCCGACGCCCTCGGCGTGCCGGAGGCCGACCGGGCGGAGGCGCTGGCCATCACCGACGCCCTCGGCGCGCACGGCAGGCGGGTGCCGGTCACCGCGCCCAAGACCGGGATCGGCCGGGGCTACTGCGCGGCCCCCGTCCTCGACACCGCCGCCGCGGTGCTGGCGATGGAACACGGGCTGATCCCGCCGACCCCGGGCGTCTTCGACATCTGCCACGACCTCGACCTCGTGACCGGCAGCGCCCGTGCCGCGCGGCCACGCACGGCACTGGTGCTCAGCCGGGGCCTCATGGGGTCGAACTCGGCGCTCGTGCTGCGCCACGGCGCGGCCGAGTGAGTCGAACACACCAGCTGCCCCCGGCAGCGAAGCAGAAGGAGTTCCTATGAGCATCACCGTGGACGAACTGTCCGAACTCATGAAGAAGGCCGCCGGCGTCACCGTCTCCCCGGCCGACCTGCAGGACCGGTCCGACAGCGGCTTCGACGTCCTCG
This sequence comes from Streptomyces sp. NPDC047061, assembly GCF_040643955.1. Lineage (NCBI taxonomy): Bacteria > Bacillati > Actinomycetota > Actinomycetes > Kitasatosporales > Streptomycetaceae > Streptomyces > Streptomyces sp. NPDC047061. The sequence goes on from NZ_JBEYVI010000017.1 coordinate 174,040, forward strand.
GCGTCGACTCGCTGGGCCTGCTCGGCATCGTCGGCGAGCTGGAGAACCGGCACGGCGTGCCCATGCCGGTGGACGCCGAGCGGTGCAAGACGCCCCGCCAGTTCCTCGACCTCGTCAACAGCGCCATGCCCGCGGGAGCCTGACATGACCGGACACACCCAGAACGAGATCACCATCGCCGCGCCGCTCGACCTGGTCTGGGACATGACCAACGACGTGGCCAACTGGCCCCAGCTGTTCAGCGAGTACACCAGCGCCGAGATCCTCTCCGACGAGGGCGGCAAGGTCACCTTCCGGCTGACCATGCACCCCGACGAGAACGGCAAGGTGTGGAGCTGGGTCTCCGAGCGCACGGCGGACCGCCGCAACCTCCGCGTCAAGGCCCGCCGGGTCGAGACCGGCCCGTTCGCGCACATGGACATCCTCTGGCAGTACGAGGAGGTGTCCGCCGGCACCCGGATGGTCTGGACCCAGGACTTCGCGATGAAGCCGGAGGCCCCCGTCGACGACGACTGGATGACCGACAACATCAACAAGAACTCCAAGATCCAGATGGCCCTGATCCGGGACAAGATCGAGAAGGCCGCCACCGGCCGGCGCCCCGACCCGGCCCTGGCCGACTGACCCGGCCGTCGGCCGGACAGCCAGGACAGCCAGGACAGCCAGGACAGGAACGGAGAGACACGTGCACCAGGCCCTGATCGTCGCCCGTATGGCACCGGGCTCCGCCCCCGACATCGCGAAGGTGTTCGCGGACTCCGACCGGGGAGAACTGCCGCACCTCGTCGGGGTCACCCGGCGCAGCCTCTTCCAGTTCGGTGATGTGTACATGCACCTCATCGAGTCCGAGCGCGAGCCGGGACCGGCCATCGCCAAGGTCACCTCGCACCCCGAGTTCAGGGACGTCAGCGACCGTCTCACGGCGTACGTCAGCGCGTACGACCCGGAGACCTGGCGCTCCCCGAAGGACGCGATGGCCCAGCGCTTCTACCTCTGGGAGCGCGACGGCGGCGCGTGACCCCGCGTACCGCCGTACGCCAACGGTGCCGGACCCGCGTACGACGCGGGCCCGGCACCGGCGCGTGCCGGGACCTGCCTCAGGCGGGCACCGTGCAGTCGAAGGCGTGCAGATACGGGTTGACCGGCCGGATGTCGTTGACGCTCAGCCCCGCCTCCGTCAGCCGCCGCACCATGCTGTCGGTGGTGTGCTTGGCCCCGCCGACGTTCAGCAGGAGCAGCAGGTCCATCGCGGTGCTGAACCGCATCGACGGGGTGTCGTCGACCAGGTTCTCGATGATCACCACCCGGGCCCCGGGCCCGCCCGCCGCGACCACGTTGGCGAGCAGCCGCGCGGTGGACTCGTCGTCCCACTCCAGGATGTTCTTGATGATGTAGACGTCCGCGTCGACCGGCACGGCCTCCCGGATGTCACCGGGCACGACCCGCGCCCGGTCCGCGAGGTCCCCGCCCTCGCGCAGCCGCGGCAGGCACTTCTCCACCACCTTGGGCAGATCCAGCAGATAGCCCTTCATCGCCGGGTACTTGTCCAGCAGGCTGGCCACCACGTGCCCCTGGCCACCGCCGAGGTCCGCGACCGACCGGCTGCCGGACAGGTCGAGCAGCGCGGCGACCTCGCGGGCCGACTGCTCGCTGGAGGTGGTCATCGCCCGGTTGAAGACGTCCGCCGACTCCGGCGCGTCCTCGTTGAGATAGACGAAGAACTCCTTGCCGTAGAGGTCCTCGACGACGTTGCGGCCGCTGCGCACGGCCTCGTCGAGCATCGGCCAGGCGTCCCAGGTCCACGGCTCGGTGCACCACAGGGCGATGTAGCGCAGGCTGTGCGGGTCGTCCTCGCGCAGCAGCCGGGAGGTCTCGGTGTGGGCGAACGTCCCGTCCGGCCGTTCGGCGAAGACGCCGTAGCAGGACAGGGCGCGCAGCAGCCGGCGCAGCGGCTTCGGGTCGGTCCGCACCGCGGAGGCCAGGGTCTCCACGGTCATCGGGGCGTCCCCGAGCGCGTCGGCGACGCGCAGCCGCGCGGCCGCGCGGACGGCGGCGGCACAGGCCGCCCCGAACACGAGCTCGCGCAGCCGCATCGACGGCGGCGGAGCGTCCTCCTCCAGCCCCTTGGCCGGCGTGTCGAGGTCGCGTGCTGGTGCGGTCATGTGCCGCCTTCCTTCCTTGTGGGGTGTCGTACGGCCGTCAGGTCAGCACAGACCCGCGGGCTTGGACTTCTTGCAGGTGTTCTGCTTGAAGCTGTTCCCGTGCTTGCTGGCTTCCTGGTTGACCAGGTCGGCGGGGGCGTTGCCCGACAGCTTGTTGCGGGTGACCTGGTTCTTGTCGCTGGTGGCGCCCACGAAGCTCTTGAAGACCACGACACCGCCCGACAGCGGGGACTTGCCGGAGTTCCCGGTGACCGTGTTCCCCGTCACCAGGGTGTTCTCGGTGCCGGTCAGCACGATCCCGGAGCCCTGCAGGAAGGCCAGCCGCGCGGTCTTCTTGCAGTACTTGTTGTTCTTCACGACCTTGTTGTCGGCGACGGTCAGACGACCGGCCTTCGGCTTGTTCTCGTCGCCGACGACGAACACGCCCGCGCAGTTGCCGGTCACGGTGTTGTCCGAGACGGTGAGGTTGCGCAGCCGGCGGACGGTGACGCCGATCCGGTTGCCCTCCAGGCGGTTGTGCTCGACGACCGTGCCTTCGGTGTCGGCGGCACCCTTCTCCGTCGTGACGGTGTTGGCGAGGAAGATGCCCGCGTCGCCGTTGTTGCGGGCGACGTTGTACCGGTAGGTGCTGTGCACCGAGCGCTCCTCGGCGAGGCCCCACTGCCCGTTCTTCACGGCTTCCACGCCGTGCACGTGCAGGTTGGCCGCGCCCACGGCCATGACACCGATCCGGGAGAACCCGGTCACGGTCATGCGGGCGATGGTGACGTCCTCGACGGGCTTCTTCTTGGCGCCGACCACGCAGATGCCGTTGCCCATCTCGGCGCAGGACTTCTGGGCGGCCTTCTTCGCGGTGCTCTTCGCCTTCTTGGCCTTCTTGGCCGGCTTGAGCACGGTGTTCGGGCCCATGCCGCGCAGGGTGAGACCGGGCGTGGTCACCTTGACGCTCTCGTGGTAGGTGCCGGCCGCGAGGAGGACCGTGTCGCCGGGCCGGGCGGCGTCGACCGCCTTCTGGATGGACTGACCCGGGTGCACCTGGAGCACGCGGTGCGAAGCGGTCGCCGGAGCGGCACCGATGAGGGAGCCGCAGAGGGCGGCGCTGCACGCGAGGTATGTGATATGGCGTTTTGTCACACAAGGAAGGTTAGGAGCGGATGACCCGATAAACGGCTGGATACTCCGTCCGGCGGCGTGTCATCCCGGACCCGCTTCGAGCGCCCCGTAGGGGCGCGGGGCCGTGTCGACATGTGGCTCCGCCGCGTAGGCGCGACGGAACCCTGGTCCTGTTCGCCGACGGCACCACCAGGCCCGACGGCCCCCAGGAGCAATGGGGGACGGGCGCCGCGGAAAAATGCGGACCCGAGTCGGGGGTCGATTCACCCAATGAAGTGGGCGACAATATGGCTATGGTGCACGCTGAGGCATGCGCGGAGGCGTGCTCATATTCGAAGGGGTTCCGCGGGTGAAGGTAGTGGAGATCGCGGGTCGGAAATAGCGCCTCTTCCGCGTGGCCGGCATCCATGAAGAGGCCGACTATGTGGAATGCCGCGCCATGGATACCGGAGACTGCGTCTGTGAGGTCCGCATAGATGCTGCGGATGCGCTGTACCTCATGCCCACGCCGAGGGAGGCCGACGCACGTGTTGTGGCCGAGGCTATTGTTTACGCGAAAGAGATAGCACACCCTTCGGGCGGCGCGGGGAGCAGCTGGAAATCGAATTCACTGAGGTGATTGTCGGGGGTATTGGATGGAAAAGATCCGGCTTGCGGAGCAAGGGCGTATTCTGTCGGGGTTTTACGAGGGTTACTTCGTGAAGCTCCATGACGATTCCGATGCCACTGGCGGAACTCGAATCCTTTGTGGAGTCGTCCCGCTGGGAGGTCCGGTGGATCGAGTGAGTCGCGGCCGACTCGTTCGCCGGCCGGACCGGTGGGCGCGCGGTGGTCCTACGCCGATGGGGCGCCCGGAGTGAGATCCGGGCGCCCCATCGGCGTAGGAGTCGGGTACGTGGGCTCAGCGGGCCTTGCCGCCGCCCTTCGGCATCCGCATGCCCTTCGGCATCGGGCCCTTCGGCAACGGCATGTTGGACATCAGGTCACCCATCGCCCGCAGCCGGTCGTTGGTGGTCGTCACCTGGGGGCCGGTCAGCACGCGCGGGAACTTGAGCATCGTGGTCCGCAGCTTCTTCAGCTCGACCTGGCCCTCACCCGTGCCCACGATCACGTCGTGCACCGGCACGTCGGCCACGATCCGGGCCATCTTCTTCTTCTCGGCGGCCAGCAGGGTCTTCACCCGGTTCGCGTTGCCCTCGGCGACCAGGACGATGCCGGCCTTGCCGACCGCCCGGTGCACCACGTCCTGGCTGCGGTTCATCGCCACCGCCGGCGTCGTCGTCCAGCCCCGCCCGATGTTGTCCAGAACGGCGGCCGCCGCGCCCGGCTGGCCCTCCATCTGGCCGAAGGCCGCCCGCTCGGCCCGCCGGCCGAAGACGATCGCCGTCGCGAGGAAGGCGAGCAGCAGACCCAGGATGCCCAGATAGATCGGGTGGCCGATCAAGAAGCCGATCACGAGGAAGATCGCAAGGGTGCCGAGACCGACACCGGCAAGCACCAGACCGATCACCTTGTCGGCCTTGCGCGTCATCTTGTACGTCAGGACGATCTGCTTCAGTCGTCCGGCATTTGCAGCGTCCGCTGCGGGTTCCTTCCTCGCCATGCCCCGAAGTCTACGTGGCCCCGGGAGTGCCTTCGACGGCAGTGTCCCCACAGGGGTGGCGGAAGGGGGCGTCAGGAGCGGCCGGCGGCCTGCTCCAGGAAGCGCTGGGCCTCGACCCGGTCCTTGGCGCGACGGCGGTCCTCCAGTACGGAGGTCCAGGCGTTCTGGCGGGCGGTGCGCTGGCCGCCGCTCATGAGGAGCGACTCGACGGCGCGCAGCGCGTCGGTGAAGGACGGGATCGCGGTGGCGCGAACGGGCGCGGCCTGCATGGTGGAGGTCCCCCCTCGAAGTGGGTGTACGTGCTGTGATACCAGGGTCACTGTTCGGTGTTACCAGGGCGTGACCGACCGGTCAAACGCCAATGAAACCTTGATACGCGGGCCCGGAACGCTGACGCGGCCCTGACGTACGCCCTCATCAGCGAGGACGGTCAGGACCGCGTCCATTCGGTCACTACTGACCGGTAATAGTTTGTGCGTGAATTCACACGCTCGGCGGCCAGGCCGCGTCGGTCGATCGGACCCGCGATCAAACCCGGCGATCGGACCCGGCGATCAGACCGCCTGCGCGGCGACGAACGCCCCCCGCTTCTCGACGGCCATCTGGTACAGGCGGCCGGCGCGGTACGAGGACCGCACCAGCGGGCCCGACATGACACCGGAGAAGCCGATCTGCTCGGCCTCCTCCTTCAGCTCCACGAACTCCTGCGGCTTGACCCAGCGCTCCACGGGGTGGTGCCGGACGCTCGGGCGCAGGTACTGCGTGATGGTGACCAGCTCGCAGCCGGCCTCGTGCAGCTGGCGCAGCGCCTCGCCGACCTCCTCGCGGGTCTCGCCCATGCCGAGGATGAGGTTGGACTTGGTGACCAGGCCGAAGTCGCGGGCGGCCGTGATGACCTTCAGCGAACGCTCGTAGCGGAAGCCGGGGCGGATCCGCTTGAAGATCCGGGGCACCGTCTCGACGTTGTGCGCGAAGACCTCGGGGCGGGACGAGAAGACCTCGGCGAGCTGCTCGGGGACCGCGTTGAAGTCGGGGGCGAGCAGCTCGACCTTGGTGCGGCCGGCCTCGCGGCCCGCCGTCTGCTCGTGGATCTGCCGGACCGTCTCCGCGTACAGCCAGGCGCCGCCGTCCGCCAGGTCGTCGCGGGCGACGCCGGTGATGGTCGCGTAGTTCAGGTCCATGGTGACCACGGACTCGCCCACGCGGCGCGGCTCGTCGCGGTCCAGGGCCTCGGGCTTGCCGGTGTCGATCTGGCAGAAGTCGCAGCGCCGGGTGCACTGGTCGCCGCCGATGAGGAAGGTCGCCTCGCGGTCCTCCCAGCACTCGTAGATGTTGGGGCAGCCGGCTTCCTGGCAGACCGTGTGCAGGCCCTCGCTCTTCACGAGGTTCTGCATCTTCGTGTACTCGGGGCCCATTTTCGCCCGCGTCTTGATCCACTCGGGCTTGCGCTCGATGGGGGTCTCGGCGTTGCGGACCTCCAGGCGCAGCATCTTGCGTCCGTCGGGTGAGACTGCGGACACGACCGGCTCCCTAGCGATTGATTCTTCGGCGACCTTCAGGGTACGCCCGTGGATTCGAATACCCGGTGTGGGTGCTGACCTCTGGGGGCTGTCGCCCCCGTACCCCCGCTTCGGCCTGAACGGCCTCGTCCTCAAGCTCCCCCAGAGGGGGTGCCCCCAGACGGGCTGACGGTTGCCGGTGTTCTCTCGATCACCCTCGGCCTGAGGTCCGCGTTCTCCAGGACGGCCTTCAGGTGCCGCTCCACCACCGGCAGGACCTCCTCGATCGTCACGTCCCGGCCGAGTTCTCCCGCGAGGGAGGCGACGCCGGCGTCCCGGATGCCGCACGGGATGATCCGGTCGAACCACTTGTTGTCCGGGTTCACGTTGAGGGCGAAACCGTGCATGGTCACGCCCTTGGCCACCCGGATGCCGATCGCGGCGATCTTGCGGTCCTCGCGGCGCTGACCGGCGTTGGAGGGGGCGTACTCCGGGCCGTTGAGGCGGGGGTCGAACTCCTCGTCCGTCAGCCGGGGGTCGAAGTCCAGGGAGAGCCCTCCGAGAGCCTGCGGCCGCTGCTCCACCGGGTCGCCGAGCACCCACACCCCGCTGCGCCCCTCGACCCGGGAGGTCTCCAGGCCGAACTCGGCGCACACGCGGATCAGCGCCTCCTCCAGACGCCGCACGTGCGCGACCACGTCCACCGGGCGCGGGAGCTTCTGGATCGGGTAGCCCACCAGCTGGCCCGGGCCGTGCCAGGTGATCTTGCCGCCGCGGTCCACGTCGATGACCGGGGTGCCGTCGAGGGGGCGCTCGTTGTCCGCGGTGCGGCGGCCCGCCGTGTACACCGGGGGGTGTTCGAGCAGCAGGACCGTGTCGGGCACCTCGTCGGTGAAGCGCGCCGCGTGCACCCGGCGCTGCTCGTCCCACGCCTCCTGGTACTCGACGGCATCCGCGCCGAACCCCATGCGGACGAACCGCAACTCACTCACGGCAAGCGCCTCCCTCGGCGATAAGGCGATCAGTGCGTCAGGCGCATAACGCGCCCAAGCCACTGTACGTCTGCCCGTCGCGCGTCAGCCCGGGGGTCAATCCTCACACGATCGGATGAATGAACGTCGAGATGTGCGATCGACTGCTCACTCTCCGCTACATTCGCGCCGTCCACGAGTGCCAAAAGGGCTGCTCACCGGCAATCCGGGCACAAGCGACCGAGCTGAGCCCGAAGGCAGGAGACCGCACTCCAGATGACGGACCGACCCGCGCAGCGCACCCCCAACCGCCAGCTCGCCGCGCTCATCGCAGAAGCGGGGTTCTCCAACGCGGGTCTGGCCCGTCGCGTCGACCAACTCGGTCTCGAACACGGGCTGGATCTCAGATACGACAAGACATCCGTCACCCGGTGGCTGCGCGGCCAGCAGCCCCGGGGCACCACCCCGGCCCTGATCGCCGAGGTCTTCACCCGGCGCCTCGGCCGTCGGCTCACCGCCCAGGACCTCGGGCTCGACGCCTGTGCCCCGGTCTACGCCGGGCTGGAGTTCGCCGCCACCCCCGAGGAGGCCGTCGACATCGTCAGCGGGCTGTGGCGCAAGGACTCCGGCAGCCACGCCGAGCTCCGCAAGATCGCCTTCACCCCGGCCGGGCTGGTCGTCCCCAGCCGGGACTGGCTGATCGGCCGCGCCGACGACCGGGTGGCCCGTGGCGAGCCGGCCGCGCCGCCGGCCGCCCGGGTACCGGCGCAGACCCGTCCCGCCGCGCCCAAGCCGGTGCCGCTCGCACCCGTGCGCCCGCGCGGGCAGGCCGAACGCGGCCCCGGCCAGAAGGTGACCGGCGGCGACATCGCAGCGCTCCGCTCGGTCGGCGAACTCTTCCGCTCCCTCGACGACCAGTACGGCGGCGGCCACGCCCGGCAGGCCCTCGTCCGCTACCTGGAGCACGAGTGCGAGCCGATGCTGCGCGGCACGTACGGCGAGCAGACCGGCCGCAAGCTGTTCGGGGCGGCGGCCGACCTGACCCGGCTGGCGGGCTGGACGTCGTACGACATCGCCGCGCACGGGCTCGCCCAGCGCTACTTCGTGCAGTCCCTCCGCCTTGCCCAGGCGGCGGGGGACCGTGCCTACGGCTCCTACGTCCTCGTCACCATGAGCCGCCAGGCGGTCTACCTCGGCCACGGCCGGGAGGCGGTGCAGCTCGCGCGGGTCGCCCAGCAGGGCGTGGGCACGAGCGCCCCGCCGGTCGTCCAGGCCCTGCTCCACGCGGCCGAGGCGCGCGCCCACGGGGTCCTCGGCGAGGTGCGCGCCTGCACGGGTGCGCTCGTCCGCGCCGAACGCGCGCTGGAGACGGCCCGTCCCGGCGACGAAGTCCCTTACTGGGCACGCTTCTTCGACGAGGCCCAACTCGCCGACGAGTTCGGCCACTGCCACCGCGACCTCCAGCAGTTCCGGGCCTCCGCCCAGCACGCCGAGCGCTCGCTCCAGCTCCGTGCGCCCTCCTACGCCCGCAGCCGCCTCTTCTGCCGCGTCGTCCTCGCCACGGCCCGCCTGGGCCTCGGCGAGCTCGACCAGGCGTGCGCACTCGGCGTGGAGGCGGCGGGAGCGGCGGCGGAGATGCGCTCGGTCCGCGCGATCGAATACGTCAAGGACTTCGAACGACGGCTGGAGCCCTACAAGGACGCGGCACCGGTGAAGGGCTACCGGGAGAGGGTCGCCGCACTGGGCTGACAAACCGCTGCGCTGGGCCGTGGCCGAGGGCTGCTGGACTGGGCGAGCCGATCTCCCACTCGGCTCGCCTTCCTTCTTTCCCGCCGCAACGGTGATCAGCCACGACGGCGTTCTTCGGCGGTGCCGAGCCGGCCGTTGCGACTCGCCGTTGCCGGTTCCGGCCGTCTGCCGGGTGCCGCGCCGTCGTGGTTGCTCGCGCCCACGCGGCGGAGCCGCAAGTCAAATACAGCCCCGCGCCCCTGACGGGGCGCTGTGTGGCGCGCTTCTCCTGACGGGGCGCTAGGCGGCTCGGCGTTGCAGGGGTTCTGCACTGTTCAGGGAGCCTGCTGTGCCGAGGTCGGTCAGGATGGCCGCTGTTGCTCGGTGGGCTGAATGGAGGGCTCCCTGGACCGTGCTGGTGTCGCGGTGGTCGCCGCAGACGTAGAGGCCGGCGAGGAGGCGGACGGGGCGGCGGAGGTCGTGCGGGGGGCGCATGGCGGGGATGGCCTCGGGGGTGTGGTGGACGGCGAGGGTCTCCCAGCGGTGCGTCGACGTGCCGTAGAGGCGGGAGAGGTGCATGCGGACCGCTGTGTCGATGTCGGAGGGGGGAGTGCCGAGGACTGTGGAGGAGATCAGGGCCCGGCCTTGGGGCGCGCGAGTCGGGTCGATGTTGCTGACGACCGAGGTGTGGGAGACGGGGCCGCCCCGGTCCGTGTCCAGGAGGAGGGACGTTCCGGTGGTGAGGCTCGCCGGCTCGTCCGTCGTGTGGTGGACCACCGTCACCCGGTGGAAGTCGGGGACGCGCAGGCCCGGGAGGAGTTCGGCGGCGGCCCGGGCGTCGGTGGCCAGGAGGACCGCCTGGCATCGGATCTCGCCGTGGTCGGCCGTCGTCACCGATGTCGTCGAGACCGAGGTGACGCGTACGCCGGTGTGCACCGTGCCGGGTGGCAGCGCGCGGGCGAGGAGGTCGGGGAGGACCTCGGCGCCGCCCTCCGGCACGCACAGCCGCCCGCTCGCGAAGGAGCGCAGGGCGAGGTCCGCACAGCGGCTCGACGTCGTCAGTTCGGGGTCGCAGAGCAGGGCCGCGAGCAGCGGGCGCAGGAAGCCGTCGATCGTGCGGGCGGGCACCCCGCGCTCCGCGAGGGCGTGGGCGGCGGGGAGCTCGGGGCGGGCCAGGATCCGTTCGACGGGAGTGACCGCCAGGCGGCCCAGCGCGGCGCCCAGGCGGGCCTGGTCGACCGCGCCGCCCATCGGTGCGGTCGCCCGCGCCGGCGCCACCGCCGAGCCGCTCCTGGGGGCGCTCGCCAGGGCGCGCACGGCGTACAGTGCGCCCCTCGCGCTTCCCCCACCCGCCGGAGCGCCGGCCCGGTGCCTGCGCCCGTTGCGATGCAGCAGCACGCCGGGCGCGTACCGGCGTAGCACCAGGGCGTCCAGTCCCGGGGCGAGGCGTAGCTCCGGATAGGACGTGGACAGGAGCTGGCCGATCCGGTCGAGCCGGAAGCCGTCGACCTTCTCGGTCGACATACGGCCGCCCACGTAAGGGGCGGCCTCCAGGACCGCGGTCGTTACTCCTGCGCTGTTCAGCCGATGAGCCGCGGAGAGTCCGGCGATACCGGCTCCCACGATGACGACGTCCGCCTGGTACGCGGGCTCATGCACGAGGCCCCTCCTCGATTGCGCGTCCGGTGGAGACGTGATGCCCCCAACAGGCTCCGGGGATACCCGAGTTCGGGTCGAGGTTAGGGCCGTGATCGGTCAAGGGCAGTCGCGCATGAACAGGGCACGGTCGCACGGCGGTCGCATACGGTCACAAGGGTCGTCAGGCCGCGCGGATCGCGTCCTCGATGCCCGGGAACGCGAAGGTGAACCCCGACTCCAGCAGCCGCTTCGGCACCACCCGTTGGCTGCCGAGCACGTCCCCGGCCAGCTCGCCGAGCGCCGCCCGGAGCACGGCGGAGGGCACCGGGAAGAGGGCCGGGCGGCGCAGCACGCGGGCCATCGCGGCGGTGATCTCACGGTTCGTCAGGGGGTGGGGTGCGGTGAGGTTGAAGGGGCCGGCCAGGCCCTCGGTGTCCATCAGGAACCTGATCGCGGCCACCTCGTCGTGCAGCGCGATGAACGACCAGTACTGGCTGCCGTCGCCCAGCCGGCCGCCGAGCCCGGCCCGGAAGAGCGGGAACAGGCGGCCCCAGGCCCCGCCGCCGCGGGCCACCACCAGGCCCGTGCGCGTGAACACCGTCCGCACGCCCGCCTCCTGCGCCGGGGCCGCCGCCTCCTCCCACTCCACGCACAGCGACGGCAGGAAGCCGTCCCCGGGCGGCGCGTCCTCGTCCACGACCCGGTCACCGGTGTCGCCGTAGAAGCCCATCGCGCTGCCGCTCACGAACACCCGCGGCGGCTCCGGCAGGGCCGCCACGGCCTCGGCCAGCGCGGCCGTGCCGAGCACCCGGCTGTCCCGGATCTCCCGCTTGTAGGCGGCCGTCCAGCGCCGGTCGCCGATCCCCGCCCCGGCGAGGTTCACCACCGCGTCGCAGCCGGCCAGCCCGGCCGCGTCCACGTACTGCCCCTCGGGGTCCCAGCAGACCTCTCCGGTGCCGTGGGCCGCGCGCCGCACCAGGCGCACCACCTCGTGCCCGTCCGCCCGCAGGGACCGCACCAGGGCGCTGCCGATGAGGCCGGACGCGCCGGCCACCGCGATACGAGAACGTTCCATGGGTCCCAGCATGCCGGGAAGGGCCGGGGAAAACCCGTGGGGCCCCGATGCCGGCCGACTTAGGGTGACCGCATGCCGGAACCCTACATACGCACCGCCCTGCCCGACGACGACGAGGAGCTCTCCGCCCTCGACCGCGCCACCTGGTCGTATCTGCACGCGGTCCTGCCCCGGCCGCAGCCGCCGTACGACCCCTTCTTCAGCGAGCGCCACGCCCCCGAGGGCACCCTGGTGGCCGAGCTCGACCGGCGCATCGTCGGCTACGTCCGGCTCGGTCTCGCCTACAAGATCGCCTCCAACGCGCACGTCCGGCAGATCCAGGGCCTCGCGGTCGCCGAGGAGGCCCGCGGCCGGGGCGTGGCCCGGGCGCTGCTGCGGGCGGCGATGGAGGAGGCCCGCCGCCGCGGCGCCCGCCGGATCCGGCTCGGCGTCCTCGGGCACAACACCCCGGCGCGCCGGCTCTACGAGTCGGAGGGGTTCGCCGTCGAGGGCGTGCTGCCGGGGGAGTTCCTCCTGGACGGCGAGTACGTCGACGACGTGATCATGGGCCGGGCGCTGTGACGGCGACCGTCGTGACCGCGACCACCGTGACCGTCAGGACGTGATCAGCTCGCCGGTGTCCACCGGCGAGGTGGCGGTCGCCCCGCGCGTGGCGTCCGAGGCGACCTCGTCGGCCGTCAGGACGTACCCCGTCTCGTCGTCCGACGTGGAGCGGGCGAACACCACGCCGTACACCTTGCCGCCGGTGGTCAGGAGCGGGCCGCCGGAGTTGCCGGGGCGGACCGTGGAGCGGATCGAGTAGATCTCCCGGGTCACGGTGGCGTCGTTGTAGATGTTCTGGCCGGTGGCCTGCACCCTGTTGGCCACCGTGGCCGCCTGGAGGTTCAGGTCGCCGTCCTGCGGATAGCCGGCCACCACCGCGGAGTTCCCGCGCGCCGCCGTGGTGTCGAACCGCAGCACGGGCGCCCGCAGCTGCGGCACGTACAGCACCGCCACGTCCCGGTCCGGGTCGAAGAGGACCACCTCCGCGTCGTACGACGGCCCGACCCCGCCGATCCGCACGCTCGGGTTGTCGATGCCGGCCACCACGTGCGCGTTGGTCATCACGTGCTCCGGCGCGAACACGAACCCGCTGCCCTCGCGGCCCTGGGTGCCGGAGGAACCCTCGATCTTGACCGTGCTGCGCTTGGCCGCGTTCGTGGCGGCCGCCGTGACGTTGTCACCCGACGGCTTGGCGACCCGTGCCGTCGACTCGTTCTCGAACGGGTTGAAGACCTGCGGGAAGCCCGCCTCGGTCAGCGCCGAGGTGGCCCGCGAGAACCAGGCCGGCGTGGTGTCCGGCATGGTGTTCTGCACGGCGCCGAGCAGCCTGGAGTCCCGGATCGCCGTCGTCACCGCGGGCGACGAGGACGCGCCGAGGACGCTCGCCGCCACCCAGGCCACGATCAGCACCGCCACCGAGTTGGCGACCGCCCCGCCTATCCCGTCGGCCACCCTGAGCGGCCCCTGGTCCAGCTCCCGGCGCAGCCGCAGCGCCAGCCGCCCGGCCAGCTCGTGCCCCACCACCGCCGGCACCAGCACCGTCAGCACCGCGACCACCGTCGCCGTCGCCGTCCCGCGCGTGACCAGCTCCATCACCCACGGCAGCACCCATACGCCGATCACCGCACCGCCCACGAACCCGGCCAGCGAGACACAGCCGGCCACCAGCCCGCGCCGGTAACCGGACGCCGCGTAGACGAGGACCACCAGTACGAGCACCAGGTCGAGCAGGTCCACTGAGCCGCCTTTCTCTCGGTGCCCTTAATACGGCCGGGACAGGTCCGGTGATCAGTTCACGTGATCAGTTCACGCGTGCGAGGCGGCCGGAACCGGCCACGCGTGCGTGTACCCCCTGAAACGCCCCGGACCAGGACGATGGTTCCACCAGGTGGCACAGCACACATCGCGGGCGCGGTCGATCAACCCGAGAGTGGGTGCCATGCGTGTCTTCCCACGAGCGGGGCGGCGCACCAGGATCACCGTCCTGGCGCTGCTCGGCTGCCTGCCCGGCCTCACCGCCGTCCTCGTGCTGGTGCTGAGCGACCGGGGCGCCGACCGGCCGGTCGCGATCCACCTGGCCGCGCCCGCGCCCGCCAGCCCCGCGACCCGCTACCGGGCACCCCGGCCGCACATCGTGCCCCGCTCGGCCTGGCTGGACGCCACCGTCGGCCGCAGCCAGCCGCCGCCGCGCTACGACGACAAGGTCGTCGCCGTCTTCGTGCACCACACCGACTCGCCCAACGGCTACTCCTGCGCCCAGGCCCCGGAGATCATCCGCCGCCTGTACACCGGCCAGACCGGAGACCGCGCCTGGGACGACATCGGCTACAACTTCCTCGTCGACCGGTGCGGCACCATCTACGAGGGCCGCGCGGGCGGCGCCGACCGGGCCGTCACCGGCGCCCACACCCAGGGCTTCAACCACCGCACCGCCGGCATCGCCGCCCTCGGCACCTTCACCGCCGGGGTGCCCGTGCCGCGCGCCATGGCCGACTCGATCGCCGCCGTCGCCGCCTGGAAACTCGGGCTGTCCGACGTCGACCCGCGCGGCAGCGCCCGCCTGGTCTCCAGCAACGGCCTCAGCCGCTACCGGGAGGGCGCGGTCGTCGCCCTGCCGGCCGTGGCCGGCCACAAGGACGGCTACATGACCAACTGCCCCGGCGCCTCCCTCATCGCCCTCCTCCCGGAGATCAGGGAGAGCGCGGCCCGGCTCCAGGGGAGGGTGCCGACGGCCACGAAGGCGGCTACCGAATCTCCGGCGAGAGGGCCGGTGGCTTCAGCCGACGTGCTAAGCTCCCGGCGTCGCGGTGGGACACGCCGGAGGGATGACACCGCTCAAGCGGTCGAGCGTCCGTGAACCTCAACTCCTCGGGGTTGGAATCCTCCTGCTTCCAGCGGGGGGAGGATGTCAAAGGAATGCCATAGGCGGCACGCAGGTTGTTCAGATCCCCGCGTCCTACAGTCATGGACAGCAGCACTGACTGGAGGTGGGGATCATGAACAGCAGTCGTACCGAAGCCCGTACGGAGGCCACGGAGAAGGCCGGCCGGACCAGGTCGTCCAGGGGGCCCTGGGCCGTGGTCTGCGCGGTCGCGACGGTCGTCCTCGGCCCGGCCGCGGTCACCGCGTCCGCCCTCGACCAGGCCAACGCGGCGCCCATGCACCACGCGGTCAAGGCCGAGCAGACGCAGGCGTACATCCCGTCCGACATGACCCGCCGCCGTACCGCCGCCTGACCCCTGCTCCCCTGCTCCTGAATTCCCCCACTCCCCGTACTCCCCTTACTCCTTGAAGCGGTCCCAGAGTCTGGGGAACCGCTCGGCGAGCACCCGCTCGTTCTCCAGGTCGACCGGGGTGCCCTCGGGTTCGGAGGGCGCGGGGGCGATGCCCAGGTCCGGTGCCACGGTCCCGGTGAGCTGCTCGTACGCCTCGTCCGCCGCGTACCCCAGCTCCTCGCCGTCGCCGTCGATCTCCTCGTCGAAGTCGTCCAGCAGCTCCGCCAGCGCGTCCGGGTCGTGCAGGGCACCCTCGAAGATCTCCCGGCCCTGGGCGATGAGCCAGCACCGGAAGAAGTCGAACGCGTCGTCGCTGGCCCCGTCCAGCAGGACCCACGCGGCGCCCCACAGGTCCCAGCGGTAGGCGCGGTTGTAGCGGGCCTCGAAGTGACGGGCGAAGTCCAGGACCAGGTCCGGCTCCAGCTGGAGCAGCCGCTCCACGAGCAGGTCTGCCTGCTCCTCCGGGTCGCCCTCGGCGGCCTCGCGGGTCGCGTCGACCAGCTCCCAGAACTCCGTCTCGTCCATCACGGGTCCAGCATCGTGCCTGTGCGGCGGGGGCGCACGCGGAGTGGTGCGGATTGTTATCCACAGCGTCCCGCGCGCGGCAGACGCCGACGGCGCGGTCCGGCAGTGTCTGCCGGACCGCGCCGTCGGCGGTCACCCGGGTCGCTCAGAGCCCGTAGCGCTCCCGCGCTTCCTTCACCGCGGTCGCCTTGACCTCGCCGCGCCTGGCCAGCTGGGCCAGGGCCGCCACGACGACCGACTCGGCGTCGACGCCGAAGTGGCGGCGGGCCGCGTCACGGGTGTCGGAGAGACCGAAGCCGTCCGCGCCCAGCGAGGACCAGTCCTGCTCGACCCACTGCGCGATCTGGTCGGGGACCTGGCGCATGTAGTCGGACACGGCCAGGACCGGGCCCTCGGCGCCGTGCAGGACCTGGCGGACGTACGGCACCCGCTCCTCGCCGCGGAGGAGGGCGGCGTCCGCCTCCATCGCGTCACGGCGGAGCTCCGACCAGGAGGTCGCGGACCAGACGTCGGCGGCCACGCCCCACTCCTCGGCGAGCAGCCGCTGCGCCTTGAGCGCCCAGTGGATCGCCGTACCGGAGCCGAGCAGCTGGATGCGCGGGGCGTTCGCCGGCACGGTCAGCCCGGCCGACTCCGCCGTGTTGAAGCGGTAGAGGCCCTTGACGATGCCCTCGTCGATGCCGAGCCCGGCCGGCTTGGCGGGCTGCGGGAGCGGCTCGTTGTAGACGGTCAGGTAGTAGAAGACGTTCGGGTCCTCGCCCGGTGCCGGTTCGCCGTACATCCGGCGCAGACCGTCCTTGACGACGGTCGCGATCTCGTAGGCGAAGGCGGGGTCGTACGTCAGCGCGGCCGGGTTGGTCGCGGCGATCACCGGGGAGTGGCCGTCGGCGTGCTGCAGGCCCTCGCCGGTCAGGGTGGTACGGCCGGCGGTCGCGCCGACGAGGAAGCCGCGGCCGAGCTGGTCGCCGAGCTGCCACATCTGGTCGGCGGTCCGCTGCCAGCCGAACATCGAGTAGAAGATGTAGAACGGGATCATCGCCTCGCCGTGCGTCGCGTACGCGGTGGACGCGGCGATGAAGTCGGCCATCGAACCGGCCTCGGTGATCCCCTCGTTGAGGATCTGGCCGTTCTTGGCCTCCTTGTAGTACATCAGCTGGTCGCGGTCGACCGGCTCGTACGTCTGCCCCTTGGGCGAGTAGATGCCCAGCGACGGGAACAGGCTCTCCATGCCGAAGGTGCGCGCCTCGTCGGGGACGATCGGCACCCAGCGCTTCCCGGTCTCCTTGTCCCGGACCAGGTCCTTGACGAGGCGGACGAAGGCCATGGTGGTGGCCACGTTCTGGGTGCCCGAGCCCTTGTCGAAGGAGGCGAAGGCCTTGTCGGCGGCGGCGGGCAGCGGGGCCAGGGCGTGCGTGCGGCGGGCCGGGGCCGGGCCGCCGAGGGCGGCGCGGCGCTCCTGGAGGTAACGGACCTCGGGGGAGTCGGCGCCGGGGTGGCCGTAGGGCACCTTGCCGTCGACGAAGGCGCTGTCCGGGATCGGCAGCTCCAGCAGCTCCCGCATCGTCTTGAACTCGTCCACCGACAGCTTCTTCATCTGGTGGTTGGCGTTCTTCGACGCGAAGCCGTCGCCGAGGGTGTGGCCCTTGACGGTCTGGGCGAGGATGACCGTCGGCGCACCCTTGTGCTCGACGGCCGCCTTGTACGCGGCGTACACCTTGCGGGCCTCGTGACCACCACGGGAGAGGTGGAAGCACTCCAGGATCTTGTCGTCGCTGAGCAGCTTCGCCATCTCGGCGAGCGCCGGGTCGGCGCCGAAGAAGTCCTGGCGGATGTAGGCGGCGTCGCGGGTCTGGTACGTCTGGACCTGCGCGTCCGGTACCTGGCGCAGCCGGCGTACCAGCGCCCCGGTCGTGTCGAGCGCGAACAGCTCGTCCCACGCCGTGCCCCACAGCGTCTTGACGACGTTCCAGCCGGCGCCGCGGAACTGGGCCTCCAGCTCCTGCACGATCTTGAAGTTGGCGCGGACCGGGCCGTCGAGGCGCTGCAGGTTGCAGTTGATGACGAAGGTGAGGTTGTCCAGCTCCTCACGGGCGGCGAGCGCGAGGGCCGCGGTCGACTCCGGCTCGTCCATCTCGCCGTCGCCGAGGAAGGCCCAGACGTGGGACGCGGAGACGTCCTTGATGCCGCGGTTGGTGAGGTAGCGGTTGAAACGGGCCTGGTAGATGGCCGAGAGCGGGCCGAGGCCCATGCTCACCGTCGGGAACTCCCACAGCCAGGGGAGGCGGCGCGGGTGCGGGTACGACGGGAGGCCGTTGCCGCCGGCCTCCTGGCGGAAGTGGTCGAGGTGCGCCTCGGTCAGGCGGCCGTCGAGGAAGGCGCGGGCGTAGATGCCGGGGGAGGCGTGGCCCTGGATGTAGAGCTGGTCGCCGCTCCCGTCGCCCTCCTTGCCCTTGAAGAAGTGGTTGAAGCCGGTCTCGTAGAGCCAGGCGGCGGAGGCGAAGGTGGCGATGTGGCCGCCGACGCCGTACTTGCTGCCCCGGGTCACCATCGCGGCCGCGTTCCAGCGGTTCCACGCGGTGATCTTCCGCTCCATCTCCTCGTCGCCGGGGACGGCCGGCTCGGCGGCGGTGGGGATGGTGTTGAGGTAGTCCGTCTCCAGCAGCTTCGGCAGCGCGACGCCGTCCGCCTCGGCGCGCTCCAGCGTGCGGCGCATCAGGTATGCGGCGCGGTGCGGCCCGGCCTCCCTGGCCACGGCGTCCAGAGAGGCCTGCCATTCGGCGGTCTCCTCCGGGTCCCGGTCGGGGAGCTGGTCGAGCGCGCTCGGCTGGATGGCCTGGGGGTCGGTCATGTCGCCGCCTTCCTCAGTCGAAGGGGGTTCCCTCATCGGTAAGGGGTTCGGGGGTGCCCTTGGTCTTTGGCAGGACAGGGCAGAGGGCCCGGGTGCGAGCCCGTCCGTGACTCTAACTCCCTGATCGATGATCGATCAAAGGGTTGCAGGGCAAAACCTCTCGATTCCGAGAAAGTCGGCACGGGGTGCCTTCGGCAATGGCACCGGGTGACGTGATCCAGCCGACGTTTACGCAGGTGAGGCGGTGTTTGAGCGGGGGAGCGCTCGTGTGGGAGGGGGTGCGACGATCTCTTTTCCACCGCGACGGCGCTCAGTGGGAACGGTGCTTTTCGGCGGCGCCGAGCCGGGCGTCGCCGCTCGCCGTTGCGGGTGGCGGTGGTCGGTCGGGTGCGGCGCAGTCGTGGCTGGTCGCGCCCACGCGGCGGAGCCGCACATCAGACACAGCCCCGCGCCCCCTTCGGGGCGCTCTTCGGCTCGCCCTTCTTTTCCGCCGCGGCGGCGATCAGCCGGGACGGCGGATTTCGGCGGTGCCGAACTCACGGTCTTGGGGCGCAGCCCAGGACGTGGGACTTCACGATGTCCGCGATGCGGGGGTCGCGGCGCTTGAAGGCCGCCACCAGTTCCTCGTGCTCCTCCGCGTACGACTGCTGGACCGTGCCCAGCCAGCGGATCGACAGCGCCGTGAAGACCTCGATGCCCAGGCCCTCCCAGGTGTGCAGCAGCACCGAGTTCCCGGCCGCCCGGACCAGCTCGCGGTGGAAGCCGACCGTGTGCCGGACCTGGGCCGTGCCGTCGGCGTTGCGGTCGGCGTCGTAGAGGGCGGCCACGTGCGGCTCGAGGGCCGAGCAGTCCTCGGCCAGCTTCTCCGCCGCCAGCTCCGCGGCGATCGCCTCCAGGCCGGCCCGCACCGGATAGCTCTCCTCCAGGTCGGCCGCCGTCAGGTTCCGCACCCGCACGCCCTTGTTCGGCGCCGACTCGATGAGACGGAGGGACTCCAGCTCGCGCAGCGCCTCCCTGACCGGCGTCTGGCTGACCTCCAGCTCCGTCGCGATCCGGCGCTCCACGATGCGCTCGCCCGGCTTCCAGCGCCCGCTGACGATTCCCTCCACGATGTGCTCGCGGATCTGTTCGCGCAGCGAGTGGACGACGGGCGCGGTCATGGGAGCTCCTTAAGGGCGTTTGACGTTTAGACAATAAGGCCGGACCGCCTTTCGGGAGAGGCGCGCGGGGGCGCTTTCGCGCAGGTGAGACGAGACTTACACGCTGCCTGGTGGGACGACGGTGCCCCGCCCGGAAGAAATCCGGACGGGGCACCGTGGAACCCGCTGGGGATCAGAGACCGAGCTCGACCTCGAACTCGCCCGCCTCCAGGATCGCCTTGACGGCCGTCAGGTAACGGGCCGCGTCGGCGCCGTCCACCAGGCGGTGGTCGTAGGACAGGGTCAGGTACGTCATGTCGCGGACGCCGATGACCGTGCCCTCCTCCGTCTCGATGACGGCCGGACGCTTGACCGTGGCACCGATGCCGAGGATCGCGACCTGGTTCGGCGGCACGATGATCGTGTCGAACAGCGCGCCGCGCGAGCCGGTGTTGGAGATGGTGAAGGTCGCGCCGGACAGCTCGTCCGGGGTGATCTTGTTGCCGCGGACCTTGCCGGCCAGGTCGGCCGTGGCCTTGGCGATACCGGCGATGTTGAGGTCGCCGGCGCCCTTGATGACCGGGGTCATCAGGCCCTTCTCCGAGTCCACCGCGATACCGACGTTCTCGGTGTCGAAGTAGGTGATGGTGCCGTCGGCCTCGTTGATCCGGGAGTTGATGACCGGGTGGGCCTTCAGCGCCTGGGCGGCGGCCTTGACGAAGAACGGCATCGGGGAGAGCTTGACGCCCTCGCGGGCCGCGAACGAGTCCTTGGCCTGGGCGCGCAGGCGCATCAGGCGGGTCACGTCCACCTCGACGACCGAGGACAGCTGGGCCTGCTCGTGCAGCGCCTTGACCATGTTGTCGCCGATGACCTTGCGGATGCGGGTCATCTTGACGGTCTGGCCGCGGAGCGGGGAGACCTCCAGCGCCGGGGCCTTCTTGGCAGCGGTGGCAGCCGGAGCGGCGGCGGCCACGGGGGCCGGGGCTGCGGCGGCGGCCTTCGCGGCCTCGGCGGCGGCGAGTACGTCCTGCTTGCGGATCCGGCCGCCGACGCCGGTGCCCTTGACGGAGCCCAGGTCGACGCCGTTCTCGGCGGCGAGCTTGCGGACCAGCGGGGTGACGTAGGCACCCTCGTCGACCGGGGCGGCCTCTCCTACGTCTCCGGGTCGATCACCCACTCGACCATCACCGGCAACGCCTTCGGGATCTTCATCTCCAGCGCGACCGGGATCGAGAT